>NZ_ANAH02000001.1:338710-677420 GCF_000335475.2 Cystobacter fuscus DSM 2262 | reverse complement strand
CCGGATCCGCCTGGAGGCGCACGAGGCGCAGGCCCGGACGCTGCGAGGCCAGGGTCACGTGCGCTGGTTCATCCCTGGCTACCGCTTCACCCTCGCCGAGCACGAGCGCCAGGACATCAATGGAGCGTACGTGCTGTGCTGGGTGTCTCACCTGGCGACGGTGGAGGCCTATAGCAACAGCTTCGAGGCCATCCCCGCCGCCACGCCCTACCGTCCGCCTCGCGTCACGCCGCGGCCGGTGGTTCACGGCGTGCAGAGCGCCCGGGTGGTGGGCAAGGCGGGCGAGGAGATCTGGACGGACCGGTTCGGCCGCGTGAAGGTCCAGTTCCACTGGGATCGGGAGGGCCAGAAGGACGAGCGCAGCTCGTGTTGGATGAGGGTGGCGCAGGGCCAGGCGGGCAAGGGCTGGGGCCACTTCTTCCTGCCACACGTGGGCCAGGAGGTGCTGGTCACCTTCCTGGATGGGGATCCGGATCGGCCCATCGTCACCGGCTCCGTCTACAACGCCGAGCAGGTGGTGCCCTATCCGTTGCCCGCCGGGCAGACCCGGAGCACCGTACGCGGGGATGCCTCCGGCGGGGGACAGCCCAATGAGTTGCGTTTCGAGGACAAGAAGGGCGCGGAGGAGCTCTATCTGCACGCCCGCCGGGACATGGACGTGTCCGTGGAGCGCGACAGCGTGACGGAGATCCAGGGCAACTGCACCATCCGGGTCCGGGGCAACCTCACCCTGGACGTGCGGGGCTCCATCGACGTCAAGGCGGGAAGGAACCTCACGCAGGAAGCGAAGATGTCGCTCAAGAGCATCGCGGGGATGAACCTCACCCAGAAGGCGAAGCTGGCCCTGGAGAGCTCGGCGGGCACGCTGCTGCGGCACAGCTCCAAGCTCATGATGATGGCCGATGCCCAGACGTTGATCAGCAACGTCAAGCTCATGCACATGCTCAAGGCGACGCCCCTGATGATCCTGGGCCCGATGATTCCGCTTCCGATGGGAGGGCCTCCGCTCCCGCCGATTCCGCCCACCCCCTGAGCGGAGGGATGAGCCCGTGCCAACGGAATTCATCGAGAAGGACGAGCGGGGGCGGGTGCGCGAGCGCTACTTCGAGGACGACGAGGGCCGGCTGGAGGGAGTGGCGGCCACCTATGACGAGGACGGCCGGCTCGTCCAGGAATCGCACTGGCGCGCGGGCCTGCTGCACGGGCCCACGAGCCTCTACGGCTCCGACGGCCAGGTGGTGCAGCGGGTCATGTTCGCGGACGGCCAGCTCCACGGGCCGGCGGAACTCCAGGACGAGCAGGGGCGCTTCCGCATGCAGCTCGGATTCCATGAGGGCAGGACGCACGGCGAGCTGCTCGCCTGGCGGGATGGCCAGCCGCTGATGAAGCACACCCTCGAGGAGGACAGGCCCGAGGGTCCGCTCGAGCTCTATGAGGAAGGCAAGCTCACCCGCCGGGTGCTCTTCGAGCGGGGATGGCCCCTGGAGCAGGGACAGCCCGCGGAGCAGGACTCGAGGGGACCTGGACCGGAGGCCAGCGCGGACAGGCCCGCGGAGCAGGAACGACAAGCAGGGGAGCAACCCCCTGGATGGCTCCAGAGCTGGCTCCGAGGAGGCGGTGGTTCCTGACACACCATCACATGAGCGGAGAGCGCACTCCAATCCGTGGAGCGCCTCAACCCTTCACACCAAAGGAAGACACATGATGAGCCGGATGCTGTCGGTGGCGGTGGTTGCCGCCATGACGACCCTGGGACTCAGCACCTCGGCACGAGCCGAGTCCACTCCCCTCGTCATCACCCTGAAGGACAGCCCCCAGGTGGTGACCCTTGGCGGTGGCCCGGAGGGGAAGGAGGGAGCGGCCGTCGTGCTGACCCCCAACAAGGCCCAGCCCGGCCAGGGCTTCTGGCTCAAGCCGGTCGGGAAGCCCGAGGACAAGACGTTCAACATCGTCTCCCAGGCGAACCAACTGTGCGTGGACGTCGAGAACGGAAGCCGTGAGGACGGAGCCGCGATCATCCAGAAGCCGTGCAATGGCGCGGACTGCCAGGTGTTCCGCGTGAGCGACAGGGGCGCGGATGGGCACCGGGAGCTTCGCAACGAGTTCAGCGGCAAATGTCTGGTGGCCTCACCCGGCAAGGACTCCAAGCTCATCCAGGCCGCGTGCACCGGCCAGGACAATCAACGATTCCGCATAAGCCCCCCGCGCTAGCAGCCCTCGCCATGCAGCTCACGGCCGGAAGATGAACATGACGCAAAGCAAGAATTCACACGACAAGGAAAACACTCCATGAACGTCAAGACCCTGGCAGCACTCGTCGGCACCCTGTCCCTCGGCTCGCTCGCGGCGGGATGTGCAACCACCCACCGCTCGGCGGAGCCCGGCACGGAGAAAGGCACCCAGGGCGCTGGGAGCACCCGGGGCGGAGAGGCCTCGTGCGGGGAGGGCACCTGTAGCGGCAAGGCCACCCAGAAGGGCGGCGAGGCCTCGTGCGGGGAGGGCACCTGTAGCGGCGGCCAGAAGGCCACGGCTCCGGAGAAGGGCTCCCACGCGAGCTGCGGCGAGAGCGGTTGCGGTGGTGGCAGGTAGCGCCAGCGCTGATGGCGGAGAGCCCTCTCTCAGGAGACTCCACCCATGACCACGAGCCATGCACGAAGACATGGATTGACGCCGCTGGGAGCCGGTATCGGGCTGCGGCGGGAATTCCATGAGCTACTCCCCCGCACCGCGCGGGCACTGGACTGGGTGGAGTTCGTCTCCGAGAGCTTCCTCACCTTGGGCGGCCGCGCGCAACGGGCGCTGGATGCCTGCGCCGAGCGCTGGCCAGTGATTCCCCACGGGGTGGGACTCGACATCGGCGGGCCCGAGCCCCTGAACGAGGATTACATGACCCGGCTCGCGGCGCTGGTGGAGCGGGTGGACTCCCCCTTCTTCTCCGACCACCTGTGCTACGCGCGCCTGGGCGGGGTGTACCTGCACGACCTGCTGCCGCTGCCCTTCTCCGAGGAGGCGGTGGAGCACGTGGTGCCACGAGTCCGCGAGGTGATGGCGAGGGTGGAGCGACCCTTCCTGCTGGAGAACATCACCTACTACGCACACATGCCCGGGCGCACCCTGTCCGAGGCCGCCTTCCTCCGGGCAGTGGTCGAGGAGGCCGACTGCGGCCTGCTGCTCGATGTGAACAACGTGTACGTGAACGCGCGCAACCACGGCTACGACCCGAGGGCCTTCCTGGACGCACTGCCACTGGAGCGGGTGGTGCAGGTCCATCTGGCCGGCCACACGGAATTGCCAGACATGCTCATCGACAGCCACGGAGACACCGTCCGCGACGAGGTGTGGTCGCTCTACCAGTATCTCCTGGCACGCACCGGCCCGGTGTCGACGCTCATCGAGTGGGACCAGGACATCCCGTCGCTGGAGGCCGTGCTGGACGAGGCGGACCGGGCGCGTGCGGTGCTCGGAGCCCTGGGAGAACGGTGATGCCGGGCCTCCAGCATTTCTTCGAGTCCATGAGGACATACCTGGCGGAGCCCGGTGCGACGGGACTGGAGCGGCTGTACGCGGCGCACCCCGGGTGGGAGGCACCGCGCGCGCGGGTGGCTTTGTATGGGCGCTTCGTGCGCCACCACGTGGCGGATGGAGTGGAGAAACTCTTCCCACTGGTGCGGCGATGCGTGGGCGAGGCCGCCTGGGAAGAACTGGTGCGGGGTTACTTCGTCACCGGGCCCGCACGGCACTACGAACTCAATCGCCTGGGAGAGCACTTCCCGGACTTCCTCTCGGACAAGGCGCCGGAACGTGGGCTGCCCGCGTGGGTGCCGGAGCTGGCGCGCTTCGAGTGGACGGACTTCGCGGTGTACACCTCGGAGGAGCGGGTGCCAGTGACGGTGGAGCGGCTCTCGCCCAATCCCACGCTCGCGGTGCTGCGGCACTCCTGTCGGCTATGTGCCTTCGTCCGAGGTGGCGCGCAAGGCGAGCCGCGGTCGGGCGAGGAGCTGGCGCTGCTGTGGCGCCACCCGCGAGACCTGGTGTCCCTGTATATGGCCGCGGATGACGTGGCGTTGCTGGCCCTGAAGATAGCGGTGGAGGGGCTGGCTCCGGCCGAGGTGGCCGTGGCCACGGGAGTGGCGGAATCCGACATCCGCGCAGCGGTGGAGCGCTGCGTGGCGGATGGGCTGGTTCTCACCCCCTGAGCCGACGTTATCTCCAGACGCCTACCGTGGTTTCCGCGTTCGGCGGTCCGCGCTCGTCGCGGTGGGTCGTCGGGCGCGCGCCCGCTGTTCGAGCGCGGCCACCAGCAAGTCCATGCCGAAGTCGAACTCCGCCTCGTGATTGCACGCGGCCAGGTGGGGCGCGGCCCGGGCCACGTGGGGGAAGCCGGAATTCTCGAGTTCCGCACGGCGCTCCACCAGGCCCTCGAGGTTCTGGCCGCTGAAGGTCGGCCCGGAGGACACCTCGCGCAGGAGCGTCCCGACCAGGAAGGCGAGGACGGTCCTCAGGGCATGGACGGCCTCTTCCGGTGGAAAACCGGCCGCATGCAGCAGTCCGAGCGTTGACTCCGTGCCCACGAGGCCCTTGAAGGACTCGAGCTGACGTGTGAGCACCAGCGGGGCGGCCTGGGGGTGCTGGGCCGCCGCGTGGCGGAAGGCCGCCGCGAGCGCGCGGACATCCGTGCGCCAGTCACCGGTAGGCTCGGGCAGGCCGATGCGTCCCAGGAACAGCTCCGCGATTCCGTCGAGGACCGCATCCTTGTTGGCGACATGGTTGTAGAGGCTCATCGCGTCCACGCCGAGTTCCGCGGCGAGGCTCCGCATGCTCAGCGCCTCGGTCCCGCCACGGTCCACGAGCGTCAAGGCGGCCTCGAGGACCTTCTCCCGCGTGAGCCGGGGACCTCCCCTCGGCCGTCCGCGCCGCGGCGCCGCGCCCTCCGGCTCCATGTCGGGTTCACGCCCGTCGGAACGCTTCATGACATTGACAATACCTACGTCGTAGGATTATTTCCAGTCTACAGCGTAGGTAAACGCGGGAGGTGCCCGATGCGGCGTGAGTGGCTGGATTCCAATGTCGCGGACATGTCCAGGATGGGCGCGCGCATCGACACCTTCGACGGCATGGAGAGCGTGCCGGGAGGCTCCGGAGCCAGGCTGCGTTGGGCCCGGACGCGGGCCGCCCGGTTCCGCTCGGAGTTCGTGTCGACGGGAACGCCTGACAGCGTGGACACCTGTGACCTGGTCACGATGCCGTACCCCACGGCGTTTGGACTGTTCCGCGCCAGCACGGCGCTGTCTCCCTTCCTGTCCATCACCAATCGCATGCTGGTCATCCGCTGGCGCGAGTCCGATGGCCGGCGGCGCGTGCTGCTCTTCGAGCCGAGCGACGTCGAACTCGGCCGCAAGACGCCGTACTTCGCGGCGCTGGGTGAGCGCGTCCCCAGGCCTCTGCATTCCCTCCTCGTGAAGGAACACGGCACGGTGCTGGACCATCTGGCGCGCCTGCGGATCGCTCCGGAGGAGGTCGACTACCTGATGTTCGACCACCTGCACACCCAGGACCTGAGGCGCTGGGTGGGGACGACCGCCCCGCAGGAGGACCTGGGCGGCGTCGTGAAGCCTCTCCTTCCCAATGCCCGGGTCATCGTTCAACGCGATGAACTCGCCGCCATGGCGGATCTGCATCCCCTGCAGCAGCCGTGGTACCAGGCGGCGACGTTCGCGGACCTCCGGCCCGACGTCTTCCTCGCCATCGAGGGAGGGCACGTCCTCGGGCCCGGTGTCGCCGTGGTCGCCACGCCGGGTCACGTCTTCGGCAACCAGTCCCTCGTGCTGAACACGTCCACTGGCATCTGGGCCAGCAGTGAGAATGCCATCGCCGCGGAGTGCCTGACCCCGGAGCACTCGCGCATGCCAGGGCTCGCGCGGTGGGCGCGCACCTGGGGGCAGGAGGTCATCCTCAATGCCAATACCCTGGAGACCACCGCGGACCAGTACAACTCGCTGATCCTCGAGAAGACGCTGGTCGATCGCTCCCTGGCGGACGAACGGTTCCTTCAGTTCTTCCCCTCCAGCGAGCTCACCGCGTCATGGACCCAACCCGGCACGGCCCCCACGTTCAGCCACCGGGCCATCCATCACCGGGGCTGACCGCCCCATTCCCTGAAGTCCTTCCCCCCAAGAAAAGAGGTACGCATGCCCACCGAGCAAGTCCGCGAGGCACGGCAGAAGCTGGTGTTGAACCACTTCCACGACGAGGTGAAGCAGAACTGGGATGACGTCCTGTCGACCTTCCCGAACCCCCGTTACGAGCTGATCCCCACCCTGACGGTGCACGACGGCGACAGCATGGTGCGCAGGTACTACCGCGACACCCGCATCGCGTTCCCAGATCAGCACCACGAGATCATCGCGCTGCGGCACAGCGACGACGCCGTCATCGTCGAATTCTGGTTGATGGGCACCCACCTGGGTCCGCTGGGCCAGATTCCCGCCACCGGGAACTCGTTCCGGGTGCGCATGACGGCGTACTTCATCTTCGACGCGACCGAGACGCTGGTCTGCGAGCGCGTCTACTTCGACACCCTCAGCATCCTCAAGCAGCTCGTCGGCGGCCTCGACATGAAGCAACCGAAGAACTGGCTCCTCGCCGCCCAATGCCTCAAGGGACTCCTGGCGATGTCCAGCGACAAGCCGGTCCCCTCCCTGACCGAGACCACCCCGCCCACCTTCAACGCATAGGGCAAGGGGAAAGCCCATCGCGGGTGTGGGGATGTGTCACTTCCCTGGGCCAGGAACTCGGTGCGGGCCCACGTGAGGTGGCCCGCACCCGCGAGGAGCAAGGAGGCTCCCAGCCAGATGCGCGCAAGGGTCCTCAGGAGACTGGGGCGTGCCACGGCAACGTCTTGAGACATGACTTGAGACATGAATCCTCCAAGGGAAGTTCGTGGATGCTGGCCGACAGGCCTTGAGCAGCGGATGCCGAGCAACGGCTCACCACCGATTTCGTGCTGCGCGAGATGAGCGAGCAGGGCCCGGGCTATGCGTTGCTGTTCGAGGGGCTGTGGAGCCCCGGCATCGGCCTCGTCGCCGACCTGCTGGCCATCGCTCGCCAGCGCCGCCCCGGGAGGGAGGAGGAGCGCGCGGGCGCGGTGATGCTGATCACCTCGCTCTCCGCCTTCACGGCGACAGAGCCCGTGTCGCTCGCTTTCCTCGGGTGGGAACGGCTCGACGGGACCCGCCGCGATACCGTGATGGTCCTCGCCAGGCGCCTGCTGGACGGTCTCGTCGGGCGCTGACGCCCCTGGCAAGGCGGGCTGCTTCAGGACGGGGCGGAGCCGCGGGGCAGCCGCACGGAGAAGGTCGTGCCCGCGACCGAGCTGGAGCTCGCGGTGATGGAGCCCCCGTGGGCCAGGACGATCTGCTGCGCGATGTAGAGCCCCAAGCCCAACCCCTGGCGCGAGCTGTCCGCGGAGCGGCGGAAGGGATCGAAGACATGGGGCAGCAGCGACTCGGGGATGGGCGTGCCCTGGTTGCTCACCACGAGGACGATCTCCTGGCCCTCTTCGCGGAGGTCCACCGTCACCGGGGTGTTCCCGGCCCCGTGCTTCAACGCGTTGCTCACGAGGTTGGAGATGACCTGGGCGAGCCGATCCAGATCCCACTCTCCGGTGTAGGGACCCTGGCCAGGGGAGAACACGATGCGGCCCGGGTGCGTGATGTCGAACTCCTCGAGCGTGGTGCGAACCAACCCCACCATCTCTCCGGGCCGGCGCTGCAGGGGAATGCCTCCGCCCATCCGGGCGCGGGTGAAGTCGAGCAGGTCGGTGATCATCCTCGACATGCGCTCCCCGCTCTGGACGATGCGTCGCACCCGGGCGAGCGCGGACTCGGAGAGGCTCTCCCGGCGCAGCAGCGTCTCGGCGGCCAGGGTGATGGCGTGGAGCGGGCTGCGCAGATCGTGACTGACGATGCCCATCAACCGCTCGCGGAACTGCTCGGCGCGCTTGCTCTCGGTGGTGTCCCGGAAGAACACGGCCAGCCCGCCCTCCGCGGTGGGGTAGGCGTTCACGCTCGCCCAGAGATCCTGCGGGGGGTAGTACTCCTCGAAGTGCACGGGTACCCGCTCATTCATCGCGCGGTGGTACTCACGCCAGTACGCGGACTCGGGATTGTCGATGGCGGGGAAGACATCCCAGAGGATACGGCCGAGCTCCTCCTCGCGTCTCTTCTGGCTGATGAGCTCCTGATTCTTGTTCACCTGGGTGATGCGGAAGTCCCTGTCGAGCAGGACGAAGGGATCCCCATGCTCCAGCACCTCCGCCGCGCGCTGACTCTGGAGCAGCGCCTGCTCGGCCTGCTCGCGCAGACGGGTCTGCTCACGTAGCAGTTGCTCGCGCTCCTCCTCGCGGTGCTTGCGTTCGGTGATGTCCTGGAAGAAGGCGGCGATCCCCTCGTCGATGGGGTAGACGTGGACCTCGAACCAGCGCTGCCAGGGGATGTAGAAGTTCTCGAAGGAGAGCGGGATGCGCTCGGCGGCCACGCGCTGGTAGTAGCGCTCCACGTTCGTTCCCCGGGCAGCGGGGAAGACTTCCCAGTGGTCGCGGCCCAGCAGCTGCTCGCGCGACATTCCCATGAAGCGCTCCGCCTCGCGGTTGACATAGGTGAAGCGCCAATCCTGATCGAAGGAGAGGAAGGCCTCGGACATGCTCTCCAGAATGGCCGTGAGCCGCTTCCTCTCTCGCTCGGTGGCCTCGCGCTCGCGCACACGCTCGGTGATGTCGAGCACCGTGCCGACGAGGCGCACCGCCCGTCCGTTCTCATCGAAGAGGGCCCGCCCGTTGCCGGACAACCATCGCTCGATACCGTCCCTCAGGCCCACGGTGCGGAACTCGATTTGATGGGAGCCACTGCCGGTCGGACTCAAGGAGTGCTGCACCACCTGATGCACGCGCTCACGGTCTTCCGGGTGCAGCGCGGAGAGGTGGACGGAATAGTCCAAGGTGGCATCCGGAGGCAGGCCGAGCAGGTGCAGGCAGCGCTCGTCGGCGTGCACCACGTCGGTGAGGGGGTCGTAGTCCCACGTCCCCAGGCCAGTGGCCTCGATCGCCAGTCGCAGGTGCGCCTCACGCAGCTGCGGTGCTCCGAGACCGGGTGGGATGCGGTGGCTGGCTTCGGGTGAGCGCTCGCCGAAGACGGACTCCGTGTGCTCCAGGGCGGCTCGCAGCCAGTCGTGGAGCCGTTGGGTGTCCTCGGCAGGGGGCTGCTGGCTGGGAGGGAGGGACGTCCCGAGGCTCGAGAGGAGCCGCCCGAGGAGGGCGAACTCGGCCTTCACGTCCTCCTGCGTGTAGCCCAACCTCAGACGCCGCCGGAGGTGAGCCTCTTCCAGACTCCGCCGTGTGTAGCCAGGGTCCTCGCGCTGATCGCGGGAGGATGTGCGCAGGGTAGCGAGATACTCGGGGAGGTTGTCGATGACATCCTGGGGGCTCACGGCCCTGGCGGACGGAAGCCGACTGGCCTCCTCGAGGTATCGCAGGAGCAGCGACTCTCGATTCCGCTCGATGAGTTCCGCAAGGGACGGCATGGCCGAGAGTGCTCCCCCGAGCCCTCAGCGTTCACCAATCCCCGACCCGGTTGGGATGAAATCTTCCAGCAAGTTGCGCTCCCGACAAATCCCGAGAGAGGTGTTCGAGAGTGAGCCTGCCCCACGTCACCGGGGCAAGGCCCATCCGGACGAGGGCACCCTCGTGGGCAAGCAGGCCGGTGGCTGGAAGAGCGCCCTCGAGGAGGTGCTGTCGTTGCCGGGAGGGACCACGTAACCTTCGGGTCGGCATGCGCGGCCCCCCTGTCCACGATGCCGCACCAGGAGAATGCACTCATGGAGCACAAGCGATTCTTCGACGAGATGTTCGCGCACGTGGATGCGCTCGACGCCCGCGGCTTCTCGTCGTTCTTCACCGAGGGGGGCGTCTTCCGTTTTGGCAACAACGAGCCGGTTTCGGGCCGCGGCCGCATCGAGGACTTCATCGCCGGGTTCTTCTCGGCCATCGGCGGCATCAGCCACCAGTTCCAGAACTGCTGGACTCTGGAGGACCGCGCCTTCGCCAACGGGCTGGTGACCTACGTGCGCAAGGATGGGAGCAAGCTCACGGTGCCGTGGGCGACCATCTCCCGCTTCGAAGGCGGCAAGCTGGCCGAGTACAACGCATACGTCGACGCGTCGAAGCTCTTCAACCCGTAACCGGCCGCACGCGAACCTTCGTCAGCGCCGCTCCAGGCGGCGCCATGAGCCCGCGCGTGCGGTCTCCTCGAAGTCCGTGAGGGTTCCGGGCAGCGGCGCATCCCCGTACACCAGCAGGGTGTTGAAGGGAGCCAGCTGCCGCGCGGAATTCGCGTCCAACGCCTGCGGCAGCGAGTGGCCCGGGCGGAAGCGCACGGGCTGGTGGTCCGCATCGGCGAAGAAGTGGTGCCCCACTCCGCCCTGGGTGGCCGTCCACCACTGGCCGAGGTGCTCCAGGTAGACGAGGCGGCTGTCCCGGGCCCGGTTCCCGACGAGCGAAAGGTAGCCGTGCACCCCTTGGGGCGGAGGACTCGCCACCAGTGTCTCGAGTCCCGCCACCTCCTGCTTGAAGCGCCAGTGGTAGCGGGCCGTCTCGGCGAGCGAGGCCACCACCACGAGCATCAGCAGCAGCCGCAACCGCCGGGCGATGTATGCCGGGTCCACCAGCACGAGGGCGACGACGCCCGCGAGCACCGGCAGCCGCACGTGGATGAGCCACGCGCCCGAGAGCGCCTTGGGCGTCACCAGGAAGAGCGCGCCCAGCGCGAGGAAGAGCACCCAGGGCGCCCGGGGCTCCTCGCGCCGATGGCGCAGGTACGCCACCACGAAGACCAGGGTCACCAGCAGCGGGCCCACGACGGCGAGACGGCCCTCGGGGCGGTAGTTGCGCAGGAGCCAGTTGAAGTGCGAGCCCCACCCGTAGTCCGTGGCCATGTGGTCGCCGGCGGTGACGGCCCTGGAGGCGAGCGTCACCACGCGGGTCGCGCAGAGGGCCAGGGGGAGCGCGAGGCCCGCGGCGGCGAGCCCCACCGCCCGGCGCCGGGACTCGGAGGTGAGCGCGAGCGCGGCCACGCCGACACAGAGGGCCCCGAAGGCGACGAGGTGCGAGAGCATCGTCGCCGTGGAGAAGAGCGCGAGCCCCACCACCGCGCCCACGGCGCGCCCCGGGCCGCGCAGGGCGTGCAGGTAGAGCGCGAGCGAGAGCAGGGCGAGCGGCAGCGAGAAGAAGCTCGGGAGGAAGCCGTACCAGTAGGAGATGTTGAAGGCGAGCGGCAACCCGAACACCACCGTCCACGTGGGCCGGCGCAGGACCCGCGCGAGTGCCAGGTGGGACAGGGGAAGGAGCATCAGCGCCGTCCAGGCGGCCAGCCGCGCCGCGAAGGCACCATTCGTCAGCAGCGTCACTGGCAGGAAGAGCCAGATGGGCAGCCCGTAGCCGAGCGGGAGGTGCGCCTCGTAGTCGGCGGACACCTGGGGATTACCCCGGACGAGCTCCGCGAGCGTCTGCATCTGGGCCGCGTGGGCGGGCAGATCCACGGAGGGAGGAATGCCACTCACGCACCAGGCGGCGAAGCCCCCCCAGGCCACCAGCAGGAGGACGGTCTTCCAGGGCTCGTCGGAGGGGATGGGTGCGGCCAGCGGCTCTCGGGACATGTTTTCCGCGCACCTTATACCGTCGCCCTCCGCTCCCGGACACCCCGGCAAGAGGCGCCCGTCCATCTCAATGGATGCGGAGTACCTGCTGGCACGCCTGGGGCAACAGCCGCGAGGACCTTCCCGCGATGCACGAGATGACCGTCGGCATCCCGCGCACCACCGCACCCGCGAAGTACGCTTCCCGCCGTTCACTCGGGCCGAGCATGCGCAGGTACGTGCACTCCGTCCTGGCGCCGTCGATGGCGCAGGGAAGGCGCGACTCCAGGAAGCTCGCCCGGGGGACGTCCTTGAACGTCAGCATGCCCACCCGCACGGAGTCTCGCAGGCGGGAGGCATCGGGGAGCCGGGTCCAGTCGAGCCGTGAGCCGTCGCCGCACTCGATCCGGCCGCTGCCATTCTCCGCCGTGAGGTTGCACCCGTCGGGCGCGACGAGCTCCCGGCCCGCGAGCGCGGCATCCGATTGCGCCACGGCCACCCCCTCCTCGGGGAGGGCCCTCCACGGTTGCGACGCGAGCTGCTCCAGCACCCGCCCACAGCGGGCCTGAGGCTCCGGCGTGCCACGGGCCTTGCAGAGGAGCCGCCGCGCCCCCTTTCCCTTCACCGGCACGACGGCGAACACCGAGGACTCCTGCGCCTCGGTCACCTTCGGGCGCATGCTCAGGAGGCGCACCTTGCGGCCCGCCAGCGTGGCCTTCACCTCCTTGAAGGTCACTCCCCCCGCGGCCTGTTTCTGGAAGGTGCGGCGGCTGCGCTGCCATAGCCTCTGGGCGGAGACGCCCGCGTGGTCCGAGAGGACGGCACTGAAGTCACCGCACTCGTAGCTCCACCCCTCACCGCCGAACGGCTCCGCCGTACAGCCCGCCAGAAGAGACCGCGGGCCCGCGTGGGCGGACAGCGGGCACACCGCCGCACAGAGCACAAGGGCCAGGCCCGGCAGGAAATGGATCGAAAGGGCGCGAATCAACGGCGCTCAGCTTATCAGGACCTCGCCGCACAAGAGAACGCTGGTCCGGCTCCAGGTTCGCGCCACCTGCCCGTTTCCCGCTTCTCCTTCCACCCTCGGAGTGGGGCGGCATGCTCTCGCTCCACAATCCCATGAACATCAAAGAAACGAATCGATGCCTGTCTGCCTGCTTCCTGCTCGTTCTGTCCGCTTGTGAGGAGGAAAGAAGCGAGGAGCAGGTCCGAATCACGGTGACCTGCGCGGCGGCCACTTTGGACGTCATGAAAAGCACCCAATGTTCGGCGAACGCGACGGATCCGGACGGACGCCCCGCGGATGTCGGTTCCCTGAGCTGGAGCAGCAGCGATGGGGAGCTGGCGGGAGTGGATTCGACGGGGCGGGTGGAGGCCCGCGCCAGGGGCACTGTCACCATCCGGGCGACGGCCTTCTCGACCAGGTATGACGTCCTCCCCGGTGAGGCCACGCTGAACGTCCAGGGCCTCATCCATTCGGGGAACATCACTGCCTCTGAAACGTGGCGGGCAGCGGACAACCCCCACGTGGTGCGCACCTTCCTGACGGTGGCTGGCGCCAACGCTCCCCAACTGACTTTGGAAGCCGGCGTCGTGGTCCGCTTCCAGCCCCTCGCGACACTGGATGTGGGTGGCACGGAAACCGGGATCCTCTCCGTGGAAGGAACCGAGGCGAGCCCCGTACTGCTCACCTCCGATGACCCAGACACCGCCTCTGAATCCCGCTCCTGGGCGGGGATCCTGGTGAACGAACACTCCTCCCTCCGCCTCCATCACGCCGTCATCGAAGGCGTGAATGGGAATTCGCTGGGTGGCGCCTTGTACGTGAATGGCTCCCTCCTCGCCGACAACGTCACCGTGCGCCGGTGTCTCGGAGGTGCTTATCTGCTCGATGGTGGCACGTTCGCCCCCGGCTCCACGAAGCTCCGGGTGAATGGGTGTGGCCATCCGCTCTCGAGCCGGGCCGATGCGGTGGGCTCCATTCCCACGGACAGCGAATTCACGGGCAACCAGTCCAACGCGGTCTTCGTCTCGGGCTCCGTCAAGCACAGTCAGACGTGGCCGAACCTGGGGGTGCCGTATGTCATGCGAAGTGACCTCTACGTAATGGACCTCCAATCCAGGCCGGTGCTCACCCTGGTCCCGGGGACCGAGATCCGGATGGCCCCGGACAAGGAAGTCTGGGTTGACGAACAAGGGAGTCTCGTGGCCCAGGGCACCGCCACGCGGCCCATCCGCTTCGTGGCGCACTCATCCACGCCCTCACCGGGTTTCTGGAAGGGTCTGACCTTCGGCGATGCCGGGGGCAGCAGGCTCGAGCATGTCTCCGTCTCCCATGCCGGCCCGGCGGCATTGACCGTCCGCCAGGAGCTGGGCGCCTTCGTGACCCGGAGCGAGTTCACCCACTCCTCCGGCTGCGGCCTCCTCCGCGCGCTCGAGGTGACCACGGACTTCACCCGCGCCGAGTACGGCAACACCTTCTCCGACAACGTCCTGGGCGCGCAGTGCCCACCGCGGGACGACCCGAGCGCTCGCCCAACCAGGGAGGCGGACGACTCGTAGGAGGCGAGGGAGCGGAACGGGTTTTCTGATCCTCCCGGCTGCGGTGTCAAAGAGTGCGAATCGCGGGACGTGAGCCAGATGACCCCGAAGTACTCGCTGGAGACAACACGATGAGAAGAACCCTTCGCATGACGGCGGCGCTCGCGCTCGCCGGTCTGGTCCTGCACGGCTGTGAGCACCCGGACAACCCGCCAGATGGGCAGAATCCACCCCCCGTGGATCCCGAGGAGACTCGCGGCCAGGACTCGCGCACCTATACGGTCGACGAGGCGGCCCTGCCCTTCACCGCCCTGTCCAACGCCCCCGAGAGCGACCGCTGGTGGGGCACCCTCGAGGGCAGCGGCTATCGCATCGAGGTCCCCAAGAACTGGAATGGCATGCTCGTGATGTACGCGCACGGGTACGCCGGCACCGCGAGCACCCTCAACGTCAGCACCCCCAGCATCCGGCGCCACCTCCTCGAGAACGGGTACGCCTGGGCCGCTTCGAGCTACTCGAAGAACTCCTATGACGTGCGCGCGGGAATCGAGGACACCAACGCCCTCGCGCTCGCCTTCACGCGCATCGCCTCCGAGCGGGGCCGCCCGCTCGAGGCCCCTCGCAAGACGTACATCATCGGTCACTCCATGGGCGGACATGTCGCCGCCGCCGCCATCGACGCGGAGACCCTCGAGACCGCCAACCACAAGGTCCGCTACGACGGCGCCGTCCCCATGTGCGGCGTGCTGGGCGACTCGGAGCTGTTCAATTACTTCGCCGCCTACGGGCTCGCCGCCCAGCAGCTCGCGGGCTACCCCGCCTCGGGCTGGCCGGTGGAGGACTGGGCGCTGATCCAACCTGGCGTGAAGGCCGCGCTCTTCAAGACCTACCCCACCGAGGTGACTCCCCAGGGCGACAAAGTGAAGCAGGTCGTCAAGCACCTGACCGGTGGCGAGCGGCCCCTGTTCGACCCCGGCTTCAGTGGCCCCCTGGCCAGGAGCATCCAGGACCTGCTCTGGGGCACCTTCGGCGGCTCCGGCACCTTGGACGGCATCCTCAACCGGGACGGCATCTCCACCGTGGACATCCAGTTCCAGTTCGATGCCGACGCGAGCCTCTCCGCCGAGGAGCAGGCGTTCAATGCCTCCATCTACCGCGTGCGCGGAGACCCCGAGGCCAACAGGCTCCGCCGCGATGGGCTCCGATGGATTCCCAAGACGAATGCCCGCATCTCGGTTCCCGTGGTCAGCCTCCACACGCTGGGCGATCTGTTCGTCCCCTTCAGCATGGAGCAGATCTTCAAGCGCCGCGCGGATGCCCAGGGCACCTCCCAGTGGCTCGTCCAGCGCGCCATCCGCGGCGTCAGCCACTGCGATTTCACCACCGCCGAACAGGTCGCCGCCTTCGATGCCATGGTCCAGTGGGAGCAGCGGGGCCTCAAGCCCCAGGGGGACGAGGTGCTCGACCCCGCCGTGGTCTCGAGCTCCTCGTACGGGTGCGCCTTCACCAACAACACCGTGGGCCCCGACGACCCCCAGACGACGGGCCTGATTCGCGCTTCCATCGTCTCCGCCTATCCCTGCCCGGCGCGCTGAGGCACGGGTTCACGCCTTCGGAGTGCTACAGTCCCCCGGTGCTCGAGTTTCCCGCGATGCTCCACGGCCTCACCGGCGCCGTCCTGCGCAAGGTGAGGGTCAGGGGGATAGAACGTGGCCATGCGTCTATGCGCTTGCTTCTCACTGCTGCTCTTTCTCTCCGCCTGCGCGAGCGCGCCCCCTTCACCGTCGATGCCTCGGCCTCACGTCTTCGTCCCGACTCTTCCCCCAGGCCCGAGCATCCGTCTCGTGTCCTCGCCGATGGAGCCGGTGCAGCAAGGGGCGCGGATTGGAAGGGCGGACCTGGACCGGGTCCGGGCGTTGCTGTCTCGGGCGCGTAATGACTTGGAGCCGCGTCAGTGGGAGGCGTTGGATCGCAAGCTGACCGCGGCGGAACGGGCCTTCGAGCGCTTTTCCACAGCCGCGAAAACGAGCGAGCAAGCCGCCGAGGTGGTGAGGGGCGCAGAGGGTTTTGCTCAGACGGGCCGTGCCAGGACGTTCGCCGGGGCGCTCTCCCGGGTGGGCCCGTTGCTCGTGGGCCTCGTCCTGCTCTGGCCCTCCAGCACCGCCGGGCTGGAGTCCGACAGCCGCCCACCCTGGGTCGATGCTCAACGGGAGTTCGAGGCACGGCTGCGAGACGTGTCGGAGGCCTCGCGGCAGCTCATGGTGGAACTCGAGGCCCAGCCTCGTGCGGCGAAAGCACCGGCCCGGGAGCCCTCGCCGCAGAAGCAGCCCGCGACCGCCCTCACCGAGGAAGACGACACGAGATGCAAGCCCATCCCATTGCCGCGCCACCTGGGCGGGCATGACCCGCACAACGAGTGCGCGGACAAGATGCCGAACAACAGCTTCCCCGGTGGGGATGTGTACGTGAATGGGAAGAACTTCGACGCGCTGCAACTCGCCACGCGCACGCTGTGGGAGGTCAAAACGGATGATTTTGAAAAACAACCGCCTCGCTCGCAGCAGTTCCTTGTCAGAATGAAACTGCCGGAAATACAGCGCGAGAAAAAACTCGCGGAAGCATGTGGATACAACTTCGCCGTTGGCGTCAAAAGCGCCGCACACCAGGCGATACTGGAGAGTTTGGATGATACCCTCACCGTCGTCCTCATGAACTGGTGCTGACATGGCGTTTGGTCGAAATGAGATGAATATCAGCGTATACGCCCCTGTGCTTACGAGCGACGATGGGCGCCCGCTTGCCATCGTTCATGGAATGGAGCGTGCACTTCCTGGATTGCGCTTGGGGTGGACGACTTCGGAGAAGGAAGACCTCATCTCGCTGCCTCACCGCGATGAATGGGTCGCGTCCAATAAGGCAGGCGGAGGGTTTCCGTTCCTCTGCAATGATGACGATGCCCATTTGGTGACGATTTCCGGTTGGGAAAACCCGAATGGTCTTGCCGCGGATGGAGCGCCGCATTTTGAAATTCATGCGCAACTGCCATTCGACGCAGCCGGTATCGCGGCGGCAGCGGATGTGCTCGCGGCGATTGGGGAGGGCGCACGCGCGTATTGGGGACACGCTACGCCTTTCAACGCGACCGTGGAAATTTCGCGGCAGACGGTCGATCCGGTGCGTAAGCCAGGAGTTCCGCCACGGGGGCTGCCCGCGCTCAGGTTCCCAAACTACATTCGTTCGCCTGAGATTCCGCGTCGCCTCGGGTGGCTGAACTACTGGTCGGCTGCCGCCGCACGAGCCATCGGGTTCCCGGACCCGGCCCACGACGCGGAACTGCTCTCGCGCTCACGGTGTACCGCGACCGGTGGGTGGGTTGTGCAGCTCACGGAGGCGCCGCTCGACCTGGACGATTCCACGCACCTGGACGCGCTCAAGCGGGCCTACGAGCGTTTCCCGGAGATCGGCGGGCGCGCAGCCCCTTGAGGTTGGTACGGCTCGTGGGAACTGCAGGCCGCTCCGCCGCCCCACGCCCTCCACTTCCATCTCAAAGGCTGGAGCTACCGGCGCGAGAAGCCCCATGCTTTCTGGATGGATCGTTTGAGGCGCATGTGACCGCTGTGGTAGGGCCAGCGACATGTCCACGCCACAGTCCCCGGTGCTCAAGTCTCCCGCGATGCTCCACGGCCTCACCGGCGCTCGCGGCTTCAGGGCACCAGCGCGTCCGCTTCGATCTCCACCAGCATGGCCGGGTCGATGAGCCGCTTGACCTCCACCATGCTGGTGGCGGGGCGGATGGCGCCGAAGACGGCGCCGTGGGCCCGTCCCACCTCCTGCCAGTGGGCGATGTCCGTCACGTACATCCGGGTGCGCACCACGTGCTCCAGCCCGGCCCCCATGCCCTCGAGCGCCGCCTGGATGTTGCGCAGCGCCTGCTGGGCCTGCGCATAGGCGTCCCCACCCCCTACCACCTGCCCCGAGCCGTCCGTGGCCGTCGTCCCCGAGACGAAGATGAACGGTCCGACCCGGACCGCGCGGGAGTAGCCCACCTGCGTTTCCCAAGGAGTTCCCGTCGAAAACGTGCTGCGTTGCATGGCGGCTCCTGTCGTGGCCCCGGATCCCCGCCTCCTGGCGAAGAGGGGTGCACGGTGAGTGTACCCGGGGGCATACCCGAACGCTTGAAGCCCCGCACGCCTTCCAGCAAGGCGATGTCGCAATCTGTGCCCCGCGAAAAAATACACGCCGCGTGATAGTTGCACTCTCCATGGCATCCGAGCTCGACCAGGAGGTCGCCCGTCGGCGCACCTTCGCGATCATCTCCCACCCCGACGCGGGCAAGACGACCCTCACCGAGAAGCTGCTGCTCTACGGCGGCGCCATCCACCTGGCCGGTAGCGTGAAGGCCCGCCGAGCCAGCCGCCACGCGACGAGCGACTGGATGGAGCTGGAGAAGCAGCGCGGTATCTCCGTGACCTCCTCGGTGTTGCAGTTCCCCTACCGGGGCCACGCGGTGAACCTGCTGGACACCCCGGGCCACCAGGACTTCTCCGAGGACACCTACCGCACCCTGGCGGCGGCGGACGCGGCGGTGATGCTCATCGACGCGGCCAAGGGCGTGGAGCCCCAGACCAAGAAGCTCTTCAAGGTCTGCCGCATGCGCGGCATCCCCATCTTCACCTTCGTGAACAAGCTGGACCGCTTCGGCCGCGCGCCCCTGGAGCTCATGGACGAGCTGGAGCAGGTGCTGGGCCTGCGCGCCTACCCGATGAACTGGCCCATCGGCATGGGGCCCGAGTTCCGGGGCGTGTATGACCGGCAGCACAAGGTGGTGCACGTCTTCTCCGCGGAAGGGCGCCACGGCGAGTCCGAGGTGGCCGAGCGCTCGGTGCCGCTCGACTCCGAGGAAATCCACTCGGTGCTCAGTGAGCGTGAGCTGGCCACGCTCAAGGAGGAGATCGAGCTTCTGGACATCGGCGGGGACGAGTTCACCCGGGAGAAGGTGACCGAGGGACAGCTCACGCCCATGTTCTTCGGCAGCGCGATGACCAACTTCGGCGTGCGGCCCTTCCTGGACGCGTTCCTGGAGCTGGCGCCGCCGCCCACCTCGCGTCCGACGAAGGACGGGCCGCGCGAGCCCACCTACCCGAAGTTCGCCGGCTTCGTGTTCAAGATCCAGGCGAACATGGACCCCGCGCACCGCGACCGCATCGCGTTCATGCGCGTGGTGTCGGGCCGCTACGTGAAGGGGATGACGGCGTTCCACTCGCGCCTGGGCAAGGACGTGCGGCTGGCCAAGCCCAGCCAGTTCCTCGCCGCCGAGCGCACGGCCATCGAGGACGCGTGGCCGGGAGACGTCATCGGTCTGTTCGACCCCGGCATGTTCCGCATCGGCGACACCCTGGCCGAGGGCGAGGATCTGCTCTTCGAGAGCGTGCCGCGCTTCAGCCCGGAGTACTTCGCCATCGTGCGCTCGAAGGATCCGCTGCGCCGCAAGCAGATGGAGAAGGGCCTGGAGCAGCTCTCCGAGGAGGGCACGGTGCAGATCTTCCAGCAGCTCGGCATGGGCATGAAGGATCCCATCGTCGGCGTGGTGGGCGCCCTGCAGTTCGAGGTGCTCCAGTTCCGCGTGGAGCACGAGTACGGGGCGCGTATCATGCTGGACCGGCTGCCCTTCAGCCACGCCCGCTGGGTGGTGGGGCCGAACTTCGATCCGAAGACCTTCGACTGGGAGGGCAATCGCCAGACGGTGCAGGACCGCGACGGCCTGCCCCTGGTGCTCTTCCGGGACGACTGGGCGCTGCAGCACGCCGAGGAGAAGCACCCGGAGCTGAAGTTCCTCTCGGCGGCGCCGCAGCTGCGCCAGCTCGCCGCGACCGGGAGCTGAAGCACCGGAGCCGCCCGGGGCGGGCTACTTGTACGGCACCACCGTGCCGCCCCGGTGCGCCGAGTCGCGCAGCACCAGGCGCGTCTCCTTGTAGAGGCGCGCCGCCTTGGGGCCGACGAGGAAGGGCTTGGGGTCGCCCTTGCGGAAGGTCTTCTTCAGGTACTCCTCCACCTCGCGGTAGGTGCGCATGAAGATATCCGCGGCCGCTTCCTTGCGGCCCGTCTGGGGCGTGACGTCCATCTCCGCCCACATCTGGCCGCTGAGCAGCTCGCCCTCCTCGTTGAGCCGGCAGCGCTCGAAGAAGATGACGGGCGAGCGCACCTCGTCGATGCGCCAGAAGCCCTTGTCCGGGCCGCGCTTCACCTTGTCCACGATGGCCGGGCCCGCGGCGAGCACCACGAGGTACAGGTCCTCCTCGGGCAGTCGGGGCACGTTCGCCTGCGAGGCCCGGAAGGTCTCCCAGTCGGGTGGCACGCGCCGGGGGTATACCTCCAGCTCGAAGCGCTCGAGGTGGCGGAAGAAGGCGACCTCGTCGTCGGGGGACATGAAGAACTGAACCTGGGTGGCCATGCGTTGGCCCATTAACCGAATGCCGGGCCGCGCGGAAGTCCGAGCCGGGCTGGACCAAGGATTCCCCTAAGGATTCCCTTCATGGACAAGACCTTCGACGCGCTGCTCGCCCGGATGCACGAACTCCGCGACCTGGGAGGGGTCATCGGCCTGGCCTCTTGGGACCGGGAGACCTACCTGCCCACCCGCGCCCATGAGGCCCGCTCCCACCAGCTCTCCACCCTGCACGGCATCCAACACGAGCGCCTGGTGGACCCCCGGCTGGGCGAGCTGCTCGCCTGGGCCTCGGAGGCTCCAGGGCTCACCCCGGACCAGCGCGCCATGGCGCGCGTGCTGACCCACGAGCGGAATCGGGCGGTGAAGCTGCCGCGGACGCTGGTGAAGGCGCTCGCCGAGGCCCAGAGCCAGGGCCTCCACGCCTGGCGCGAGGCCCGTGAGGAGCGCCGCTTCGCCCGCTTCCAGCCCGCCCTCTCCCGGCTGCTCGCCCTGCGCCGGGAGCAGGCGGACGCGTATGGCCATGGCGGCGAGCGCTATGACGCCCTGCTCGACGAGTACGAGCCCGGTATGCGCGTGGCGCGCCTGGGCCCGGTGCTGGCCTCGCTGCGTGACACGCTCATCCGCCTGGTGGGGGCGCTCCAGGCCGCGCCGCGCCAGGTGCCGGAGCTCTTCCAGGGCCGGCGCTTCGACACCGAGGCCCAGTGGCGGGTGTCGTTGCGGATGCTCGGGGACATGGGCTTCGAGCTGGACGCGGGACGACAGGACAAGAGCATCCACCCCTTCTCCAGCGGCCTGCACCCCACGGACGTGCGCCTCACCACGGACCTGGACGAGCACTCGCTGGAGGGCCTCTTCAGCACGCTGCACGAGGGCGGGCACGGCTTGTACGAGCAGGGCTTCCAGCCCGCCCACCACCGCACGCCCCTGGCGAACGCGCCCTCCATGGGCCTGCACGAGTCCCAGTCGCGCCTGTGGGAGAACCTCGTGGGGCGCGGCCGGCCCTTCTGGACGCACTACTTCCCGCTCATGCGCGACACCTTCTCCGAGGGGCTCGCGGGCGTGGCACTGGAGGGCTTCCTCGCGGCCATCAACCGTGTCACGCCCTCGTTCATCCGCACGGCCGCGGACGAGGTGACGTACAACCTGCACATCGTGCTGCGCTACGAGCTGGAGCTGCTGCTCATCCGCGACGAGCTGCCCCTGGACGAGCTGCCCGCGGCGTGGAACGAGCGCATGCGGCGCTTCCTGGGCATCACCCCGCCGGATGACCTGCAGGGCGTGCTCCAGGACATCCACTGGGCCTGGGGCGAGTTCGGCTACTTCCCCACGTACTCCCTGGGCAACCTCTACTCGGCGTCCCTCTACGCCGCGGCGCGGCGGGCCCTGCCGGGGCTGGAGGAGGGAATTGCCCGGGGCGAGTTGCGGCCCCTGCGCGACTGGCTGCGCGACCACGTGCACGCCGAGGGCTACCGCCTGCCCGCGGAGGAGCTCGTGCGCAAGGTGACGGGCCAGGGCCTCACCGACGTGGACTTCCTCGCCTACCTCCAGTCCAAGTTCGGCGCCCTCTACGGCGTGACGCTCTGACGCCGCCGCGCGGCGTCCTCCAGGTACTCGCGGACGACTCGCACGAGGGGCAGGCGCAGCGCGGTGTCCACGTCGATGAACCGGGCCCACACCACCTCGCGGTGGTCGAGCACCAGCGGGGGCTCGGTCTCGACCTCCAGCTCCACGAAGTGGCAGGTGTCGTGTTTGTACACGTAGCGGTTCTGGCTCACGAAGACGGGACGCAGCCGCTCGGGTGGCACGTGCAGCCCCACCTCCTCGCGCAGCTCGCGCGAGCCCGTCTCCGCGGAGCTCTCCCCCGGGTCCTGGCCACCGCCCGGCAGGCTGAAGTCGCGCCGGTAGGAGTTCTGCAACAACAACACCTCGCGGCCCCGCCACACCCCCACGAGGGTTCCCTCGGTCGTTGGACGTCGGACGAACCACCAGACGAGTGCCAGATTGTAGGCACCGCGATAGGCCACGCGCACGAAGGGATCCACTAGAGAACTCACGATGCCTCCCACTGGGACCCTACCTCGCTTCGCGTTGTGGCGAGTGCCCCCTTCGTGAGAAGCCGTGGTGCATGGCCGCCTCGCAGACCTTCGAGATGACGCGACCCCAGAAGTTCTTCACCCTCGCCGGGGTGATGCTCGGCATGCTGCTGGCCGCGCTCGACCAGACGATCGTGTCCACCGCGGGCCCCTCCATCCAGCGTGACCTGCACATCCCCGCCTCGCTCTACGCGTGGCTCACCACGTCCTATCTCGTGGCCTCCACCGTGCTGGTGCCCGTGTACGGCAAGCTGTCGGACGGGTTCGGCCGGCGGCGCATCCTCGTCATCGGCATCCTCATCTTCCTGGGGGGCTCGGCGCTGTGCGGCCTGTCGCGCACCACCCTCCAGCTCATCCTCTCCCGGGCGGTGCAGGGGGCCGGGTCCGCATCGCTCTTCACCAGCGCGTTCGCCATCGTCGCGGACATCTTCCCGCCCGCCGAGCGCGGCAAGTACCAGGGCCTCTTCGGCGCCGTGTTCGGGCTGTCCAGCGTGGTGGGTCCCCTGGTGGGCGGCTTCCTCACGGACCACCTGAGCTGGCATTGGGTGTTCTTCGTCAATCTGCCCCTGGGCGCGGTGGCGCTCGTCTTCATCCTCACGCGCATGCCGCCCCTGCGCCGCCCGGGAGCACGGCCTTCCGTGGACGTGGGCGGGGCGCTCACCCTGGCGCTGTTCACCGTGCCCCTGCTCGTGGCGTTGTCGCTGGGCCGCGCCGCCTCCAGCGCGGACGAGGTGGGCTACGCGTGGGGCTCGCCTCAAATCCTGGGCATGCTGGCCGTCTCCGTCGTGGGACTCATCGCCTTCCTCCTCGTCGAGCGCTCCGTGCGCGAGCCCCTGGTCGACCTGTCGCTCTTCCGCAACCGGGTGTTCGCCGTGGGCAACCTGGCCACGTTCCTCAACGGTGGGGTGTTCCTGGGCGCCATCGTCTTCCTGCCGCTCTTCATGGTGAACGTGGTGGGGCTGTCGGCCACGCGCTCGGGCTTCACCCTCACACCCCTGACGCTGGGCGTGGTCACGGGCAACGTCGTCTCGGGCCAGCTCGTGTCGCGCTGGGGCCGCTACAAGCCCTTGATGCTCTCCGCCCAGGTCGTGCTCATGACGGGCTTTGGCATCATGGCCTTCACCCTCTCGCCGGACTCCACCCAGGGCGAGCTGACGTTGAAGATGATCCTCGTGGGCCTGGGACTGGGGCCCTCGATTCCCCTCTTCACGCTGGCCATCCAGAACGGGGTGGCGCCCCAGCAGATGGGCGTGGCCACCGCGAGCGCCACCTTCTTCCGGCAGATGGGCTCCACCATGGGCGTGGCCCTGTTGGGCACGGTGTTCGGCGGGGTACTCGCCTCCTCCATGGCCACGCACATGACCGAGGCCACCCGGAACGTCCCGGCCGAGTGGCGCCGGGAGTTCGCTCCGTCCTCGGACGCGGGCGGGCAGGCGGGAGGGGAGGGCGCGGTGGGAGGGCGGATGTTCGACGCGGCGGCCCTCAAGGCGCGTCTGGCCGTGGACTTCGACCGGCGGCGCGAGGCACTCACCCGGGCGGTAGGGGAGGGTGACGCCCAGGCGCGGGGTCAGCTCGAGGGCCTGGCACGGGCGCGTGAGTCCGCCGAGTCCGCCGTGGACCAGGTGGCCCGGGCCTTCAAGACGGCCTTCACCGAGGCCGTCCGCATCCTCTACCTGGTGACCCTGCTGCTCGCCGCGCTGGCGTTCCTCGTCGTCCTCGCGCTGCCGGAGCTTCCCCTGCGCAAGAGCAACGCGCCGCCTCCCGCCGCCGTGGAGTAGGCCGTCTTCGTCAATGGGCTCGGGGCCGCGCGCCCTGTCCGGAGTCCATGCTCCACGTCTCTTCCGGCTCTGGGTGATGCCAGGGCCAGAGCCGCTGGGCCAGTCGCATGTAGAGCGTCCCCAGACTGGCGAGGTCCTCCTGGCAGACGGAGACGGCTGCCCGCAGGACGCTTCGTGGAGACAGCTCGGCGTCCGTGTGGAGCAGCGCTTCCAGGTGGGTCCGCTTGTGCTCTGGCACGGTGTTCAGGATGTCCCGCTTGGAAAGGTCATCGTCATGGAGTGTCGCCCATTCCAGGAGCTGCCTGCGCAGTTCCCGCCGGAGTTTTTCCTCGGGGCCGAATACTTGCAGACACAGCTGGAACAGCTCCGAATCCGCCCCGGAGTCGAGTTCGGAAGGGTCCGTGCGGAAGAGGGGATCGGCGGCGGCGCGCCAGAGAATGTCCCAGGTCAGCTCCGCATGCACCCGGGTGAAGAGCCCGCGGGCCGTGAGGTAGCTCTGCATGGAGTCGTGGAAGAAGCGGACCTGTCCTGGTGGCTGCCCTGGCGTGACGCTGGCGTCCTCCGGGACGAGGAGTCCGGCGTGGAGTAGTTTCTGCATCTGTCCCTGCTCCGGTGCATTCCGGTAGCGCAGCGAGCGAATGCCTTGGATCCAGTACGTCCGCAGACAGAACTCCCCCGCCCAGGCCAGCAGTTCCGTGTCTTCTTCCCCCGAGACGCCCTGCCGGCGCAGAAGACCCCGGAAGGCCGCTTCGTAGAGCGCGGCGATGCCCTCTTCCGAGCCGTGACCGAACAGCAGCGCCAGCCGGACCAGGATGGGCAGGTAGGTTCCATCGGCTCCCCGGCAGGCCTCCAGCCGCTTCTCGGCCTGGGGATGTCCCTCGGGGGCGTAGGCGGCGACGAAGCGGCCCAGGGTTTCGTCATCCAGGCGTCTGGGCTCCGCGATCATCCAGTGACTGGAGCCTTCCACGGCCTGTCGAAAACCGAGGTGGGGCCTCGAGGTGAGCAGCAGCCTCACGCAGTGCCCATATCTTCCATCCAGGAACGCCTTCAAGGACTCGGTGCTCAGTGCTGATTCCGTCAGGCCATCCACCACCAGGACGTAGTCCCCGCGCAGCAACAGGAACTCGTGGATGTCTTTCGAAAGGGGATTGGACGCCAGCGCCTGGAAGACAAGTCCCTCCAGCGTGGGTCCGCGCCCGTCACACAGCACGGGCAGGGGCTTGGAGGGATCCTCCAGGAAGTCCGAGAGCATCCGTCGCACCACCTCGCGCAGCAGCGCGCTCTTGCCGCGCCCTCCCGGGGATTCGATGAGGACATGGCCTCCGGCCGGCTGGGTGAGGAATCGGACGATGCGCTCCTCCGGTGGTTCCCGGGTCAGGTACGTCGCAGAGGAGGGGGCCGGTGTCCCCGCGGGCGACGCGGGCGTCATTCCCTCGCGGAAGAGGGCGGGCAGGGAGATGTATTGCTCGTGATTGGCCTGGTGGCGCCAGGCTTCCACCTTGCGGCCCACATGCGCCACGTACTCGGCCTGGATGTTCCTGCGCGTGGAAGGCAGTCCGAGCGCCACGGGGACCATCCACCAGAACGGCCGGGTGGAGGCCAGCAGCCTGAAGGCCGCGGGCGAGACGAGTCCCAGGACGAGCCCCAGGAGCAGCTCGAGGAAGAGCACTCCCACGAAGATGGGGAAATGAATCCTCCAGGTGTTGGCCATGCCGGCCAGGAACAGCCCACTGCCACCCAGGACGTTCGCACTCCAGCCCAGGAAGGGAAGCCAGCGCTGGGCCAGACGCTGGCGGGGGAGGAGCATCAGGGGAAGGACGAAGAGCAGCGTCGCGAGGAGGCAGGCCAACGTCGTGCGGAACCACGTCTGTTCGATGAGCGGTGCATGAAAGAGCACGTCGCTCACTTCCAGCTTCGCCTGCGTTCCCGCCATGTCCTGGTACAGGAAGACGACCTTGATGGGACGTCCTCCGAAGGAGTGCTCGTCCATGTACCAGTTGAGCTTGGGTGGAGGCGTGCCCGGGGCATATTGGCGGGTGACCGAGGCCACGAGGGGGTCCGCCCTGGTGCTGTCCCACAGCGTGACTTCCAGGCGTCCCGCGATCTTGTCGGCGGGAAAGGAAACAGGCCACCGCAGGTCCACACTCCCCGCGTCGTCCTTGCGGAGCGGGGCCCTCAGGTCGAGTCTTCCCTCGAGCGTGACGTGCCCTCCCGGTTCGACGAGCAGCGTGCCGTCGCGAAGCTTCAGGGTGGCGCCCATCTTCTCCCGGGGAACAGTGACGAAGCTGGCGGAGCCCATCTGGATCCATCCCCCCATCCGCTCACCCGAGGGAATGACGATCGACACCTCGGTGCTCTTCATGACGGGATGGGCCGCCGGGTCGTGCGGCTCCTCCAAGGAGACGAAGGACAGTGTGCCGTCCCGTTCGCTCTGGAGCCACGCGCCCGTGCCGTCGGGCTCGACTCCCCGTACGGAAACCTGTGTACCATCCAGCAGTGGCACGGCCTCTACCCGCTCTGCCCGGTGCTTCACGTGAACGACCTCGCTCGTTGCTTTCACCAGGAGGTCTTCCGCTCCCAAGGGGTAGGTGACGAGCCTGCTCAAACCTCCCTCCTCCTGCATGAGCCACGAGAGCAGTCCCTCCTGCGCGGCGAGGAGCCTGCCATTCGCATCCAACAGGAAAACGCCCCCTGATTCGGTCAGGGCCCAGAGCCGATCGGTGGGCGTCCTATAGATGAGCAGCCGTTGTCCCTTGAAGAGCGGTCCCCCAGGCAAGAGGGACTTGCCGTTGATGTCGATGAGATGGAGCCCGCCTTCTCCGGCGGCCCTCAAGGAGCCGGCGACCCATGCTCTGGTCCCATCCGCGCTGGCAACGAGCTGTTGGATGGACGCTCCCCGAAGCAGGAGGTTGGGAGGGGTGCCAGGAGTCGCTCGCGGGTCGAGGGTGTAGAGCTGTCGTCTCGAGATGTTGCTTCCTGGAGGGTATACCTCCGCCGTCACCCAGGACCGCAGTCCGTCTGGGCCCGGAACAACCCAGAACTTATGACCCTCCCCGCTGAGCAGCGGCCGCCATCGTTCGGAGCGAGTCCTGGTGTCCAGGAAGAAGAGTCGTGGACCTGCCTTGAGCCAGGCGCTGGGCTCCTTTCCTGTCGGGAGCACTTGCCACCAGACGTACGGATTCTCGCCTGACGAATCCAGGGCCGAGAGAGGGATGACACGCGTGACATTGCCCTCCGCATCGATCACGCAGATGCGCGCCGAGCCGGAGCGGTCCATGACCACCCAGATTTGCTGATGCGGCTCCAGTGGTTCCGGGAGGAGATGATTGGGATACACATCGATGGGTGATTGAAAGAGCTGCTGCCGGAGCTGCATGAGCTTCTCCGCCTCGAGGATGACACGCCCCGTCACCGAGCCCTGGCCCGCCTCCACCAGGTAGAGTCGGGCTTGTTCGGTAGGGCCTCCCGTCGGATGGGCGCTCGTGAGGACCCAGGCCCTCCCGGGAATCGGAGTCTGAATCCATGCGACGACACGGAACCCGTCCGCCAGCCAGGAGCCATGTTCGTGGGTGGTATTGCCTTGTCGATCCACGACGCGGGCGCCGTGCTCATCCACTACCCAGACGTGTTGCTCATCTCCCCAGGGAACGAGCGTGGCCGGCGAGGTCGCTATCGGAACGGGCCAGATGGGGCTGCCACTCAGGCTGGCCGCGATGGAGTTTCGTGCCTGCCCGCACACCACCGAGAGGCATAACAGGGTCATCAGCCAGACTGGCCTCCGCCTCCACAAGGAAGACGCCCCCGCGCGCGCGTTCATGAAGGATAGAGAGGCCATGCGCGACTTGTATGGAAGAGGGAGCGAGCCCGCGCTCCAGCCAGTGGCATCGTGGCCTCGGGCGGACTGGCTTTCGCTTCCACGAGCAAGATGCCTCCTTGCGTGTTCAAGGTCGGCTCGTGCGCTCCCTTTCCGCCGTGGCAGGTAGCCCGTGGTACCTCCACATCGAAAAAGACATCCGTCTGGGACGTAGTCACTCAGATTAGATCCACCGCGCCATGGGACAGTCAACCCTGGCTCGGTGATACGTGTTTGACGGATGTTGGATCGTCACCCAGATTCCGGACCCACGGTCAGGTCCAGGGAAGATGCTCATGTGGGGAGCCAGCTGGAGAGAGCGATTGTGGGCTGTGGTGATGGCCACTGCGATGGGAGGGCAAGGGGGCGGCTATGCGCGCGCCGATGAGCCGAACCCTACCTCTTCCAAGGAGACAACCCCTCGCTCTGAGTGCTATGTGGAATATTGGAACGTCAATAAGCCGGACATGAAGACTCGAATCTCTCACACGAAGTCCGGCTCGCGGGATGATGTACGGGGGGGCGAACCTCTCATGCTGAGACCCTGCTGTATCTGTGAGTATCAGATGATATTCCCTTTTTCCTGTCCACTTTATCCCTGGTATGGGGGGGCGGCCTACCCGCAGGATTCGTATCTTCCCTGGAGGGAGTCGAGGGACCTGCTGCGCCTGGAGATCGGGCCCCGAGCGGTGCTGAACTTCAGCCCGGAGCTCAACCTGGAACCCATCAAGGGGCCGGCGCGAATCGAGCAAGGCCTCTCCTTGGAGGCCTTGAATGCCGCCATCCTCCAGTGTGAGGACGAGGACGCTCCGCGTTGACCACCCGAGCGACCTCGAGGTCGGAGATCGCGGGCGTGGTCGCGTCGGGACAACCTTATCTCCAGGCGGGTTCTCCCGAGAGCAGTTGCCGCTCGAGCCGCTCGAGCAGCGCCAGGTCCGCGCGGGCGCGCTCGGCCAGGGGGACGAACAGCAGGCGCGCACGCACCTCCATGCCTTTCTCCAGCTCGAAGCGCTTCAGGTCGTCCGGCAGCCCGAGCAGCACCTCCGTCAGGGGGCGCACCCGGTGCAGTTGGTAGGAACCGAGGGATTCCCACCGCCGCGCCACCTCTTCCGCGGAGGCCGCGTTCGCCAGGGCGTTGCGTGCCGCCTCATCCATGACACGGCTGGCGTGGACGCGCTCCTCCAGATCCGCGAGGACGGCTGCGGTGCTCCGCCGCGCCTCACGGAGGATCCGCTTGGGGTCGAGCATCCGCGCCACGCGTCGCCGTGCCGGGGTGCTCAGCGCGGGAGCCTGTCCCCGGACACGGGCGAGGACGGCCTCCAGGTAGCTGGACGCGAAGCAGGCCACGAAGAGCGCCTCGTCGAGCGGAGCCCGGTCCAGGTCCGCCAGCTCCTCCGCGAGGGACACCACTCCCAGCTCCGTCAGGACGTAGCGCTGGCCCCGGGGCGCCTTGCCGCCGCGGCCTCCACCGTCCATGGGCTCGGCCCACCGGCTCCGGCACAACCGTTCCAGGGTCCGGCGTACCTGGGTGAGGTCGATGTCCTGCGAGGGCCGGGTGACGTCGTGCTCCGCCCAGTTGGTGAAGAGCAGGAAGAAGAAGCGCACGTCGGAGGCACGGAAGCCGCCCGATCGGGCGCCAGCGCCATGCGCGGCCAGGAGCGCCGCCTGGACGAAGGTGGCCTGCGCCGTGACGTGTCCGAGGCGATCCGCGAGGGAGGGAGTCCGGGTCATATCGCGGCAGGTTAACCCTTCCGCACCGAGGTGACATTGTCTGTACGCGGGGCGTGAAGCGGCGGGCCCTTTCCGCGTACACCTCACATCACTCAATCGAGGTCCTCAATGCTTCCGCTGCTCCTCGGTATCGCCGTTGTCTGTTTCGCCATCGAACACCTCTTCCGTGGCTGGCGCTTGCCGCGCGTGCGCTCCTGGCATCTGAGGGTCGTGGTCATCAATCTGGTGCAGGTGGGGGTCGTCGTGCTCGCGGGCTTCACCTGGGAGCGCTGGCTGTCGGCGTCCTCTCTCTTCCACCTGTCGCGCCACCTGTCCCCGCTGCCCGGGGGAGTGCTGGCCTACGTCATCGCCACCTTCGTCTTCTATTGGTGGCACCGGGCCCGGCACGAGAGCGATCTGCTCTGGCGCCTCTTCCATCAGATTCACCACAGCCCCCAGCGACTGGAGGTCATCACCAGCTTCTACAAGCACCCGCTGGAGATGGTGGCCAACTCGCTCATCGGTGGACTGCTCGTCTACACCGTGCTGGGATTGAGCCCGGCGGCGGGCGCCGTCTACACCGCCTGCACCGCGCTGGGCGAGTTCTTCTACCACACCAACGTGCGTACGCCCCGCTGGGTGGGCTTCATCTTCCAGCGCCCGGAGATGCACCGCATCCATCATGAGTACGGCAAGCACCGCAACAACTACGGCGACATCGTCTGGTGGGACATGCTCTTTGGCACCTACGACAACCCGCCCACGTGGGAGGCCGCCTGTGGCTTCGATGACGCCCGTGAGCAGCGATTGACCGACATGCTCGCCTTTCGCGACGTCCACTCGAAGTGAGGAGGACGCTCCCGCCGGGGCGTTTCCAGGTCGGGCCTGGTCCGGCCGTCAGGCTGCCGACATGCCAGCCACCCGCCTGTTTCCTCGCCTTCGGAGACAGGGCTCACCTGGGCGGCGGCGGGCGTGCGTGCTCTGGTGACTCGTCGGCGAGGGAGGGAGCAGGCCATCACGAGCGGTGTCGGGGGCGGGCATACCTTGGTCCTGGGGCTTCGTGAGCCATGGGGGACATGCATGTCCGCGGACAGTGAGCGAAAGGAGGAGCCGGAGTCCAAGGTCGCGCTGCGCGAGAGCGAGGAGCGCTTCCGGCTCCTCATCGACAGCCTGCGGGACTACTCCGTCTTTCCCCTGTCGGTGGAGGGACGGGTGAGCAACTGGAACCTCGGCGCCGAGCGCCTCAAGGGGTTCTCGACACAGGAGGCCATCGGCTTGCACCTCTCGCGCTTCTTCCCGGAGGAGGAGAACGCGGAGCGGGTGCCGGAGCGGATCCTCAAGCGGGCGGAGATGGATGGGCGCTCCGAGTACGAGGGGTGGCTCATCCGCAAGGACAATTCTCGCTTCTGGGGCACCGTGGTGCTCAGCGCCATGCGCGACCAGGACGGGCGGCTGCGTGGTTTCTCCAACATCGCGCGGGATCTCTCCGAGCGCAGGAGGGTGGAGAAGGCCCAGGCCTTTCTCGCCGAGGCGGGTGAGGTGCTGACCGGCTCGCTCGAATACGAGAAGACCCTGCAGGAGGTGGTTCGCCTCGCCGTGCGCGGCATGGCGGACTGGTGCTCGGTGGCCGTCCAGGGAGCGGATGGGCTGGCGGTACGGGCCGCCGCGCACGCCAGATGACGGCGGGCCGGCTCGAGCTGAAGCGCCAGACGGTGGATATCGTCGAGCTGGTGCGCGGCGCCGTGGGCACGCTCGACGAGGAGCTGCGTCAGAGCGGGGTGCGGATGCGGGTCCACGCGCAAGGCCGGGTCGAGGGATCGTGGGATCGACTGCGGCTCGAGCAGGTCATCGACAACCTGCTGTCCAACGCGGTGAAGTATGGCAAGGGCCAGCCCGTGGACCTGACGGTGTGCACGGACGGCACCACGGCGAAGCTCGTGGTGCGGGACCAGGGCGTGGGCATCGCGCCCGAGGACCAGGAGCGGCTCTTCGAGCGCTTCGAGCGCGTGCGGCTCGACCGGGACGTCAACGGGTATGGGGTGGGGTTGTGGATCGTCCGGCGCGTGGTGGAGGCGCACGGGGGTCGCGTCTCCGTCGAGAGCCGACTGGGCGAGGGGGCGAGCTTCACCGTCCTGTTGCCCCTTCGGGTTCCGGCCCCGCCCGGGCGCAACCAGGAGACGGACAAGGAGTCGTGCCCACCCGCCGTCCACTGACGAGTGTCCTCGCTCCCTCCTTCCGCGGTGCCGCGGGTCAGCGGGCGCGGAGGACGAGCGCCTGGTAGGGCCGCAGCTGCAACTCCCGCGTGCCCTCCAGGGACGGGTAGTTGTTGCTGAGCACCTCACCTCCGACGAACTCCTCGGGAAGCCGGTACGTCTCGGGCTGACCGCTGAAGTGTCCGACGACGAGCAGGCGGGTGTGTCCGTCGTTCCGGATGTAGCTGAAGACGGTGGGGTGCTCGGCGTCCAGGAGCGTGAAGGTGCCGTCGCGGACGACGGGCAGTGCCTTGCGCAACGCGATGACGTCCCGGTAGTGGTGCCAGACGGAGCGGGGGTCCGCCTCGGCCGCTTCGGCGTTGATGTCCGGGTAGTTGGGGTTCAGGGCGAGCCAGGGCGTGCCCTCGGTGAACCCCGCGTTCTTCTCCCTGGACCAATGCATGGGCGTGCGGGCGTTGTCCCTCCCTCGGGCGTACACGCCCGCGAGGATGCGCGCGGTGTCCCAGCCGTGCTCGTCGCGCAGCACCTTGTAGGCGTTGAGGGTCTCGATGTCCTTGTAGTGCTCGATGCTCTCGAAGGACACGTTGGTCATGCCGAGTTCCTGGCCCTGGTAGATGTAGGGCGTGCCCTGCATGAACAGCAGCACGGTGCAGAGCATCTTGGCGCTCTCCACGCGGTACTCCCGGTCATTGCCGAAGCGGGACACGGCGCGGGGCTGGTCGTGGTTGTCCCAGTACAGGCTGTTCCAGCCGCGGCCGTGCAGCTCCGTCTGCCAGCGCGCCAGCACGCGCTTGATGCCCGGCAGCGTCAGCGGAGGGTTGCTCCACTTGCCGTGCTCGACGGTGTCGTCGCCGAGGAACACGTGCTCGAAGTGGAAGATCATGTTCAGCTCGCCCCGCTCGGCGCCGCAGTACAGGGCGCCCTCGGCGGGCGTCACACCAGGCGTCTCGCCGACGGTCATCACGTCGTAGTGGGCGAGCACCTCGCGGTGCAACTCCTGGATGAACTCGTGGATGCGCGGGCCGTTGAGGAAGTACGGCCCGCCGTCGGTGAGCGTGGCTCCGGGGATGGGCCGGCCCTCGGGGTAGTCGGGGTGCTTGCTGAGCATGTTGATGGTGTCCATGCGCCAGCCGTCCACGCCCTTGTCGAGCCAGAAGCGCACCAGGTCGTGGACTTCGCGCCGCACCGCGGGGTTCTCCCAGTTCAGGTCGGGCTGCTTGCGGCTGAAGAGGTGCAGGTAGAACTCCCCGCTCTTCTCGTCCTTCTCCCACACGGGACCGCTGAAGAAGGACTGCCAGCGGGTAGGCGGCTGGCCGTCCCGGCCCTTCTTCCAGATGTAGTAGTCGCGCCTGGCGGAGCGCGGGTCCGTTCGGGATTCGATGAACCAGGGGTGCTCGTCGCTGGTGTGATTCACGACGAGGTCGAGCATGATCTTCAGGCCGCGCGCGTGGGCTTCCCGGAGCAGCTCCTCGAAGTCGGCCATGGTGCCGAACTCGGGCATGATGGCGCGGTAGTCGGAGATGTCGTAGCCGTTGTCGTCGTTGGGGGAGGCGAAGATCGGCGACAGCCAGAGCACGTCCACGCCGAGGCGCTTGAGGTAGTCGAGCCGCCGGATGATGCCGCGCAGGTCGCCGATGCCGTCCCCGTTGCTGTCCTGGAAGCTGCGCGGATAGATCTGGTAGACGACGGCGTCCTTCCACCAGGGGATGGCAGGGGGGGCGTCGGGGGGCGTCATGTTCGTCTCCTCGCTGGGACCGCGGTGGATGTGAGTCGCTCCGGGGGGGGGTGGAGTCCTCCCTGGAGGTTTACGCCCAGAAGGCGAGCGCGGCACCCGTGACGGTGGCGAGCACGTTGACGGTGTCATTTCCCAACCATCCGAGGCCCCGCAGGCTCCGGGTGGGACGGCCACAGCGGTGGACGCGGCGCTCTGTTTCCCGGGCACAGGCCTCGCACCAGCGCACGTCCTGCACGGTGGCGCCCAGGAGACTGTCGCTCAACGAGCCCACGACTCCCGCGAGGACGAGCCACGGCACGAGCCTCCACGACAGGCCAGTGGGCAGGGCGATGAGGGCGACGAAGGCGGCACCCGCGGTGGAGGCGAGCAGCCCCATCGCCGACACGGCACCGGACGTGCCGGGCGGCACGGGCCGCAGGGTGGTGATCCGCCGGGGAGGCGAGCGGGAGAGGACCCCCAGCTCGGTGGCCCACGTGTCCGCGTTGGCGGCGGCCAGGGCGCCCAGCATCGCCAGGAGGTAGCGCGAGTCGCCGGTAGCGGCCAGGAGCACGGCGGCCACGGCCGCCACGCCCCCGTTGGCCAGGGCCTGCCCCAGGTCACGCGTCCCTGTCTTGGCGTACTCGGCCTCCACGTCGGCCTTGCGCGCGCGGAACATCTTGGACAGGGCACTGGAGGAGAAGAAGAAGCCGAGCAGGGCCACGGTTCCCGCCGGGCCTCCCAGACCGAAGACGGGCGTGCCGATGAGGATCGCGCCGAGGACGCCACTCGGACTGAGAGAGCCTCGGGCCCAGGCCGCCACGCCGATGAACAGGGCGATGCCCGCGCCCATGCCCAGTCCCCAGGCGTTCGCGGCGGGGGTCCACGCGAGCACTCCGCCGGTGGCCAGCGGCACCCAGAGGTTGTCCAGTCCCCGGATGCCGAGCGCCTCGACGCAGGTGGCCACCACCGCCGCCAGCAGGGCCAGGGTCACCCGGGGCATGTCGGGGGGGAGCCCGGGCAGCCACGTGAGCGCGGCCAGCACGCAGAGGAAGGTGCTCGCGCACAGGGCCAGCGAGCCCTCCAGGCTCTTGAACTCCCCTCCCAGCGTTTCATAGCGGTGGCGCCCGAAACGCCGACCCACCAGCGAGGCCAGCGCGTCCCCGATGGTCATGGCCAGCACGCCGCCCACCGCCACGGCGGGCCGATCCCAGGCCCCCCACACCAGCGCGGAGAAGGACAGGGCGAACCAGACCGTGCCCAGGTTGTCCGCCGGAGCCTCCACCGCCTGGAGCAGACGCTTGCGGTGGATGACGTAGTTGCCCACCGCCGCCGTCAGCGAGGGCAGCACGGCCCACTCCCGGTGCTCGAAGAGGGCGAGGATGCCGAAGATCCACAGGCCCACGCCCACATGGATGAACTTGCGCGCCAGCTCGCGGGGAACACCCCGGCGCGCGGCCACCTCGCCCACCAGCACGCACGCGCCCACGTAGCCATAGGACAGCAGGAGCGCTTGGAGATCCTGGCTCATCATGGGCGCGAGTGTAGTCCCAGGAAAGGTGTCAGAGGACTCGTTCCGAGGGGTCGTTCTGCCTCCCTGGCCCGTCGCGTGCTTGGGGCGCGGCTCACCATGTCCGGACCGCATGACCTCTTCGCCCGCTACACCTTCGGCCACCCCGAGCGAGCCGCCGCCGAACTGCGCGCGGTGCTGCCCGCGCATGTCGTCTCCGAGGTGGACTGGTCATCCCTGAGGCGGGAGCCTGGCTCCGTCGTGGACCCGGAGCTGCGGGAGACCGAGAGCGATCTGCTCTTCACGGCGCGCTTGCGCACGGGTCAGCCCCTGTTGCTGTACGTGCTGCTGGAGCACCAGTCGTCGGTGGATGGGTGGATGGCGCTGAGAATGCTGCGCTACGTGGTTCGCCACATGGAGCGCTGGCGCCAGGAGCACCCGGACAGCACGGGGCTGCCCCTCGTCCTCCCGCTCGTCATGTACCACGGGCCCGAGGGCGCCTGGACGGCGCCACGTCGGGTGGAAGAACTCTTCATCTTGCCGGAAGGAGAGGAGGAGCGGGCGCGCTGGCGGGCGTTGTTGCCGCGCTTCGAGTATCTGCTCGATGACCTGACGGCCGAGCGGGAAGAAGCACTGAAGGCGCGCTCCGGCCCACCGCTGGCACGGTTGGCGTGGTTGGTGCTGCGCCATGGGCGGAGCGGGGAGCTGGCCCGGAGGCTGCTGGAGTGGGAGGAGCTCTTCGCCCAGGTGCATGCGGACAACGAAGGGTCCGAGCATCTGGTGGTGGTCATCCGTTACCTGCTCTGGGTGGGGGGCGAGCCCGTGCATGAGGCCGCTGGGCAGGTGTTACATTCGGTGCTGGGCAGGCAAAGGACGGAGGAGCTGATGCGCAGCTATGGCGAGCAACTCATCGAACGGGGACTCCAGCAGGGCCTGGTCAGGGGCCGGGAAGAGGGCCTGCGCCAAGGGCGTGCCGAGGACATCCTGCGGATTCTCACCATGCGAGGCGTGCAGGTCGACGAGGCTGCCCGGCAGCGAATTCTTTCGTGCTCGGATATGGCCACCCTCGACCGTTGGCTCGATCTCTCCCTGAAAGCCACCACCCTCTCCGAGGTGCTGGACGACCTGACCCAGTAGCCGGAGGGAACTCAGCCGCGCGGGGCGCGCACCCGGGTGTAGACGTACGAGACGGCCAGCAGCATCACCCCGAGCATCAGGAAGGTGAGGATGCGCTGGTCGGGCGGCAGTCCCGACAGGTCCACGAACATCAGCCGGCCGAGGGTGAAGGCCAGCACGCCGAGGCCCACGAAGCGGTACCAGCGCTCGCGCACGGCGAAGCCCAGGAGGAACAAGCCCGAGGCGGCCACGCCCCAGCCGAGCGTGGTGAGCTCCCCCGGCATCACCTCGCCCAGCAGCCACACTCCGGCGAGTCCCGCGCCCACGGCGCACAGGGCCTGGAGCGCGGTGCGGCCCCTTCCCGTCACCGGCGCGGGCAGACGGCCGTCCAGGGGCACCACGGTGGCGCGCTCGACGAGCGTGAAGCTCACGATCAGCGCGGCATCCAGGAGCGCGCGGCCCGAGGGCGGCAGCCACGTGGCGCCCAGGGCCACGTAGAGCAGGGCCACCGCCACCGCCTGCAAGGCCCCCGCGCCCAGCGCGCGTCCGGCGAGCCCCGCCGCGAGCCCCACCGCCGTCCACGTGTGCACGAGCGTGGCGTCCTCGAATTCCGTGGGGACGCCCATCGCGAGGGTGAGCACCCCCGTGGCGAGGTAGGCCTGGAAGAGCGCGGAGGAGGCGCCGCGCCACCGGGCCGCCATGCCGCCCACGCCTTGGGCGAGCGCCACCGCGACGAAGAAGGCGAAGAGGCGGGGCCGGTCCCAGCGCTCCACCTCCACGGCGCCCAGGGTGAGCAGCCCCACCCAGTTGAGCAGCGCGAAGGCGAGCCCGGCCCTGCGCGACAACTCCCGCGGGTAGAGCAGCAGCGCCACGGAGAAGAGCACGTAGTAGAGCACCAGGAAGGCGAGGCTCAACGCCAGCCGCTCGTGGGTGGGCTGTCCCGGGGCGATGGCCTCCGTGCGCATGGCCCACACGACGTGCGTGGAGTAGACGGCCACCAGGCTCGACAGGGGGACGATCACCCAGCGGTTCTTCACCAGGAAGAAGAGCGCGCCGGCCGCCAGCAGGCTGGTGGACATCAGGGTGAAGAGGGTGATGTCGCTGAGCATCCCCGTGTGCAGCCCGAGGAAGAGCGCGATGCCCGCCACCGTCTCCGAGTGCATGCGCTGGGCGATCACCACGATGGCCACGGTGTTGAGCGCCAGCAGCACCAGCGCCAGCACCTCGCTGTCGATGACGCGCACCGCGGGCACGAAGTGCAACGCGTACGTGACGAAGTAGGCGAGCGCGAGCCCCCCACCGAAGACGATGCGCCCGAAGAGCTCGTGGCGCCGTGACAGCCACAGCCCCAGCGCGGACAGTCCCGCGCTCAGCAGGTAGCCCGCTCCCACGCGTGCGAGCACGCCCAGGTCCCCGAAGTGGTAGATGATGAGGAAGGAGAAGCCGAGGATCAGCGCCACGATGCCCGCCCGGCTCAGCCAGTACGTGCCCAGGTGCGCTTCTAGATCACGCGTCTCCGGCGCGGAGCCGGATTCGGCAGCGGGTAGAGGTGTTTCAGGCACGAGGGGCGGCGGGGGCGCGGCCGTCGCTTCCAGGTGGGCGATGCGGTTCTCCAGCCGGGACACCGTCTCTTCCAGCCGCCGCACCACCTCCGCCAGGTTCCGCGCCTCTTCCTCCGCCATGCTCGCCCTCGTGGGTGGGTCCTCCCCTCCGCCGGGCCATCATGGTGCCCGGGCGCGGCCTCGCGGAAGGGAGAACTTCCTCAGGTGAACAATAGCGGCCGGCAGGCCCGGGCCAATCGCAGCGCGTCACGGGCGAGGCCGTGACTGGCCACGTTCCCGTCCAGCCAGGCGGCGCGCGCCACCTGGTTGCTCAGCTCGAAGCACAGCGTCGCCGTGCGCCGGGACAACTGGCTGTCCTTGCGCAGCGCCCGCACGTTCAGATCGCACAGCTCCGCGCACTGGCGCAGCAGGCGCATGGGCTCACTGTCGGCGCGCATGCCGCTCGCCACCAACTGCTTCATCGCCGCCTCGCAGGATGCCTGACAGCTCTGGCTCGCCACGATGCATTGATTGATGTCCACCGTCGCGCCACCGAGTCGCACTCCAGACATGCCCGCCACCTCCACGACCGCTCCCAAGCTACGCACGTTCCCCGAGGCCGCAACCGGTCCGACGTTCAGCGACCGACATGTCCGCTTTCCTTCACACACACCGCCGCCGCGCCCTCGGCCCGTCCATTGGGAGCACACATCCGCGTACCCGGGGGAGTCACGCCTGGACGGGGTACTGCGATAGCACCGCGAGGATGCCCTCGCCATAGAGACCCACGCGTTTGTCGCCCAGGTAGGGCAGGGCGCGCAGCTCGTCGAGGCTCGCCGGGGGACGGGACACGAGGGCATCGAAGAGTGCGTTGGGCAACACCACGGAGGGGGTGACCTTGCGCGCCGTCGCCTGCTCCGAGCGCCAGGCCTTGAGCGCGTCCTCGCGCTTGCGCCGGTTGGCGTCGCGCGGGCCCCGCTCCTCCACGTCCGGCTTGAGCTCGCCCTGGCGGGACTTCTCGAGCAGCTCGCGCACCAGGGAGATCACCTCCTCGCCGTGCGCGCGCACGAAGGCCCCGCGCACGCCGGCGGCCCGGGCCAGCTCCTTGGGGTTGCCGGGAGGTTTGATCGCGATGTCGGTGATGGCCATGTTGGAGAGCGTGCGCCCCATGGGGACGTTCTCCGCCTCGGCCCACTCCAGGCGCTTCTTGTGCAGGGCCTGGGCGATGGTGTTGGCGAGCAGCAACTGCGCCGGGGTCAGTCCGCCCTTGGGCAGTTTGGGCTTGAACTCCGCGCCCACGTCGGGACGGGCCGCGGCCTCGTCGCACATGCGCTGGCAGTCGAGCAGCACCTCCTCGAGCACGTCCGCCTTGCGGCACTCCTCGCGCACCTGACGGCCGAGCTCCACGAGGTAGCGCACGTCGTTGGCGATGTAGTCGCGCATCCCCGGGGGCAGGGGCCGCAGGGCGAAGTCCGACTGTTGGTGCTCCTTGGGCAGCTCCACGCCCAGCCGCTCGCGCGCGAGATCCGCCAGGCCCACCTTGGGCCAGCCCAAGAGCGTGGCGGCGCGGTGCGTGTCGAAGAGGCCGCGCACGCGCACGCCCGCCTCGGCCAGGAAGGGCAGGTCTCCGGAGGCGGCGTGGAAGAACTTGGTGCGCTCGGGGTCCTCCATCACCCGCGCGAGCAGGGAGGGGTGCACGCCGGGCTGGAGCGTGTCGAACAGGAAGACGTCCGTGTCCGTGGCGAGCTGGAGGAAACACAGGCGGGCGCGAAAGGAGTGCATCGCGTCCGTCTCCACGTCCACCGACAGCTCGCGCGCCTGCTCCAGCGTGCGGGCGGCCGCTTGCGCCGCCTCGGCGTCCTCGATGTCCTGTGCTCCCGTGGGAAAGGTCGGCATGGCGGAAAGCAGGCTAGCGGACCGGCCCTCCACGTGGAGGGTGTTTTTTCCGCCATCGCCGCTAGGATGACACCCAATGAATCCCGATGTGCTCCGCCTGGAAAAGAACCTGCTCGGCCACATGGGCCGTGCCATTTCGGACTACTCCCTCGTCTCCGAGGGAGACCGCATCATGGTGGGGGTGTCGGGAGGCAAGGATTCCTACACCCTGCTCTACCTGCTGCGCGAACTGCAGCGCCGCGCCCCAGTGAAATTCGAATTGCTCGCGGTGAACCTGGATCAGGGCCACCCGGGTTTCCCGGCGCACGTGCTGGAGGGGTGGTTCCAGAGCGAGGGCTTCGCCTACAAGATGCTCAAGGAGGACACCTATTCGGTCGTCCTCGAGAAGACGCCGCCGGGCAAGACGCAGTGCACGGTGTGCTCGCGCCTGCGCCGCGGCATCCTCTACACGGCGGCGGTGGAGCTGGGCTGCAACAAGATTGCCCTCGGCCACCACCGCGACGACCTCGTCCACACGCTCCTGCTCAACCTCTTCTTCGCCGGCTCGCTCAAGGCGATGCCGCCGGTGCTCAAGAGCGATGATGGCCGCAACACCGTCATCCGCCCGCTGTGCTACGCGCCGGAGAAGGACATCGCCGCGTACGCCGCGCTCAAGCAGTTCCCCATCATCCCGTGCGACCTGTGCGGCTCGCAGGAGAACCTGCAGCGCAAGCGCATGCAGAAGCTGGTGGAGGAGCTGGGCCGCGACATCCCCAACGTGCGCCAGAGCGTGCTGTCGGCCATGAGCAACGTGCGCCCGAGCCACTTGATGGACCGGGAGCTCTTCGATTTCTCGGCGCTCGCGTCCGAGGGTGTTTCGCCCGTGGACGCGCGGGAACAACACGACGGTGGCACGAACGAAGGGAGGGTGGGCGGATGCCTCGAGAACAGGCAGTGAAGACGCGCAAGGAGCGCAACGCGGCTCTGGTGGAAGTGATGTTGCTGGCGGCCATGGCCGATGGAAAGGTGACGCAGCTGGAGCTGCAGACGCTGCTCCGCCGCGTCATCGAGCGCCCCGAGTTCGAGGGCACCAAACCCGAGGAGCTCAACGCCCTGGTGGAGGCGAGCGCCAAGCGGCTGTCCAAGGCGCATGACCTGGAGGAGATCCTCACCTCGCTGCGCGAGCGCCTGGTGGGCCACAAGTCGCGGATGCTCGGCTTCGGGTTGGCGGCGTCCATCGCGTTCGCGGACCACCGGGCCACGCGCGCGGAGCTGGGCCTGCTCAAGCTCTTCCAGGCCGCGCTCGGCATCTCCGAGGACGAGGTGGCGCAGATCATCGACGTCATCGAGGGCGGCGGCAGCCTGTCCGAGGCGCTGGGTGAGCCGCTCGAGCGTCTGTATGCCGAGGTGATGGTGCTGGTGAGCGCCGCGGACGGCAAGCTCAAGGAGGCGGAGGCGCGCGAGCTGGTGGAGAGCTTCGCGTCGGATCCGCTCTTCCACAACGTGAGCCCCGAGCGGGCGCAGGACTTCGTGAGCGAGGCGGTGTCGGCGCTGGTGGCCGAGGGGCTGCCGCAGCGGCTGCACGTGCTCGCGCACGGGCTGACGACGCACGCCCAGCGGCTCAAGGCCTACCGGCTGGCGACGAAGATCGCGCACGCGGGTGGGCAGGAGCCCACGGCGGCCGAGCAGCGCATCCTCCACATCCTCCAGGCGACCTTCGGGCTGGCGGACGACGAGGTGGCACGGCTGGACCGGCAGGCCTGAGCGAGGAGCCCCGCCCGACATGCCCGTTCCGCCTCCCGCGCACAGCCGCGTTGCCTTCCGGTTCGGTCTGCCTCCCTCGCTGGGCAACGCGCCCGCCCTCGAGCGGGCCGAGCCCCTCGGCGCGTTCCTCGCGCGCGCGCTGGGCCGCAAGGTGGAGGTGGGCGTGGCGGCCAGCTACGAGGCGCTCGCCAAGGATCTGCTCGCGGGCCGGGCGGATGCCATCTGGGCGCCGCCCTTCGTGTGCGCGCGCGTGGAGGCCCTGGGCGTGCGGGTGCTGGCGCGGGGCGTGCGGCGCGGCCGTTCCTCCTACCGCTCGGCGCTGGTGGCGCGCGCGGACGCGGGGCTCACGATGGAGGGGCTGCGGGGCAAGCGCGTGGCGTGGGTGGACCGGGACTCGGTGGGCGGCTATCTGCTGCCGGCGGCGTACCTGAAGGCCCGGGGCCTGGAGCCCGCCAAGGTGTTCTCCTCGCAGCTCTTCACCGGCTCGTACCGGGCGGCGCTGGAGGCGGTGCGCGAGGGCCACGCGGACGTGGCGAGTGTGTTCTGCCCGCCGGAGTCCACCGGCCTCACGCACGCGGATGGCGTGGAGGTGGTGTTGCCGGGCCACGGCGGGGCCTTCTCGCTGCTCGCCTACACGGAGGAAGCGCCCAATGACGGGGTGTCCGTGGGCATGGGCGTGGCGCCCGAGCTCGTGGGGCTGCTGGAGCGCGCCTTCCTGGGGCTGCACGAGCGCGAGGAGGGCCGGAGCCTGCTGGAGGGTCTCTTCGCCGCGGATCGCTTCGAGCCGGCGCCCCGCATGGGCTACCGCGCGCTCTACCGCGTGGCCCTCGCGAGTCTCTAGGCCCTCGGGACGTGCGCGCGCGGGGCGTGCGCGTGCTGCTCTCCGGAGATGATGAGCGGGCACTCGAGCCAGGGGTGGGGCAGGGCCGTCATGGGGTAGCCGAACGCCCGGGTGAGCACCTCCGTCGTCATCACCTCGTGCGGCGTGCCGAAGGCGAGCACACGCCGCTCGGCGAGCACGAGCACCTTGTCCGCGTACTGCGAGACGAGGTTCAAGTCGTGGAGGATGAGCAGCGCCGCCACGCCTTCCCGGGTCAGCTCCTTCACCAGTTGCAGGGTGCGGTGCTGGTGGGCGACGTCCAGGGCGCTCGTGGGCTCGTCCAGGAGGATGAGCCGCTGGCCGGGTGAGCCGTGGAGCTGGGCGAGCGCGCGCGCCAGGTGGACGCGCTGCTGCTCTCCTCCGGACAGCGTCAGGTAGTCGCGCCCCTCGTAGCCGCCCAGTCCGACCCGCGCCAGACAGTCGCGCGCGATGCGCACGTCCTCGCGCGACTCCGGCCGGTGGCGCAGGTGGGGAATCCTTCCCAGCATCACCACCTCCAGCACCTCGGAGGCGAAGGGGAGGGTCGTGCTCTGCGGGACCACCGCCCGCCGCCGGGCCAGCTCCTCGCGCGGCTGGCTCACCAGGGGCGCGCCGAAGACGCGCACCTCGCCCCGCTGGCCGACCATCTCCCCCGTCAGGTGGTTGAGCAGCGTGCTCTTGCCCGCGCCATTGCGCCCGATGATGGCCAGGAACTCGCCCGGTTCCAGGGCCAGGTCGATTCCGGTGAGCAGCGGGGTGGTGCCGAGCTGGCAGTGCAGTTGATGGACTTCGAGGGCCGCGGTCATGCGACGGGGAGCCTCCGCTGTCTCAGGATCAGGTAGAGGAAGAAGGGGGCGCCGGTGAGCGCGGTCACGATGCCGATGGGCAGCTCGGAGGGGATGACGACGGTGCGCGCGACCAGGTCCGAGAGCACCAGGAGCGTCGCGCCGAGCAGCGCCGACAGGGGCAGGAGCACCCGGTGGTTGGGTCCCAGGCAGATGCGGATGAGGTGCGGCACCACGAGCCCCGCGAAGCCGATCATCCCGGAGAAGGCCACCGCCCCGCCCACGCCCAGGGCCACGAGCGTCACGAGCTGCCACTTGAGCCGCTCCACGGAGATGCCCAGGTGGCTCGCGTTCGACTCGCCCAGCATCAAGGCGTTGAGCGGGTTGGACAGCAGCGTCACGCCCACGGCGCACACCAGCACGAGCGGTGCCAGCGTGGACACCGTCTCCCACCTCGCTCCCGAGAGCGAGCCGAGCTGCCAGAAGGTGAGGGTGCGCAGCTGATCATCCGTGGACAGGTAGGTGAAGAGGCCCGTGCCCGCCAGGCACAGGGCGTTGATGGCCACTCCGCACAGCAGCATCGTCGCCACCTGGGTCCTGCCATGGCCCCGCGAGAGCGAGGAGATGAGGAGGATGGCCGCGAGGCTGCCTCCGAATGCCGCCACCGGCTGGGTGTGCAGGCCGAGGAAGTGCACCTTGAGGACGGTGACCGCGGCCACCGCGAGCGAGGCGCCTCCGGAGACGCCGAGCAGACCGGGATCGGCCAGGGGGTTGCGGAACAGGCCCTGCAGGGCCGCGCCCGCGATGGCGAGCGCCGCGCCCACCAGGGCCCCCATGAGGACGCGGGGCAGGCGGACGGCGTGGATCACCGCGGCCTGCTGATCCGTGAATGCGGCCAGGGGAGGGAGGCCCACCTTCGCGAGGAGGATGGAGACCACCTGGGCGGGGCTCATGGACATGGCTCCCGCGCCCATGGAGACGATCATGCACCCGACCAGCAGGGGCACGAGCACGAGCAGTCCCCGGACGCTCCGGCTCCGGGCGGAGGGCACGTGGGTGATGGACGGCTGCGGTTGATCAAGGCCGAGCGTTCGCATGGAGGGCCGTGAAGAGGGAGTCGGCGAAGAGCGGGAAGCGGGGACCCACCCAGCGCACGGTGTCGTCCACGGCGATGATCTTCGAGTTCTTGCCCGCGGGCGTCAGGGCCACGCCCGGCAGCTTCAGGGCTCCGGCCACGCCGCCCACGGCCTCCAGGCTGCGGTGGAGCATGATGATGGCGTCCGGGGCGGCCAGCACCATGCCCTCGGCCGACAGTGCCTTGGTGCCCGTGGTGAAGTCCGCGGCGTTCTGGCCGCCCACCAGCTCGATGAGCACGTGCACGCCCGTGTCCCGTCCGTACACGAAGGCCTCGCCCGGCCCGTGCGCGTAGATGAAGAGGATGCGCGGCTTCGTCTTCGTCGCGGCGATGCGCTTGTTCAGCTCCGAGAGCCGCTGATCGATCTCCCGCGTCATCTTCTGGCCGGCCTCGGGGATGTCGAACAGCCGCGCCACGGCGTCGATGCGGCGCTTGAGTCCGGCGACTCCCTCCTTCGAGGAGTTCTCCAGCACCAGCACGGGGATGCGCGCGCCCCGCAGCTGCGCGGCGGTGGCGGCATCCAGGTTCTCCTGGCTGGCCAGGACGACGTCCGGCGAGAGGCTGATGATGCCCTCGACGCTCGGGTGGTAGGGATGGCCCACCTTGGCGATCTTCGCCTGCTCCGGGGGGAAGTTGCCCCCCACGTCGGTGCCCACCACGGTGCCGCCCTTGCCGAGCCCGAAGAGGATCTCCACCAGCGAGGAGTTGATGGCCACCACCCGCTTGGGCGGGGCGATCTCCACCGTCTGCCCGTCGGCCCCTTTCACCGGCCCGGCGGAGGCCAGGGGACTGACGAGCAGCGTCCCCGTGAACAGCATCGAAATGGCGAGAGCTCTCATGGTGGCTGCGCTCCGGGAAAGGGCCGGTGTCGGGCACCCCCCTGGCCGGGTGCACACCCGTGCGTGGGAGGGGCGAATTTGAGTTTGATTCTCAAATTCAAACCTGGGGCGGAGACCTTCCCTTCTCCTGGAGGAGCTGTCAAGCGAAGCGTCGGATGGGGAGCCGGGCGGGGGAGTCCCGGCGATCACTTGCCCTTCGAGCCGTCATCACCCGGGCGGGGCACCTTCGCGGCGGGCCGGCCGGGGGTGGAGCCGCCGGTCTGCGGTTTGCGCGCGGGCGTGGGGCTCGCGGCGGAGGGCTTGGGGCGCGGAGCCTGAGCCGAGCCCACCTTGGTCTCCGACGAGGAGCTGATCTCCCTCGCCAGCCGGGGGTCGAACTGGATGACGGTGGGCTCGCTGGCGAAGCGCTCCTCCTCCAGCTCCGTGGCGTACAGCTCCTTCATGAAGGCGGTGAGGTGGGCCTGGGTGCTCGCGAGCCGCTCGGAGACGAGGAAGTCCTCGAGCGCGAGCTGGAAGTCCCCCGCGCTCTGGAAGCGCTCCTCGCGCCGGCGCGCCAGCGCCTTCATCACCACCGCGTCCAGGGACTTGGGGACGCCGGGCACCACTTCGGACGGGGGCAGCACGCGCGCGCCCACCACGGCCTTGAGGGTGGCCATGTCCGTCTCCCGTTTGAACAGCCGCTGGTGGGTGAGCAGCTCGTAGAAGACGGTGCCCAGGCCGTACACGTCCGAGCGCGCGTCGAGCTCCTCGCCCCGCGCCTGCTCCGGGGACATGTACGCGTGCTTGCCCTTGATGGTGCCGACGACCGTCTGGGACAGCTTGCCGGCCGCCTTGGCCACCCCGAAGTCGATGAGCTTCACGTTGCCGTTGAAGCCCACGAGCACGTTCTGGGGGGACACGTCCCGGTGGATGAGGCCCAGCTTGCGGCCCGAGGGGGTGCGCGCCTGGTGCGCGTGGCCGAGGCCCGCGGCCGCGTCCGCGATGATGCGGCACTTGAGCCCCAGCGGCAGCCCGCCCTTGCGCTGCCGGGCGTGCACGTTCACCTGGCTGACCGCCTCGCCGTGGACGTACTCCATGGCGATGTAGAGCACCCCGTCCACGTCCCCCAGGTCGTAGATCTGCGCGATGTTCGGGTGGTTGAGCAACCCGGCGATGCGCGCCTCATCCAGGAACATGTGGATGAATTCGGGGTCCTCGGACAGGTGCGGCAAGAGCCGCTTGACCACCAGCAGCTTCTGGAAGCCCACGGGCCCCGTTTGACGGGCCAGGAAGACCTGACCCATTCCGCCAGTCGCCAGTTTGCGCAGCAGTTCGTAACGGCCGAAGGTTTCCACGAGAGGCGTCCACCATAACCGCCTCCGGGCCACCAGCGGAAGGGTTCCCGCCCGGGTCCGGGCGGGAATCCACCGGGAGTGGGGGCGGCCCGTCAGGGGGCCGCGCACACGCTGCGGTAGCGCACCTCGATGGTCTGCCCCGTCACCGGCACCGCCCCGTTCTTGAAGACGACGGTGTTGTGCTGGGTGTCATAGGTCCACTTGTCCACACCGACCGTCGTGCCGCCCACGCGCACGGACATCTCCGCCAGGCCGTTGGGCGTGGCCGTCAGGGGGAAGTCCGCCTGGGGGCCCCCGGCGCGCTTGAGCAGGTTGTCCAGGAAGGGGCCGTAGTCGCTCTGGCAGATGGAGTCCACCGCGCCGCCGGTACGCTGGGCGACGGTGGAGAAGCGCGTGCCCGGAGCGCCCGCGGTGGTGCAGCGCGCGTCGGTGGGTACCAGGGCGTACATCTGGCTGCGGTGCGCCATGCCCGTGCCCTTGAGGGACTGGAGGAACTGCACGTAGCTCTCCGGCTCGAAGCCCGAGTGGTCGTCCTCGTCGGACACCACCACCACCGCCAGCCGGGCCGTGGCGCGCAGGAAGCCCAGGTTGCCGTCGTTGGGCAGCGGGGTGCGCGGATCATCCGCGCTGGTGGCCAGGGGCGAGGACAGGCCCTGGCGCATCGTCTCCAGGCCCTGCACCAGGTTGTGGCACAGCCCCAGCGAGTCGATGTTGGCCTGCACCCCCTGGGCCGCCGTGGCCGAGCTGCTCGAGAGCGTGCGTGGACGGCTGCCGTCCGCCGGGACGAGCCGGCCCGCGTCGCCGCCCGCCGTGGCGTTGGCGCACGCCGGCGAGCGCGTGCTCAGGCCCGTGCTGGTGACGCCGATGCGCACGTCCACGCCCGCCTGCCGCGCCCGCTCCAGCCACCCGGGCATGGCCGCCTTCAGTCGCGCCTGGAAGTCCTGCATGGTGGTGGTGTTGCTCACCACGAAGAGCACGTCGAGCTGGCTGTCGGTGCCCTGGATGAAGCGGTCGAGCTGCAGACCCTCGTGGTTGGTCTCCGCCAGCAGGGGAATCATCAGCGGCGAGGGCTCGGCCTGCTCCTTCACGAAGAAGGGGCTGTAGTGCTGGCCGAGCACGTTGCGCGCATAGGAGAACTCCAGCTCGAAGCCCTCGCCGGGCGCGAGCGTGCGCGGCAGGGAGATGGGCGAGACGAGTTGGTACTGGTCGCTCGTGCCCGCGCCGATGCGCGTCTCCGTCACGGCCACGGGGGTGGCGCACTGGTTGGAGACGAGCGTGCGCCGGGGCGTCGTCGCGCAGTCATAGCGGATGGGCCCGAAGTCCACGAAGGCCGGCGCCGCCACCAGGCAGCTGCCGCGCGACGTGCCGCGCAGGGGCAGCGTCACCGTGGGGTTGGCCGGATCGTTCACCGTGAGCTTGAGCTCGCCCACGTAGTCGCCCGCCGCGGGCGGACGGAAGGACACCATGGCGCTGAAGGCCGTGTCGAAGGGCACCACGCCACCGACGATCTTCCCGCCCGGCATGGTGAAGGCGCCGCCCGCGTCGTTGGAGATGTGGATGTCCTTCACCGCGCACTCGGCCCGGCCCGCGTTGTCGAAGCGGAAGCCCAGCACCGCACCGCGCCCCGGCTCCAGGTTGCCGAAGTCCATCTCCGGCTGGGGCTTGAGCGTGAAGACGCACGCGCCCGTCTCCCGCGCGCTGCCCGTCAGGAGGATGGTGCGCTCGGGGTTGAACAGGTCGTCCGACACGAGCACCAGCGTGGCCTGCCAGGCGCCCGACGCCTTGGGCTCGTAGTACACCGTCAGGTCCAACGCGTCCGTGCCCGGCGCGATGGGCAGGTTGTCCGTCTCCAGCGCGGGCCAGGCGCTGCCCGGCTTCCAGGGCTGGGGCGCCTTGCCTCGCTGGATGACGTCCACCGAGAAGTGCTCCACGTTCCCGGTGGCCTTCACCCCGCGGAAGTACAGGTTGCCCGTGGTGCCCGCGTTGGTGATGCGGATCGTCTTGCCCACCTTGCCGCCCGCGGGCAGCTCGCCGAAGTCCAGCGCCAGCGGGGCCACCGCCAGCGTGGGCCGGCCGCCGCGCGCGTCCAGCGCCACCTCGGTCGTGCGCGGCTTGTCCGACTGGTAGCCCACCGTCAGCTTGCCCGTGTTGGGCCCGGAGAAGCGCGCCGCGAACTGCATGGGCAGTTGCACCACCTCGCCCGGCTTCACCTCCGTGGACGTCATGGCATTGAGCGGCGTGAAGGCGGGGTCGCTCGTGTTGAGCGCCTGGATGGTGACGGGCCGCCACGTGATGTTGCGCGCCCGCGTGAAGGAGCGCGTGGTCTCGTGCACGGGAATCGAGTCGAAGGGCACCGGCGCCGGATCGAACTCGAAGGCGCTCGCCACCGAGCGGCCCGTGAGCCCCGCGACGGTGGGCGTGCACGTGGCGCACGGCCGCACCTCCACCTGCGCCTTCATCTGCCCCAGGTCGCGCGGGAAGTACTTCGTCTCCAGCTGGTAGGTGGCCAGCGGCGGCACGGTGATGTTCTCCGCGCTGAAGGCCGCGGCGGCCTCGCCCTTCACCTCCACGCTCAGCGGCAGATCCACCGGGTTGGTGATGGTCAGCCGCAGCACGCGCTCGCTGTCCACCTCGAGCGTCTCGAAGTCGAGCACCTCGGGCTCCATGCGCACCGTCAGCGGCCCGCCCTGGCCCAGCACGCGCACCGTGTGCTCCTTGCCCGAGCTGGCGTCTGTCCGCACCTGCAACGAGGACTCGCTGCCCCCTTCCGCCAGCGGGTGGAAGCGCACCTTCACCAGCTTCTCCTCCCCCGGCATCAGCCGCGAGTCCCCATCGAAGGAGACCTCATAGGAGGGGTTGTCCCCGAGCTCCAGCGCCTCCAGCGCACGGAAGGGCACGTAGCCCACGTTGCGCAGGCGCACGACCTTCTCGCGCCACTCGCCTACCGGCACCTCGCCAAAATCGAGCGCGTTCGTATCCACCGCCGCCGTGGCCTGGACCGCCCGGGTCTCCCCCGTTTCGTGGCACGCCGCCAGGAGCCCCGCCAACAGCGACAACTTGATGAGCCGCCTACCGCCTCGCTCTTTCATCATCACCCGTCCCCGCCTCGCACCCAATTCCTGCGCTGCTCCCATCAAATTCCGTACCAGTCCAAGCGGCCGATCACGGATGAGGAATTTCGGGGGGTTGTGGGCGAAAGGGGAGGTGTAGGTGTTGGACCGACGGAAAGGGTTTGCCCTGGGGGGTGAACGAGTTTTCACCCTCGGCTGGGGGGAGGTGGGAAACCGGCGCCTCAGGGCGTGAGGAAATCCACCAGCGCACGGGCCACGGTGTCGGGTGTGTCCATGTGGACGTGGTGGCCACCGGGGATCACCTGGGGAGGCCGGGCGAGGCGCAGGGCGTCGAGGCGCGTTCGGGTGCGCTCCTCGTCGAAGCGCAGGCCCTGGGCGCCGAGCAGCAGCTGCACCGGGCAGGAGACGGCGGCGCTCAGGGCGAGCCACTGGGCCTCGTCGAAGGCCTGGGCGAAGCGGCGGCGGTGGGTGGGGTCGAACGTGAAGGAGACGCCGCCTTCCACGGGCTCGGTGCCATGGCGCGCCAGGTGGATGGCGGCGGGGCCGGACAGGTCCGGGTTGTTCTCGCGCAGCCGCGCGGCGGCCGCCGCCACGTGGGGGTAGACCTTGCGGTGGGGTGGGCGCTCCAGGTCCTCCAGGAAGCCGCGCAGGCGCGACACGGCCCTGTCGGGCGGACCCGCCTGGGGGCCGAGGCTCTCGATGAGGGTGAGGCTGCTCACGCGCTCGGGGCGCGCGGCGGCGTACGCCGTGGCGATGATGCCCCCGAGCGAGTGGCCGACGACGTGCGCCGACTCCAACCCGGCGGCGCGCAGCACGGCCTCCACGTCCACGAGGTAGTCGCCGTATTGGTAGCTGGCGGGGCGCGGCAGCCACGCGCTGCGGCCCATTCCGCGCAGGTCGAACAGCACCAGCCGCCAGGTGTCCGGCAGGTGCTCGGTGAGCATGTCGAAGCTGTTCGAGTGGTCCAACCAGCCGTGCAGGAAGAGGACGGCGGGTGAACCCGAGGCGTTGCGCTGGCGCGCGTGAAGGGCGAGCCCGTGGGCATCGACGATCAACGGCTCGAAGGCGGAAGGCAAGGCAGAGCACTCCTGGTGGGCGCGCGGGGGGCGGCAGCCTATCAGGGCGTGGCGCCGCGGGCCTTCTCACTCACCAGGGAGATGCGGGACAAGCACGCCGTGTGGGAGGGCCTGGTGCGTGGGCATGGGCTCGCGCCGCATTCCCTCCAGGCCCTGGCCAACTGGCTCCCAGCCTGAGTCCGGATGGACCCGGTCTGGGTGGGGCGGGCTCACGCCGAGGGTTGGCTGGGCTGCTCCGCCGGGACCGAGAGCACCAGCGCGAACTGCCGGGCCTGTCCCTCGGTGCTGCAGCGGTACTCCTGCACCTTGCCGCTGTGGGTATGCAGGCGCAGCACCCAGATGTCCGCTTCCTTCGACACGACCGAACGAGCATTCGACGACATGGTCTTCCCCCGTGTTTACGACCTTCGTTCGTCCTGTTCCCAAGCAGTTCCCATGCCATGCCCGGCTTTTGCCGTTACCCAATGAATCCAGGGATTTGGCTTTTGCCCATGACTCCAGGAGTGACGCTTTTTGGCACGGGTGGGTCAAAACGTACAAGTCACTTCATCGTTTCGTGGAATGGGGGTGAAACATGAATTCATTGTTTTATTGGATTGAACAGTTCAAGATGAATCTTTCAACCCCGACGAAGCGAGGTCTCGCCATGAACGCCACCCATCTGCTGACCGCGTTGACCGTGCTGTGCCCCGCCCTGGCGTGGAGCAGTCCGACGCACAACGTCATGTCGAACCGGGGCCTCTACGTGAGCGAGCCGGGCGCGGCCTCCCAGAACATCAGCTCCGCCGACATGACCTTCGTCTGGACGGAGGGCACCACCAACGCGTTCGGCCTGGCCAAGGCCTGGGTCGCCACCGGGGATGCCTATGAGTTCCAGCTCGCCTCCGTGACGGCCCCCACGACGGCCACGACCATCCAGGGGTTGTGGAACATCAGCAAGAACGGGGCGCTGCTGTGCGGGAGCTGCGCGGGACAGGTCTACGGCTTCTCCGGCTCCTTCAAGTTCTACTCCGCCAATGGCTATCACTTCAGTGGCTTCATCACGAGCCGTTACGACTACTGAGCACGGCCGCCTGGAGCGTCACACTCCCTCCGTAGATTGAGCTTCCACCCCGATGAAGAGAGGTTTCTCCATGAAAGCCACCCGTCTGCTGTCCGCGCTGTTCGTGCTGTTGCCCGCCCTGGCCTGGAGCGCTCCGACGCACAGCATCTGGTCGACGCAGGGCTACGTCCTGCAGGTGCCAGGCGTCTTCGCCTACGTGCCCTCCGCCAAAATGTCCTTCAATTGGAAGGAGGGTACCAGCCTCGCGTTCGTCAACGCCGAGGCCGAGGGTCCCGCGGGCGAGATCTATGCGTTCCAGCTCGTCTCCGTGACGGCTCCCACGACGGCCGATGAGATCAAGGGGCTGTGGAACATCAGCAAGAACGGGGCGCCGTTGTGCACGGGCTGCGCGGGAAGCGCCTACGGGCTCAGCCAGCCCCTCAACAGCTACTTCAAGATCTACGCCGGTAACTCCAGCTACCACATCAGCGGTTTCATCTCGAACCGCTACGATTACTGAGCGCGGTGGCTCCCGGCCTTTCGCGAGGCTCTCCGTCCCCCCGCGAAAGGCCCATGTCCCTCCTGTCCCGACTCCGACCTGATTCCTTCACCCTGGCGCTGGCCGGGAGCGTGGTGCTGGCGACCCTGCTGCCCCTGCGGGGTGCCTCCGTTCCCCTGTTCGACGCGGTGACGAACGCGGCCATCGCGCTGCTGTTCTTCCTGCATGGCGCCCGCCTGTCGCGCGAGGCCGTGCTCGAGGGGGCGACGAACTGGAGGCTGCACCTGGTGGTGCTGGCCTCCACCTTCGTGCTCTTTCCCCTGCTCGGGCTGGCGCTGCGCTGGGGGCTGCGCGGCTGGCTCGCGCCCGAGCTCGGGCTGGGGGTGCTGTTCCTGTGCCTCCTGCCCTCGACGGTCCAGTCCTCCATCGCGTTCACCGCCCTGGCGCGCGGCAACGTGGCGGCGGCGGTGTGCAGCGCCTCCGCCTCCAACCTGCTGGGCGTCGTCCTCACCCCCGTGCTGGTGGGCCTGCTCTTGAATCAGCGTGGAGGCGGCATCTCCGGGCAGGCGGTGGGGGCCATCTTCGCCCAGCTCTTCGTGCCCTTCGTGACGGGACACCTGCTGCGCCCCTGGATTGGCGCCTGGGTCGGACGCCACCGCGCGGTGCTGGCGCTCGTCGACCGGGGCTCCATCCTGCTCGTGGTCTACACCGCGTTCAGCGAGGCGGTGGTCAACGGGCTCTGGTCCCAGTTGGACGCGAGGGACCTCGGGGTGCTGGGGCTGGTGAGCGCGGCGCTGCTCGCGGCGGTGCTGGGGCTCACCACGTGGTTGAGCCGGGGGCTGGGCTTCTCGCGGGAGGATGAGATCGCCATCGTCTTCTGTGGCTCGAAGAAGAGCCTGGCCAGTGGCGTGCCCATGGCGGGTGTGCTCTTCCCCCCGGCCACGGTGGGCGCCCTGGTGCTGCCGCTGATGCTCTTCCACCAGCTCCAGCTCATGGTGTGCGCGGTGCTCGCGCGCCACTATGCCCGGACGTGGCCTCGGGAGCCGCCCGAGGCCACCCGCTCCTGACGCCTCGGGAGAGGGTCAGTTCATCTGTTGCCTGGGGGCGCACAGCCGCGCGCTGAGCGTGGCCACGGGCGTCTCCCAGTGCTGCTCGAACGGGAAGCCGAGGAACTGCGGGGACGCGCGGCCCCGGCGGTACGCGGCCTGGATCCGCCGCAGGTACTCGGACCGCCCGACACCGGACCGCGGAGCCTTGAGGTGTTCGAGCGAGCTGAACATCAGGATGAACGCCGCGGTGCGGATGCCCAGGTTGCCCAGGGCGTACGCCTGCAACTCCATCTCGCCCATCACGTCCGTGGCGTAGCCCGTCAGCACGTGCAACAGGTCATGCGTCTCGCGGTAGCGCTTGCCAATGAAGTCGACGTCGTTCTTGAGCTCGAGCGTCGTCTCGAAGGGGGAGATCTTGTTGTCGCGGAAGTAGCGCGCGAACTCATGGCCGAGCGTGCCCTCGGGCAGGCGCTCCAGCGCGGCCAGGTCCAGTTCCTTGCCCTGAAGGGAAGGGCGCTCGGACAGCAGGTGGCGTCCCTCCTCGCTGCGCTGGAGTTGCTGGACGAGTGAAGCGTAGACGTTGAGGTCCAGGCAGATGTTGAGCAGCTGGCCGCAGGTGGGGTTCGCTGGATCGTGCCTGAGCACATTCAAGCACTGGCGCGCCACGCTCAGGCGGGTGAGCAGGGAGGCGTTGTCGGGCAGGGACAGGGTGTTGGTGTCGTTCATGGGAGGCTCTCCTACTGCGGCAACAAACTGCTCATCTGATTGAGGATGAACCGCGCCGCGCGCTGGGGGTTCAGTCTGTAGATGGCGTCCATGAACCTGGAGTCGGAGCCCACGAGGACGCGGTAGCGGTTGTTCTCGATGCCTTCGAGGATGAGCTGCGCGGCCTTGGCGGGGGCCAGCATCTTGAAGGACGTCTCCCCGCCCTTCACCTGCAGGGTGTTCATCACCCCCGAGTTCGCCGCGATGTTCGTGCCAATCGCCCCCGGGAAGACCACCGTGACCCGCACGTTCGTCCCCAAGAGCTCCGAGTTCAAACCCTCCGTCAGCAGTTTGACGGCCGCCTTGGCCGCTCCGTAGATGGTCTGTCCCGGCACGGGCAGGAAGCCCCCCATGCTGGAGATGTTCGTGATGTGCGCTTCCGGGCGTGCGAGCAGGTGGGGCAGGAACGCCTTGGTCATGTAGAGCGTGCCGAACAGGTTGACGTTCATCACCCGGTCGATCGCCGCGTAGTCGAGGTCCTTCAGCTTGACGAAGGGTTGGATGACGCCCGCGTTGTTGATGATGCCGTCGACAGCCCCGAAGCGGGAGATGACCTGCTCCGGGAGCGACTCCACCAGGGCCCGGTCCGTGATGTTCACGGTGTAGGTGGCCAGGTTGGCCCGGTTCATCCCCGCCAGCGCGACGGTCTCCTCGAGGGCGGACGCGTTGATGTCCACGGCGGCGACGCTCGCGCCCTTGGAGAGAAGGGCGAGGACGAGCTCCCTGCCCATACCATTTCCGCCGCCGGTCACGACGATGATCTTGTTCTGGACCTTCATGGGTTGGAAGACGTCCCGCCACGGGTGAGTTCCAGGCCCGCGAGCTCGTCGGCCTTGCGCCAGTCGCGCAGGATGTCGATGAACTCGATCGTGCCGCCCGCGAAAGGGGCATTGCGCATCGCGCTCGGGGGAGGCCGGGCGCCCTCGTTGTTGAAGTAGCCGGGCGTGCATTCGACACCGCCGAAGGACGCGGCCTTCATGAGGTTGCCGAGGATGACATCCCACCACTGCTGCTGCGCCTGTTCCGTCGGCTCGATGGTCTCGATGCCCTGCTTCAGGCAACGCGCGATGATGTAGGCGGCGTGTTGCGACTGCTCGTTGAGGATGGAAACGAAATTGATCGCCCACCCGCTCTGGGTGAGGCTGAACATCAGGAGGTTGGGATAGCCGCGGCTGTGCATGCCGTGCAACGTCGCCGCTCCCTCGGCCCAGCTGTCGCTCAGGGACTTGCCGCCGCGCCCGCGAATGTCGAAGCCCATCCGGCGGGTGTATTCGCTCGAGAGCTCGAAGCCCGAGGCGTAGATGAGGCAGTCGACTTCGTACTCCTTGCCGTTCACCACCACGCCGTTGGGGGTGATCCGCTCCACGCCCTTGCCATCGGTATCCACGAGCTGGACGTTGGGGCGGTTGAACGTGTCCAGGTACTCGTCGTGGAAGCAGGGCCGCTTGCACATCTGGTTGTAGTAGGGCTTGAGCGCCTCGGCCGTCACCGGATCCTTGACGATGGTGTCCACCCGCGCGCGGATCTCCTCCATCTTGCGGAAGTCCGTGAGCTGGCGGAGCTCGGCGGCCTCCTCGGGAGTCTTTGCACGGCGGAGTTCGGCATCCTGGAAGATGTACGTCCACCCGTCGCGCACCATGTCGACGTCCTGCGGTTTGCCGGAGACGAGCGCGGTGAAGTTGAGGATGCGCTCCTGCTGCCAGCCGGGCTTGAGTGTCTTCACCCATTCCGGATCCGTCGGCTGGTTGTCGCGTACGCCGACGCCCGAGGGCGTGCGCTGGAAGACGTACAACTGTTTGGCCGCGGCCCCGAGGTGGGGGATGGCCTGGACCGAGGTCGCGCCCGTGCCGATGATGCCCACGCGCTTGTCCGCCAGCCGGTCCATGCCGCCCGTGGGGCCGCCGCCGGTATAGGCATAGTCCCATCGGGTGGTGTGGAAGCTGTGGCCCTTGAAGGTCTCGATGCCCGGGATGCCGGGCAGCTTCGCCTTGTGGAGGATGCCGCCGGCGGTGATGACGAAGCGCGCCGCGAGCTTGTCGCCCCGGCTGGTCGTGATGTTCCAGCGCCGGGTGTTCTCGTCCCACTCCATCAGCTCGACCTGGGTCTGGAACAGCGCCGCCTTGTAGAGGTCGAAGTGCCGGCCAATGCGCTGGCAGTGGGCGAAGATCTCCGGCGCCTTGGCGTACTTCTCCGTCGGGATGTAGCCGGTCTCCTCGAGCAGCGGCAGGTAGATGTAGGACTCCACGTCACAGGCGGCGCCCGGATAGCGGTTCCAGTACCAGGTGCCGCCGAAGTCACCCGCCTTCTCGACGATGCGGAAGGAATCCACCCCCGCCTGGCGCAGCCGCACCGCCGCCAACATGCCGCCAAAGCCACCCCCGACAATCAAGACGTCTAGCTTCTCGGTCAGCGCCGGACGGGTGAAGCCGGGCTCGACGTAGGGGTCCTTGTCGAAGTCCGCATAGACGCCGCTGAAGTCGCGGTACTGGGCGTTGCCGTCAGCACGCAGCCGCTTCTCGCGCTCGAGCCGGTACTTCTCCTTCAGCGCTTCCGGAGAGAAAGAGACCTCACCCTTCTTCGAAGCAATCATCCGCGCACTTCCTTTCGGCCCGACAGCCACGGCTCATGTACACGGCTGTGTACATCACGGACATAACCCAGGTGCCGTCGCAAGTAAACACCCGTGTACATCTCTGGCCGGACCGAGCCCCGGGTGGTCTATCCGACGCTCACCCTGCTCAAGGACATGGGCCTGGTGGGCGAGCCGGATAACCGACAACCAGCGCAAGCTCTTCTCCATCACGGCGCGGGGCCGAGCGCTGCTCAACGAGAACGCGAGGGTCGTGGAGGATGTGGCGGCCTTGAGCGACGAGGCCGCGCAGAAGCTCGAGAGGCTCCGCTCGTCCTACGCCGTCGCGGGGGCGCACAGCCGCGCGCGCAGCGTGGCCACGGGGGTCTCCCAGTGCTCCTCGAACCAGAAGTCGAGGAACCGCGGGGACGCACGGCCACGACGGTACGCGGCCCACACCCGCCGCAGGTACTCGGACCGCTCGATGCCGGACTGCGGCGCCTTGAGTTGTCCGACCGTGCCGTTGAGCAGGACGAACATCGTGGTCCGGAGCCCCAGGTTGCCCAGGATGTACGCCTGTAGCTCCATTTCGCCCACCACGTCCGTGGCGTAGCCCGTCAGCACGTGCTGCAAGTCATGCGTCTCGCGGTAGCGCTTGGAGAGGAAGTCGACGTCGTTCTTGAGCTCGAGCGTCGTCTGGAAGGGCGAGATCTTGTTGTCGCGATAGTAGCGCGCGAACTCATGGCCGAGCGTGCCCTCGGGCAGGCGCTCGAGCGCGGCCAGATCCAGATCCCTGGCCTCCAGGGAAGGGCGTTTGGACAGCAGGCGGCGCCCCGCTTCGCCGCGCTGGAGTTGCTGAACGAGCGAGGCGTAGACGTTGCCGTTCAGGCTCAGGTTGAACGTCTGGCCGTAGGTGGGATTCGTCGGATCGTTCTTGAGCCCCTTCAGGCACTGGCTCGCCACACGCAGGCGGGTGAACAGGGAGGCATTGTCGGGCAGGCGAAGGGTTTGGGCATGGCTCATGGAGGGCTCACGGGATTGGGTAGGGAGGTTGACGAGGTTCGGCTCGGACGGTCTCCTCATCAGTTTATGACGTAAATGGTAAGTGTGGTAAACGAATCCGTCAACGTGTATCCATCGGTGCGTGGAGGAGGGACGGAAGGCGGGAGAAGGGCCGGGCGACGTCTCCGCTCCTGGCCTCATGCCCGTCCGTTTCCCTTGCAGCTGACAAGCTCCCCTGTCAGACGGAGCCCTGCTGCTCCTTGTTGACGCGAGAAGGAGGTTCGGGTGGGAAACATGCCGTCATCTGGTGGGGATGAGACACGGGTACCTGCTGCCCCCCGTCGCTTGTTCAGAAGGGTCATGCGCGTCGTCGCACGCGGCCTCCTCGCTCTTCTGGTGTTCGCCGCCGCGTTCGCTCTCTACTGGACGCTCTGGCCGGCCGGGCGAGGTGCAGGCAGGGAGTGCGAGCTCAAGAGCGGCGTCCATGCCCTGTGTGGGCTCAACAAGCCGGAGGACCTGCTGCGCCTCGGGGACAGTGACTGGGTCGTCACGGGGAACATGGGCAACGACGACTGGGCCGAGGGCGGCTTCTATGCCATCAGGATTGGCGACGAAGCCTTCCGCGCCATCACACCTGATTTCTCGCGCCCGGCCGAGCCGACCTACGGTGACTGCCCCGGTGCTCCCGAGCCGAAGCTCTTCTCCGCGCACGGGGTTGCTCTGCGTGCCCGCGCCAATGATGAGCACACGCTATACGCAGTCAATCACGGTGGTCGCGAGTCGATCGAGGTGTTCGACGTCCGGGTTTCCGCCGAGGGGCCAGCGCTGACCTGGACCGGCTGCATCGTGCTGCCCGCGGAGCATGCGGCCAACTCCGTCGCACCACTCCCGGACGGCGGCATCGTCGTCACCATTCCGCAACTTCCGTCTGTATCGGAGGGGGTGGTGCTGCGGTGGGGGCCTGGCGGCGGTTGGACCGAGGTTCCGGGTACCCGCTTCCAAGGAGACAACGGCCTCCTCGTGTCGCCTGATGGCACGCGCCTGTACGTGAACGAGTACCACAACAACAGGGTACACGAGGTCTCTCTCGCTGGAACCGTCACTCCTCCCCGGTCCGTCGACCTTGGCTTTCATCCAGACAACATCCGGTTCGCGCCCGACGGCTCCATTCTCGCGACAGGGCACCCACATTCCATCGCCGTCGTTGCCCTGTGTGGATTCGTCGTGAGGTGCGGCATTGGGACGGAGGTGGCCCGCGTCGATCCGGCCACCTTCCAGGCGGCCACGCTCTTCAAGCGGGGTGCGAACGAGACCTTCAGTGGGGGCACGAGCGCCGTCGTCATCGGTGACGAACTCTGGATCGGATCCTTTGTCTCGCGCGCGCTTCTGATCGTGCCGCTCAGCGAGCTGAGGCAGCCGCTCGGAGCACCCGCCGCCTCGCCAACGCACGAATTGGAATGAAGGAGCAGAGAGATGAAGCCAACCACGAATCCGTTCCACCCTGACCTGCAACGCGCCGCGCGCCTCCTCCCGAACGTCACGGTGACCCGGCCGGTGCTCGCCGTGGTGCGGTTTCTCGGCCGCTTCCAGCGCAAGCCCCGCGTCCCCGTGGACGTGGCCGTGGAGGTGGAGGACGTGCGAGTGCCCGGGCCCGCGGGGGCGCCGCCGGTGCGCGTGCGGACCTATCGGCCCCGGTCAGTCCAGGGACCGACGCCGGCGCTCCTGTGGATTCACGGGGGCGGGTACATCGTCGGCCAACCGGAGCAGGACGATGTTCTTTGCCTGGAGCTCGCGCGTGAGCTGGGCATCCTCGTCGCCTCGGTGGACTACCGGCTGGCTCCCGAGCACCCCTTCCCGGCACCGCTGGAGGACTGCTACGCGGCGCTGCGATGGCTCTTCTCTCAGGCGGGGACGCTCGGCATCCTCCCCGAGCGCATCGCCATCGGCGGGGCGAGCGCTGGTGGGGGACTCACGGCGGCGCTGGCTCAACTGGCGCATGACCGCGAGGATGTCCGGCCCGTCTTCCAACTGCTCGTCTATCCGATGCTGGACGACCGCACGACGACGCGCACGGACATCGACGGCACGAACCACCGCGCCTGGAACCAGGGCAGCAACGTGTTCGGCTGGAGGTCCTACCTGGGACGAGAGCCGGGAGGCGCGCAGGTGCCGGTGCATGCCGTGCCCGCGCGGCGCGAGGACCTCTCGGGTCTCCCCCCGGCCTGGTTGGGCGTGGGCACCTGCGACCTCTTCCACGACGAGGATCTCGTATACGCCAGGCGCCTGGAGGCCGCTGGGGTGCCGTGCGACGTCGTCGTGGTGCCCGGCGCCTTCCACGGCTTCGACATCATCACCCGCGGCGCCAGAGTGGCGCGCGACTTCCGTGGAGCCTTCACGGCCGCGCTGCGTCGGGCCCTGTTCCCGGCGCCTGGTGCCGCGGAGCAAGCGAAGGCGGGTTGAGTCACCCAGGTTTCGTTCGGGCCATCCGTCAGCTGACGCTCTTCCGCCAGTGGAGCACTTCGAGCGCGACGGCGACGTGCACGCGGTTGTGCTTGAGGGGCCGCGGGAGGAGCTCCGGTCACCGAGCGGGGAGGGTGTTGGCCGCAACCTACAGGCCCGGCGCTCCCTGTTGTCTCGAGCCTACAACCCTCGCACCGCTGCCTCGTCGTTTCGCGGGTTTGGCGTTGGTCCGTCCCTTGCTCATGGGGCGCATGTCGTCGTGCACTCCTCATCACCCCGCTTCACGAGTCACCCCTATGCGCATCTCGTTCTCCCTCTCCCTGCTGTCCCTGCTTCTCCTCCCCGCGTGTGGCCCCACCTCCCGCGCTGATGCACAACACCAGGCCGCCGACTCCGCCTGCGATTACTACGCGGAGTGTGAGGAAATCGGCTCCGGCGAGGGCAAGCAGTTCGAGGACCGGAGCGAGTGTGAGGTGAAGACCCGCGATTTCTTCCAGGCCGCGTGGACGGCGGACAACTGCCCCGCCATCAACGAGACAGGGCTCGAGACGTGCCTGAAGCGCATCGGCACCACCTCGTGCTCGAGCGCGGCGGACTTCTTGAACACCGCGATCCTCGTCTGTGGCGCGGGCTCGGTCTGCCAGGACGTCCAGGACTGAGCGATTGGTGGAGCGGCTCGAGGGGTCGCTCCTCTCGGCCCCTCCGAGCCTTCTGCGCATCAGGTGAAGTGGCCGGAGCGAGGGGCGTGGAGAACCCGCTATGTTGTCGCCATGAACCAGGGAGGAGAGGCAGGCTCGGTGGGCCGCTACCGGCTGGTATCCCGCCTGGCGCGCGGAGGGATGGCGGAGGTGTTCCTCGGCGTCCTGCCCGGGCCCGAGGGCTTCGAGAAGCCGGTGGTCGTCAAGCGATTGCTGCCTCAGCTGGCCGGACAGGAGGCCTACCGACAGATGTTCGCCCAGGAGGCGCGGCTGATGGCCACCTTCGGCCACGCGCACGTCGTCTCGGTGCTGGACTTCGGGCTGGAGGCGGGCGCGCCCTACCTGGTGCTGGAGTACGTGGAGGGGGTGGACCTGGCCCGGGCGCTCGCCGCGCGAGGACCGCTGGCTCCCGCGCTCGTGCGGCACCTGGGCCTGTGCCTGCTGCGCGCGCTCGAGCACGTGCACGGCCTGCGCGACACCCAGGGCGAGTGGCTGGGGCTCGTCCACCGGGACGTGAGCCCCGCGAACGTGCTGCTGGGGCACACCGGCGACGTGAAGCTGGGGGACTTCGGTATCGCCAAGGGGCTGCGCACGCCCTCGCGCACCGCGCCCGGCAGCACGCGCGGCACGCTGCGCTACATGTCCCCCGAGCAGGTGCGCGGCGGCCCCCTGGACGCGAGGGCCGATCTCTTCTCGCTCGGGATCCTCCTCTACGAGGCGGTGGTGGGCCGCGGCCCCTTCGCCGCGGCCACGGACGCGCAGTTGCTGCTCGCCGTGCGGGACGTGCGCCTGGAGCCCGCCGAGCACCTGCTGCAACGGGCCGGGCCCGCCCTGGCCAGCGTCCTCCAGCGTGCCCTGCGCCCCCACCCCTCCGAGCGCTTCGCCTCGGCGGGAGACATGGCGCGTGCCCTGCTGGACGTGGACACCGGCTCCGGGGCGGAGCAGCCCTGGCACGTGGCGGAGCTGGTGGCGGAGACGCTCGCCGCCGGGCGTACCCCGGCGGCCTCCGGGCCCGGGAAGCGCGTCGCGAGCCCGTTCTCCGCCGCCCTACTCGAAGGCCGGGGGGACGAGGAGGCATGACGCCGCCGTGCCCGTGATTCCCCGGCCGCGTGCCCTCCCGGACGGAAAGGTGCTATGCACGGCGGGCATGTCAGGGCGTACCGAGCTCATCCCCGCGCAGACACCGGCCAGTGGGCTCTCCATCCAGAGGGTGAACCTCGAGGTGTCGGCCGGCCCTGACGCGGGCACCACGGTGAGCAGCTCCGCCGAGAAGCTCACCCTGGGCACGGCCCCGGGCAATGATCTGGTGCTCACCGACACCACCGTGTCGCGCTTCCACGCCGAGCTGGTGCGCGAGCGCGGCGGCTACCGGGTGAAGGACCTGGGCAGCACCAACGGTACGCGGGTGGACCATGTCCGCGTGCAGGACGCCTATGTCGCGGACGGCTCCACGCTGACCTTCGGCGGCACCACGGTGCGCTTCTCCCTGGTGGCCACGCGGGACGTGTTGCCCCTGCATCCCGAGCCTCGCTTCGGCGGGCTGGTGGGCGAGAGCGCCGTGATGCGGGCCCTGTTCGCCCAGCTCGTGCGCCTGGCCGTCACGGACGCCACGGTGCTCGTCGAGGGCGAGAGCGGCACCGGCAAGGAGCGGGTGGCCGAGGCGCTCCACCAGGCGAGTCCCCGGGCCTCGGGACCTTTCGTGGTGGTGGACTGTGGCTCCATCCCCGCCGAGCTGGTGGAGAGCGAACTGTTCGGCCACGAGAAGGGCGCCTTCACCGGCGCCACCCACGAGCGCCGGGGCGCCTTCGAGGCCGCCAACGGAGGCACCCTCTTCCTGGACGAGCTGGGCGAGCTGCCCCTGGCCGTGCAGCCCAAGCTGCTGCGCGCGCTGGAGCGCCGGCAGATCAAGCGCGTGGGCGCGGATGGGTACCGGAGCGTGGACGTGCGCTTCGTGGCCGCCACGCACCGCGATCTGCGCGAGGCCGTCAACCGCGGACAGTTCCGCGAGGACCTGTACTTCCGGCTCGCCGTGGGCATGGTGCGCGTGCCCCCGCTGCGCGCGCATCTGGAGGATCTGCCGGACCTGCTGGAGCACCTGTGGACGGAGACGTTCCGCTCGCTCGGTCTGCCGCCCCGGCCCTTCACCGCCCCCAGCCCCGAGACGCTGCACCAGCTCTCCACCCTGCCTTGGCGCGGCAACGTGCGCGAGTTGCGCAACTTCGTCGAGCGCAGCGTGGCCCTCTCCGGCGCGTTGGATGCCTCGTTCCTCCAGGCGGCCAGCGCCCCGGTGGCGTCGGCCGGAGCCCCCACCGTGCGCGTGGAGCTGCCCTACAAGGAGGCCAAGGAGGCATGGCTCGCCCACTTCGAGGAGGTGTATCTGCGCCAGCGCCTGGCGGCCTCGGGCGGCAACGTGAGCCAGATGGCGCGCGAGGCCGAGGTGGACCGGGCCCACGTCATCAAGCTGTTGCGCAAGCACGCGGTACGCTGACCTCTGCTTCCCCCGTTTTATGAACCCAGCTCCCATGCCGCGCTGCCCGACGTGCCAGAGCGAGTACGCGGAGGACGTCTCGTTCTGTCCCCGTGACGGCACGGCGCTGCTGCCCGCCGTGCTGGAGGGCCGCTACCGGTTGCTGTCCCCGCTCGGCGAGGGAGGCATGGGCGTGGTGTACCTCGCCGAGCACCTGGGTCTGCGCAAGAGCGTGGCGGTGAAGCTGCTGCGCGGTGAGCTGTCGCGAGACCCCACCTTCGCCCGCCGCTTCGAGCAGGAGGCCATCGCCGCCAGCCAGATCGGCCACGAGCACATCGTCAACGTGACGGACCTGGGCCGCACCCCCGCCGGGGAGCTCTTCTACGTCATGGAGTTGCTGGAGGGAGAGAGCCTCGGGGCGCTGCTGCTGCGCGAGCACTTCCTCCCGCTGTGGCGCGCCGTGCCGATCCTGGCGCAGGTGTGCCGGGCGCTCGAGGCGGCGCACGCGCGCGGCATCGTCCATCGGGACGTGAAGCCACAGAACGTGATGCTCCTGCGGCGCCAGGGGCAGGCGGACTTCGTCAAGGTGGTGGACTTCGGCATCTCCAAGGTGATGCAGGGGCCGCCGGGCAGTGGGCTCACCGAGGCGGGCGTCATCCTCGGCACCGCCAACTACATGGCCCCGGAGCAGGCGGCGGGGGGGACGGTGGATGCCCGGGCGGATGTGTACTCGTTGGGGGTGCTCACCTACGAGGTCTGCACCGGCTCGCTCCCCTTCCGCGGGGACAACACCTTCGCCACGATGTTGCAGCACCTGGAGGCCACCGCCGAGCCCCCCAGCCGGCGTCGTCCGGACCTCGGCCTGCCGCCGGAGCTGGACGCGCTGGTGCTGAGCGCGCTCGCCAAGGACCCGGCCGCTCGCCCCACCCTGGAGACGTTCCGCGCCGCGCTGGAGGCCCTCGTCCCGGGCCGAGTGCCCCTCCAGCTCACGCCGGCCATGGCCACCGGCGGCGTGTCCGCGCTCCCGCCCGCCGCACCGTTCACGGCTCCGCCCGTCGTGGTCGAGCCCCTCGAGCCCACCGTGGTGTCCACCCGGAGCCTGGAGGCGGTCCACCGGGGCAGGCGCGGCGGGCTCCTCGTGGGAGGCGTGGGCGCGCTGCTGCTGCTCGGCGGCGTGGGGCTGTGGGCGGTCACGTCGCGCGGCCCCGCCGTGGAGACGCCCGCCGCCGCGGTGCCGGTGGCGGCCCCCTCGCCGGTTCCAGCCGTGGAGCCCCCGAAGGAGTCCCTTCCCCCGCCGGCCCCGGCCCGTCCACGCCTGTCCATCGCCTCGCGGCCCGAGGGCGCCACGGTGACGCTGGGCGAGCGGGTGCTCGGAGTCACTCCCCTGGAGTTCGAGCGTCCCGACGGAGACGCCGGCCCCCTGCGCCTCACCCTGGAGGGCCATGTCCCCGAGGTGCTCGAGCGCCTGCCCGAGAGCGAGCGGCTGGACGTCACGCTGAAGAAACCAACGTCGCCGCGCGTGCGGTCCGACAAGCCCCGGACGGGCAAGGCCCAGGGCAAGGTCCAAGACCTCAAGTCCGACCCCTATTGACGATGACCACCCGCCACCGACACATGTCCTTTCCGACGCTTCTTGTCGCGCTGCTGCTCGCCCTGGGTGGCACGAGGGCGAGCGCCACCGAGCCCGGAGCCGCCCGCGCCGCCGCTCGCAAGCACTTCGAGCGCGGAACCACCCTCTACCAGGAGGGCCACTACGCCGAGGCCGCCGCCGCCTTCGAGGCCGCCTACCAGACGCTCGCCAACGGCGTGGTCCTCTACAACCTGGGCCAGTGCTACGAGAAGCTCGGCGATCTCCAGCGGGCCATCGGCTACTACCGCGACTACCTGCGCATGGTGCCCCACGCGGAGGATCGGCCGCTCGTCGAGTCGCTCATCGCCCGGCTGGAGAAGCGCCACGAAGAGGAGCGCCGTCCCCAGGTGACCGTCTCCAGCCAGCCCGCGGGAGCGCGAGTCCAGGTGGATGGCAAGGCGCGTGGGGTGACGCCCTGGCGCGACAAGCTGGAGGTGGGCCCGCACCGGCTCGAGCTGGCACACGAGGGCTATCAGCCGCTGCGGCGCGACGTGGAGCTGCGGCCGGGCGAGCCCCTCGAGCTCCAGTTGATGCTCACGCCCTTGTCGACGATCGGAGTGGCGGTCGAGAGCCGCTCGGGACAACCTGGCAGGCGCGTCTGGACGTGGGTGGCCGCGGGCGCGGCGGGGGTGGCGGGGGCGGGGGCGGTGACGCTCGGGTTGCTGGCGCGCGCCGACTCGCGGGAACTGCTGGCCCGGCCGCACGAGCGCGCCGAGGCGCAGCGGCTGCATGACTCGGCCCTGGGCCGGGCGCGGGCCTCCAACATCCTCACCGGTACCGCGGGCGTGGCCCTGCTGGCGGGCACGGCGCTGTTCTTCTTCGAGGGGAGCTTCTGACGTGCGCGCATGGCTGGTGGTGATGATGATGGCCCTGGCGGGCTGCGCCGTGCAGGTGACGGACGCGCCCTGCGAGGACGATCTGCAGTGCCCGAGTGCCCAGCGCTGCACCTCCGAGGGCCGCTGCGTGGCGGGCGCCCGCTCCGGGGAGCACCTGCTGGAGTCCTGCCGCACGGCGATGGATGCACTCGCCCGGCGCGCGAACCAGTGCTCCGGCGGGCCGCCGGACAGCTACCAGCGGCTGGTGGACACCGAAGCGGTGTGTGCCTCGGTGATGGCGAGCGTCCAGACGAGCCGGCAGGCCTTCCTCCCGGAACAGTTCGGCGCGTGCGTGCGCCGCCTGCGCGACCTGCCCTGTGGCGCGCTGACGCTCGAGGAGTTCAGCCAGGGCAACCTGTTGGCCCGCTGCGACGCCCTGTCGCCCCAGGTGGCCGAAGGCGGCTCCTGCGGCGGCAACATGGACTGCCAGGAGGGTTGGTGTGACACGGGCGCCGGCTGTCCCGGTGTGTGCAAGCGCTACGTGCCCGCGGGGAGCAGATGTGACGACAGTGTCCCGTGTCAGCCGGGCACCACCTGCTCGCTCAACGTGTGCCGCGCGTACGCGAACCTGGGTGAGTCCTGCGCCTGGGGAGTGCGCTGCGCGCCCGAGGCCAATGCCGCGTGCGTGAACAACGTGTGTGTCGCGCGCAAGGAGGCCGGTGCCTGCGCGAGCGCCGAGGAGTGCGCGCCCGGACAGGTCTGCGCGAAGGTGGCCGCGGACGCGGGCGCCCCGCGCGAGTGCCGACCGGCCCGGGGCCTGGACGAGGCCTGCACGCCCGGGGCGCTCGAGTGCGGCGGCCTGCTCTACTGCGAGGCCGCCTCCGCGCGCTGTCGCCCGTGGAGGGAGCCCGGCCAGACGTGCTTCAACCCGGACGGCACGGAGGAGCGGGCCCTGTGCCTCGGGAGCCGGTGCGCCTTCGGTCCCTTCGCCCAGCTCGTCTGCCAGCAGTACGTCGCCCCCGGCGGGGTCTGCCTGGCCAACGGGGACTGCGGCCCCACGGGCGCCTGCCGCAACAAGGTCTGCGTCACCACCTGGTGCCGGTAGGGTGCGCCCTACAGCGCGGGCGCTCCCTGTAGGGTGCGGCCTACAGGCTCGGCGGGAGCACCTCATGGTTTCGCGGGTTTGGCGTTGGTCCGTCCCTTGCTCATGGGGACGGCACAACTCCCCACCCGAGGAAACCCCATGAAGAAGATGTTCGGCGTCCTGGCTTCGCTCTCCCTCGCTGCTTGCGGCCCCCAGATCGAAACGGTGTCCTTCAAGGACGGCCTGCCTTCCCAGGAGATGGCGAAGCTGGAGGTCCCCACCGAGAGCGAGCAGCGCCTCGACGATGGTCTGACCCGCGTGGAGCAGACGCTGCGGGGCGAGCTCTCCCGCACCTGGCTCGTGACCGGGGGAACGGTGGCCTTCGTCAACGGTGTCACCCTGTGGTCGCTCGGCGCGCTCAACTTCGTGGCGGGCTTCGAGCCGACCTCGGATGACGGCACCACCGCGGTGTGGGGTCCGCACAACAATGACTGGGAGCTCACCACCTGGAAGCTGACGGCCGTGCGCACCGCGCCCAATGCCTTCAAGTACACCCTGGAGGCCAAGCCCAGGGGCAGCGCCGACAGCGAGTACGCCGCCGTCATCACCGGCTCGCACACGGTGGCGGTGGACGACAAGGGCAAGGCCATCAAGGGCTATGGCGAGGGTCGCTTCGACATCGACTACGACAAGGCCGCGCGTCTGCCACACCAGGACAGCAAGAAGGGCCGCATCAGCTTCCACTACGCCCGGCCGAGCCCCACGGCCGCGGCCACCGTGGACGTGGACCTCGAGCAGTTCGTCAACGACGCCACCGTGCCCGACACGGCCGCCTACCACTACAGCCAGGTGCCTGGGGGAGAGGGCTCGTTCGAGTTCGCCGTCGACTCCAACATCCACTGGTTCGATCTGAGCAAGATCGCCCTGGAGCGCTGGAGCATCAAGAGCCGCTGGACGGCCACGGGCGCGGGCCGGGCGGACGTGCGCGCGACCGGAGGCGATCTCGCCAGCCCGGTGACGCTGAATGAGTGCTGGAACACGAACTTCCGCTCCACCTTCCTGGACGGCAACGTGGGCTCCCAGGTGCGTTGGGGTAACGAGTCCACGGACTGCGCCTTCGTCGGCGCGTCCTACTCCACGCGCTGAGGCCCCTGGAAAAAGGGCTGGTCACGTAAGTGCGGCCCTTTCGTTCATCTGAAGCTGGCACCCCGCGAGCCCCCTCTCTCCGCGGGTGTTGCCGGGGAAATGACGTTCCACCTCAGCCCTCGTTCGACGCGTGAGGCCCCGTTACACGATTGAAGTACACTCCTGTATTGCCAATTCGCTCAATCCTCGCCTTGAGCTCCTCGGAAACGATGAGGGCTACTTCCCAACCCATCGGGCGGAAGACACGCGCATTCTCGATCTTCGAGGTGTCTATCCGTAGACCGGAGATCGAGCGGTACTCCCCCACCCGCTCGGGCACGGCGCCATCTGAAGGGTATACCTGGACCTCTCGAGAGTTCTTTTCGTCAACGCACTTGAAACTCCTGGTCGCGTTTACGATGTAGTACCGCTCGGGCGTACCCTCGACTTCGACCGGGAACAATTGCACGTCGTCAGGTGCAAGCTCACGGAAGGCACGAGCGACTTGCTCGTTTGCAATGGGTGTGCGGTCTGCATTGGCTACCGTAAACGTGCGCTCTTCTCCATGGTGGAAAGGTTTGGTCTTGAGAGGACCAGGGTCTGGCACCGGCTTGCCTTCCACGAACATCCAGGGATCCTCCAGTTCGCCACCCGCTATGGGAACGGGAGTGTCGAGGCACCATTGAGGAACATCCCCAATTTCTACTACATAGAAATTGCGCTCCATTTACCCCTCACCCGTCACAATCAGACGCCGCAAATCCGAGCCCGGCGTAAGCAGGTCGTTTGCAATCTTTGCAAGCTCTTCAACCAGCCGAGGACGACACGTTTCCTCTGACTTGCACCTCCCGAGCGCTTTCTGCAAACGGTCTATTACAGCTTGATGATACGCTTGGGGGTGCGGCCCCTGGTGGGCTTTCAACCTTACCTGGTTCGCAACATCGCCCAGCGTCATCCCTGCTCGGCCGAATAGCTTCTCACACAATGGAGTCCAAGGGCCGCCGGACGCACCGGAAACCATGTTCTTGTTCGTGCAGAGGTGATGAACCGGGCCCTCTGCGTCGCCTGGCACCATCCCCTGCGAGTACATCGCAATCGCTGCGACCGCTCCAGGAGCGAGCGCGACGTTGAGTACACCGGCAGCAGGCAATGAGATTGCACCCACCCCACCATTCAGCGCAGCCGTGAGCTGGAAACCACCCTCGGCCTGCGCGCGGATTGCAGCCAGGGAGAAGCCGGGGAGCTTGGGGCCCTGGGCCGCCATCGCATTCTTCCCGCCGAGCGCTGCCGTGACGAGCAGCACCAGGACACGCGTGCCGTTCGCTCCCAACACCCGTCCGAACCGGTGCCCGATGTCCTGCAACTCGATGACGCTCGTTGCCTTCCCCGCATCGTCCCACAGCCGGACGAATCCACGACCAATCTCCCAGACCGGAATCATGCCGAGGTAGGCCACCATGGCCGCCGTCAACGCGACCGCGAGGACTTTGGTGACAGGCTCGGGCAGGGTCATCGTGAGGAGCACGGTCAGCGCAGCTGACGTCAACATCGCCTTGAGCGCTACCGGATTCAGCATCTTGCCGACCTCCGCCTCGACGCTCTCCCAGACGGTATCGAGCGCGAAGGACAGCGCCATCAGCGTCCGGTCCTTCCGTCCGAACGACAACCCCGTTCCGCCTACCAGGGTCAAGCAGTCATCCGTGTCGGGGCAGATGCGCGCGTACAACGACTCAGGCGAACTCCCCAAGCCCGAATCAGCGAGGCCCTTCGAGGATGCGAGCAGAGTCCTGGAGCGCACCCACCCTCGCTCATCCGCCTCTTCAGTCTCCCGGAATGCGACGTCCAGCCGCATGTCGAGGAGGAGCTGCACAAGGGCCGCCTTGAACTCGGTCTCGCTCACCTCGACCGGCTCGACACCAACGGACGTGTAGGTAACGGGTTCCCCATGCCCGGTATCCAGATGGACAACACGGGTGGTCGCGCACCCCGCCCCAAGCAACAGTAGACCTACTATTGCGATTGGTCTCATGGTCCCCCCGACATCCAGATTCCAGAAAATCATGAAAAAAATGTTCTGACCACGAAATCTATTATTCTCAGCGAAGCTGCGGTGGAGCAACTTCTCCACGGGAAGGACTGGGAAGAGGTCTTCGCGTCCCTGGAGGGTGGTCGGCCAGGTGCCGGGCGTAACTACCTCACGGGCGCCACCGGGCTGGTGGGGATGACGCTCGGTGGCTGGATTGCCGACCGGGTGCACGCGCGGTGGGGGCGGGGGCGCCTCACCCTTCGGGGCCGTCAGCCTGTTGGCGGGCGCACTCGGCACGCGTGCTCGGGAGCGCGCGGGGAATCAGGGAACCTCGTTGGGGTCTGGCCATTCCCAGGCGGAGCGGTAGCCGGCGCCCTCCTGGGTGGACTCGATGAAGCGCGCGTAGAAGGCATGGCCGCTGAGCGTGGCCGAGTCGCCCACGACGAAGAGGTGCCGGCGGGCGCGGGTGAGCGCCACGTTCATGCGGCGCAGGTCCGAGAGGAAGCCAATCTGCCCCTCGGAGTTGGAGCGCACGAGGCTCACGAGGATGGCGTCCTTTTCCCGCCCCTGGAAGGCGTCCACGGTGTCCACCTCCACGTCGGGTGAGAGCGGCTCCACGCGCTCGCGCAGGGCATGGGCCTGGGCGCGGTAGGGGGTGATGACGGCCAGCTCGCGCGGCGCGATCCCCGCGGCGAGCAACTCCCTCACCCGGGCGACGATCAGGTCCGCCTCGCCGGTGTTGAAGAGGCTGCCGGTGTCCTTCTCCTGCTCCTCCTCGAAGCCCTTGCCGGCCGTGTCGAGGTAGAGCACGGGTGGGAAGTCTCCCGGCGTCTCCGGTGGCAGCACGTCCACGAGGGTGCGGCCGGCCACGCTCGGGTGGGCGCGCAGCTCGCCGCCATACATCTCCTTCGAGGGGAAGGTCATGATGGCGGTGTTCATCCGGTACTGCTCGCGCAGCATGCGCTTGACGCCGTCCCCGTGGTCCGCGAGCAGGCGCTCGAAGAGGCTCACGGCCAGACCCGCCTTGGCGGCCTCGGGGGAGAGGATGGTGGGGGGGAACTGTTGGGGGTCGCCCGCGAGCACCACCTTGGGGGCGCGCAGGAAGCCGAGCAGGGCGAGCGGCTCGGTGGACTGCGCGGCCAAGGGAGCTGTGCGGCCTCTCCTCTGGCCCGGGGCACAACTTGGGCAGCCCCCGTCCGTCAGCGGCTCTCCTCGGCCCCTCCGCTTCATCCCTCGCCTTCCACCAACCGCCCATCTTTCTTATGCTTAGTGACCGAGGGGGCCGTTGGCGGGGGCCCCAGGGGTCGTGTGACGGGCCAGTCCCAGGTTCTGCAACATGGAGCGCATCCTTGGCTCTGCCGACACGTACGCCAGTTTCTTGCGCCTGCCTGCTCAGTGGGGGCTGGCAGACAGGTCTAGTGCGAAGGTGCGACGCAGTAGCCCGGCCTGGTCCAGCCGCGGTGTCTTCCCCTTCTTCCTCTCCTCCCTCTCTGCTGTTACTGGCGGGGGGATCGCCTCTTTCGGTTCCGCCTCATCCGTGGCTTGATGGAACCCGTAATCACCCAATACTTACCAGCAAGGATCCGATAGTAATGGCTAGCCTGCCCCCAGTGAGGCCGCTGTTGAACGACCCCGCCCGAGAGGCGGTAGATACAATGCGTGCTTACAAATACCAAGTTTTGGCCAGCTTGCTCGCATGGCTCAACCTCGGAGAAGGCGAGGTGCTGTACTTGGAAGGTGCGGAGGATTTCGACAAAATCAAACCTGATGGTTCAACGGTGGTGACGCAGGTCAAAGATACTGCCGCATCCGGCTCCCTGACTCTGCGCACCTCTGGCGCTGTTGAGGCAATTAGCAACTATTGGGCTCACCGTGAACGCAACCATGGCCGCCGAATCCACTTCGATTACCTGACCACGTCCGTAATTGGGCGCGAGCAAGGTGCGCCGTTTGGTAAAGATATCGGTGGCATTGAACTCTGGCGTCGCGCTCAGGAAAATTCTGAGCCATTTCAACGGGGTGCAGATGCGCGCAGGATCGCTGACTTCCTCTTGAAGGAGGAGAAGGTTTCAAGCGGCGTGCTGAGCTTCTTGAAAACGGCAAAGGATGACGAGATTCTGACGGAACTCGTCGAGCCTATCCGATGGCTAAGTGGAGCGGATGAGACAGCTGCATTGCTCAAGCAAATCGATGATCGGCTCGTTGAGTTTGGATCAAACCGAGTCTACGCACGTGATGCGGAGAAGGCTCTTGCGCCACTGTATTTCCACGTGTGGAAGGTGGTTTCTCGATCCGACGAGCGCAAATTGGACCGCCCATCCTTGTTTCGGGAATTTGACGCTGTTGCAACAACTACGATACCTCAATCACTCCATTTGGCTCTTCTCGACCGGGTTATGGGGCCTGGAGAGTTCCTACCTAACCTGGGTGATAGCGCAATATTTGATAGCAGGGAATCTGCACTTTCTGGACGTTCTATTGTGTCGTCACGACCGCTCGACGTTGAAGCGGTCGAGCGAGCATTTGGATCTAAATCTCGGTTGATGCTTGGCTGGCCACAGGAGACAGATGGTCATTGGCTCGAGCGGCCTGAGTTGGAGCGACTGCGCGCTCTCGCGATGCAGACAGATCCAACCGTGACTGTCTTGATCGGTGGTCCAGGTGAAGGAAAGTCTGCGTTGCTCGCTCGTGTCGGCAACCAACTTGCCGCCAAGAACGTGTTGCTACTTGCGCTCAAAGCTGATCACCTGCCACGAACTATCAGCACGTTAGATGATCTAGACTCATGGGTCGGGGCGCCGGTCCCAGTAGCGGAGGCACTGCGCCGCCTTGCCGCAGAGCGCCGCGTCATCCTGTTGATCGACCAACTTGATGCGCTCGCCGAGCTTATGGACCAGCACTCAGCGCGCCTCTCAGCTTTGCTTCGGCTGGTCGACACTGTACGTGGAGTAAAGAATTTGCAGGTGCTGCTATCCTGCCGTGAGTTCGAATTCCGCAATGACATCCGCCTTAACTCAATTAAAACGGATACAGTGACGCTTAGCCGTCCCCTATGGGAGCAGGTTTTGCCGTTGCTCACTGCACGAGGACTTGACCCCACAGGATGGAGCGACGAGGTGCGCGATATCCTACGCACGCCTCAGAACTTGGCAGTTTTTCTGACGCATCTGGCGACGGGTCGGCAGAGTGGAACCATTGCCTTCACCACCTATCAAGGCATGCTGGACCGGGTCGTTGCTGAACGGCTTGAGCGGCGGTATGGCGCTCGAACTACAGAAGCAGCTGAGCATATTGCCACGACCATGGCCCAAGAGGAGGAGTTGTGGCTCAGTAGAGGCAGGTTTGAACGATTGTACAAAGAAGAATTGTGCCACTTGGAAGCGGCAGAATTCTTGGTATTTTCAGAAGATGGCCTAAGTCTCTCCTTTCGTCACCAAACCCTCTTTGACTTCATGCGCGTGCGCGCTTTTCTGCGTGATGGCGTGTCGATCGCTGAGCATGTCATCAAGGAAAAACAAGAGTCCCTCTTTGTGCGGCCGATCTTGTGGAGTGCACTGCACCATATCCGTGGCGTCGACCGGTCCCTATATCGCTGTGAGTTCCGCCGTCTGTGGATGCATGAAGAATTGAGGGCTCATCTGCGATATTTGCTCATCTCCTTTCTGGGGCAGCTCAACGAGCCCGACGACGAAGAGGCCCGCTGGTTGCTGCCGACTCTCACCAACCTCGATTTGCGTCCCAGAGCACTACACGCGATGGCCGGCAGTCATGGTTGGTTCAGCCGGCTACGAGGACGCATTTCCTCGCTCATGACGGCTCCCCCGGCCGAGGCTTGGTATACGGCGCCTATTCTCAGCAAGGCATTGGCGTTTGGTCGTGATGTCGTACTAGAGTTGGTTGAGCGTCATTGGCTGTCCAGCGCCGAGTACCTCGCGCATGCCCTCCACCTGTTGGACGAAATCCAAGTATGGGACAAGCGCAGCCTCGACTTGGCAATCCGAATAGCGGGGTATCCCAATGTGGCAGCCTTTCGTATCAGACGCCTTGCAGAGGGCATCGCGAAATCGAAGCCGGAGTTGGCCCCATCAGTGATTGTTCGTCATCTGGAGGCACAGACTGCACAGATTGATGCAGCTCCCAGAAATCTTCCGAAGCCGCCGCCAGAGGATGCGTCAGAAGACGCGCATCTTTCGTACCGCATAGAACACGAAAACGCAGTGAATGGCCAACTAAGAAAGCTCTTGGAAGGCTCGGAGGACTGGTACAGACTTGATGAACAGGTGGTGCAAGCTCCCCAAGCATTTCTGGTGCGAGCTTGGCCATGGCTCATCGACATTCTGAAGCGGCTAGGTCGCGCCCCTCGCGAATTCCTCCATATGTACCGCGAGCATCAGGGGCTTTCTTTTGCTGCCGAGAGTAATTCGCATGGACATGAGCCGCTGCCGAATGCATTTGAGGCTGCAATGCGCGCGTTCGCTGAGGTCGACGCGGATGCCTTTCTTGCTTTTGTTGAGGCGAATAAAAAATCTGACCTTATGGTGGTTCATCATCTTCTGGCGATCGGTCTTGAATTGCTCGCCCCGGGGCGGCCTGAAGTTGTCCTGTGTTATTTGATGGAAGATCCTAGGCGCTTTGCAATTGGTGATTATGATAATTTTCACCGTGACAGCCAGAGCCTGATTGCGGCCATCGTGCCCGCACTAGGGCGTGTTGAGGCGTTGCGTCTGGAACAAGCAATCACCAAATGGCCACTTTATCGCGAGATACCAGCCAACGAGGATGCAAAAATTCGTTTCAACCGTCGGAAAAAGATCCGCGAGCATCGACTGCTCCTCCTACGTGCATTTCCCGCTGAACAATTGTCGACCAAAGGCCGTCGACATCTACAGGAAGAGGAGCGTGCAATGCCGTATGCTCAAGACGAGTACACGGGGGTAGGACTCGTTTCGATTGGCAGTCCCATGTCTGCCGAGCAAATGCAAAAAGCAACGGACGATGAGATCGTCGCCTTGTTCGACAGATTGACTGACTCTACCAAGTGGGATCACCCCAAGCGAAGTTGGAAGAACTACGTTGGGGGCAGCATTCCTGCTTCCAGAGAGTTCGGAGCGTTCGCCAAACTTCAGCCAAGTCGAGCACTCCGGATTATCGAACGGTTTCGACCAGGGCTGCAGGAACGCCCAGTTGGCGCGACTCTGACAGAATTGGGCTCAAATGACGTTGTGCCTGCCGAAGATTTGATTGGCCAGATTCATGCTCTGGAGAAACGAGGATTCTCGTCAACAGAGTTTCGGGAGGACGCTGCGCTATGCCTTCGCGCTATCGCCCGACGAGCCAAAGGACTCGACGATACGACTTGTGCGCTGCTTGAAGGTTGGCTCTCAGATTGGACACTCAAAGAGCCCAATCCAAATGAAGAAGAAACTGACTCTGCGAGAGAACATCAGAATCAACCGGGTAACAATAAAAAAGCTGAGAGCTTTCTTTGGGGGCACGGTGACTTGGAGAAACTGCCTGGTGGCAACTACCCATTCCTGGATGCTCTCATGCATGGCTACCTTTTTCGAAATAATGGGGGCTCGAACAGTTGGCTAGCGCAACTGGAGCGGCACTTCGCCCGCCGCGAAGACCCAGAGGTCTGGATCGCTATTGCGCGCTATCTACACTACATTACACATGCTGACCATGATCGTACGATTAGGTTCTATACGGCTTTGTTCAACCGTTTCCCGGAAATTTTAATGAGCAGGGCGGGCATCCATCTGATCGGTCGTGTTCACGGACTGCTCCCTCCTGAAGTTTATTCACAAATACTCACCCATTGGGTCACTGGTAATTGGGCGCAAGGCCCACAAGCAGCTGGAGAAGTTGCCGCGCTGCGCTTCTGTCTCAAACCGAACGAGACAAAAGCGAAGGAACAGGTAGAGCGATTCATAGATGGCGCCGACTTCCCGCCGAAAATTTCTGAAGGGCTGCGCCTTGGAGTTGCCTACACTTTGGTTGCAACATGGAATGAGCCAACGCTCCGCGCGCAAACTACACCACTTATGATCCGCCTCGTTTCGATTAATGATAAGGCGCTAGCCCCTGTGCTGCATAGAATATTTGCCAAGGCTGACCCTCTGCCACCGGACGAGCACACGCGCGAGTATCTGATGTCATTGCTTGGCTGCCCAGCAATTCTTGTTGCAGGATCTGCAATGCTTGTAATTAATAAATTGAACAATTTGCTTCGCGAAGGCTGGGAACCTGAACTCATCCACGCGGTTGCGTCCGCATTGATCGTTCAAGCAGGACAGGAGCTAGGTGATGCTCGTACTATCCACGCTGGCGGCAACGGTAACTTGGTTGAACTTGCGTTGACTCTTCACCGTCTCCCAGAGACGCGATCGCGCGGTCTTGAGCTGTTTGAGCTGCTCATGACCGCTGCTGAGTACGAGGCGAACAAGCGCTTGGAAACTCTGGACCGACGGCCTTTCCACTAAGAGTACATTTTAAAAATGAACCGGAAGATGCAGGTGACCTGACCTGCAGAGGGGATGTCGGATTTGGAAGGCGCTATTGAGGCCTTGCCCTTCAGGGGACCTCGTTGGGGTCGGGCCATTCCCAGGCGGAGCGGTAGCCCGCGCCCTCCTGGGTGGACTCGATGAAGCGCGCGTAGAAGGCATGGCCGCTGAGCGTGGCCGAGTCACCCACGACGAAGAGGTGCCGGCGGGCGCGGGTGAGCGCCACGTTCATGCGGCGCAGATCCGAGAGGAAGCCAATCTGCCCCTCGGAGTTGGAGCGCACGAGGCTCACGAGGATGGCGTCCTTCTCCCGTCCCTGGAAGGCATCCACGGTGTCCACCTCCACGTCGGGCGAGAGCGGCTCCACGCGCTCGCGCAGGGCGTGGGCCTGGGCGCGGTAGGGGGTGATGACGGCGAGTTCTCTCGGCGCGATCCCCGCGGCCAGCAGCTCCTTCACCCGGGCGACGATCAGGTCCGCCTCGCCGGTGTTGAAGAGGCTGCCGGTGTCCTTCTCCTGCTCCTCCTCGAAGCCCTTGCCGGCCGTGTCGAGGTAGAGCACGGGCGGGAAGTCTCCCTGTGCCTCCGGCGGCAGCACGTCCGCGAGGGTGCGCCCGGCCACGCTCGGGTGGGCGCGCAGCTCGCCGCCATACATCTCCTTCGAGGGGAAGGTCATGATGGCGGTGTTCATCCGGTACTGCTCGCGCAGCATGCGCTTGACGCCGTCCCCGTGGTCCGCGAGCAGGCGCTCGAAGAGGCTCACGGCCAGGCCCGCCTTGGCGGCCTCGGGGGAGAGGATGGTGGGGGGGAGCTGCTGGGGGTCTCCCGCGAGCACCACCTTGGGGGCGCGCAGGAAGCCGAGCAGGGCGAGCGGCTCGGTGGACTGGGCGGCCTCGTCCAGCAGGGCGAGGTCGAACTCCTCGTGGGCGAGCACGCCGGAGTCGAGGCTCGCGAGCGTCACGCACACCACCTGGGCGCGCTCCAGCACGTTGCGCACGGCCTTGCGCTCGAGGGCGCGTGCCTCGTCGAGCATGCCCTTGGCCTCGGTGGTGGAGGCTCGGGCGTTGGAGAAGCGCTCGCGGCTGCGGCCCTGGGTGCGCTGGCGGCGCGCGTAGCCGAGCAGGGAGAAGGCCTCGTCGAACAGCTCGCGCGAGAGGACGCGGTCGGGATGGTCCTCGACGATGAGATCCAGGGTGTGCTCCTGGAGCCGGGGCGTGACGCGGGCGGGGTGGCCCACGCGCACCGCGCGCAGACCCTTGTCGAGGCACAAGTCGAGCAGGTGGTCCACGGCGGCGTTGCTGGCGGCGGCGCACAGCAGGCGCTGGCCCTGGGCGACGGCCTGGGCGGCCACCTCGGCGAGCACGGTGCTCTTGCCGGTGCCGGGAGGGCCGTGCACGAGGAAGAAGTCCTCGGCGGCGAGCGCGCGGGCGACGGCGTCGTGCTGCTCGGGGTTGAGGGGGCGCGAGGGGGTGAACTCGCGGAGGGAGTCGAAGCGGGGAGGCTCGTTGCCGAGCAGCACCTCGCGCTTGCGGCGGCCCAGGCCCTTGTCGAGCGCCTTGACGCGGGAGAGGCCGGCGCGCATGCGCTCGTAGGTGACGTCGTTGGGGACGCGGTCGAGCCGCAGCAGGCCCTCGTGGATGAAGGGGGGAGGGGAGCGGTCGAAGGCGAGCTGGACGCGGGTGGCGGTGGCACGGGTGACGAGCGCGCGGGCGGGCTCCTTCACCTCGGCGCGGCGGGGGAAGACGGCCACCTGGTCGCCGTTGTCGAGCCGGGCGGGGAAGCGGGCACGGTCCTGGCGCGCGAGCGTGACGAGGACGCGGCCTCCGAGGCCCACCTCTTCCTCCAGGCTCTCCAGGTCGAGGAAGGTCAGGCCCTGTTCGGCGCGCTGCTGGAGGGACATGCCCTCGGCGAGGGCCGCCGTGCGGGCGCGCTCGGCATCGCGCTCCATGGAGAGGAGGCGGCCCAGGGAGTCGAAGAAGGAGACGTCGCGAGACATGGGGGAGGTTTATGCCATGCCCGACATCAGTCGCATCAGGTGTCAAAGAACCCGATGGCCCACGCTGTGCATTAAACCCCGTCATGCACCGTCACCTGTGGCTCCTCGTCCTCACCCTGCTGGGCACCTGTCGTGCCAGTACGCCGCCTCCCACGGCTCATCTGGTGGAGACACCCCTGCCTGACGTGTTCGGGCCTATCGACTGGAGCACCGACGCGGACAGTCTGCGTGCGCGCTTTCCGGAAGCGCGGGTGTGGGAGACGGATCATGACCCCAGGGATTGGAAGGACGAGGAGGGGCGTGAACTCGTGGCTGTGGAGGTCGTGGCCACGGACGCGCACCTGGAGCCTTTCGGCACGGTGGACATCCGCGTGATGCGCTTCGAGGGACATGCCCCAGCGGTGCTCGTCATCCAGCGCTCGGACAACCCGGGGGAGTGCTTCCCCGGAGGAGCCTCGCAAGAGCAGAGCGACGCGTGCCTTCTGCGCCTGGAGAGAGCGCGCAGGGCGGTCTACGACTCACTCGCCGCGCGGCTCACCTCCCGCTTCGGCCCCGGCAAGCTCGACCACCTCGAGTCCGAGGCCATGCTCACGGACAAGGATCCCGTGGACATCGAGCAGTCCGAGCGCACCTGGGAGCTCCCCGGACTGGTCCTCCGTCTGGCGCTCGGCATGGACCCGCGCTACCACTCGCCGATGATGGTACGCCTCGTCGCCTCGCGTGACCCCCAGTACCCGTACTAGTCCTCCGCTTCCTCCACGAGTTCCGTGGCGCCTCCGCTCCGGTGCAACGTCAGGAGGGCGGCGCGGGTGTTCTTCTCCAGGGCGGTGGCGAGCTCCTGGGCATGCGTGGTGACGAAGATCTGCCCCCGGCGGCTCGCGTCGGCGATGAGGCGGGCGAGTGGCTCGAGGAGCGAGGGGTGCAGGCTCGTCTCGGGCTCGTTGAGCGCGAGGAAGGGGGGCGGCCTGGGAGAGAGCAGGGCGGCGAGCAGGCACAGGTAGCGCAGGGTGCCGTCGGACAGCTCCGCCGCGCCCAGGGGACGGCCGAGCCCGGGCATGTGCAGGTGGATCGAGAAGCGCCCGTCCTCGGAAGCCAGCTCCAGCCGGGCACCGGGAAAGGCCCGCGTCACGGCGTCGTGCATCGCCCGGGTGTCTCCGATTTCCTGGATGGTCATCAACGCCGCGGCCAGGTCCCTTCCGTCATGGGCCAGCGCGGGAGTGCGCACGCCGACCTGCTCGTGGCGCAGGGGTGACTCGGGGTCGGTCCGGAAGTGGTGGTAGAAGCGCCACTGGAGCAGCTCCGCGCGCAGCGCGCTCAGTAGGGGGAACCGGTGCGGCTCGGAGATCTGCGCCAGCACGGACTCGTGGCCCCACAGCCTGGCGGCGAAGGTGGTGCGGCGGCCCTCCGCGTCTCGCGCGAAGACGCTCTGGGCGCGGCGCTCGGCCACCACGTGCCGGCGCGTGCCCTCGTGCACCCAGACCGTCTCCTCCTTCACGTCCGGGTCGAGCAGGAAGGGGCCCTGCGGTGGAGGCACGAGCCCGCAGGACAGCTCGTAGGCGAGGTCCTCCAGGCGCACGCCCACGGTGACGCGCGCCGTCTCCGTCTTCTTGCGCGCTCCCGCCCACAGCGCCGAGGGCATTCCTCCCTCCTCGGCCAGCGTGTGCGCGAAGTCCCCCCGGGCCGCGGCGTGCAGCAGGTACAGCGAGCGGTAGACGTTCGTCTTGCCGCTGCCATTGGGGCCCACCACCACCGTCACCGGCGCGAGCTCGAAGCGCAACGCGTGCACCGAGCGGTAGCCGGAGATCCACAGTTCTCGGACGGACATGATGCGCTCCGCGCTCCCTTCACTTGTCCTTGCGCCAGGCGGCCAGTTCCTTCTTCTTCTCCTGGCCCACCTTGTCGAGCTTGCCCTGCCAGGCGTCGCGGTAGGGCCGGAGCGTCTCGACGAGCGTGTGCGCCACCACCAGGTTGCGGTACCACTTGGAGTTGGCGGGGACGATCGTCCAGGGCGCGTTCTTCGTCGACGTGCGCGCGAACACCTCCTCGTAGGCCTGGGTGTAGTCCTGCCAGTGGGCCCGATCCTCCCAGTCCCCGGCGCTGATCTTCCACGCCTTGCGCGGCTCCTTCTCGCGCGAGCGCAGCCGCTCCTCCTGCTCCTCGAGGCTGATGTGGAGGAAGAACTTGAGGATGATCGTCCCATGCTCGGCGAGCAGCTCCTCGAAGTCGCGGATGTGGCCGTAGCGCTCCTTCCAGAGCGACTCGGGCACCAGCCCCTTCACGCGCGAGACGAGCACGTCCTCATAGTGCGAGCGGTTGAAGATGCCGAACTCGCCCTTGCGCGGCGTGGCCTTGTGGACGCGCCAGAGGAAGTCGTGCTCCAGCTCCTCGGGGGTGGGCACGCCGAAGGAGGTGATGCCGAGCCCCCGGGGATTGAGGAAGCCCGCGACGTGCTTGATGGTGCCATCCTTCCCGGCGGTGTCCCGGCCCTGCAGGACGATGAGCACGGCGTTCATCCGCGCGCCCCACAGCAGATCCTGCAGGTCGAACAGCTCCTCGCCGAGGACTTCCAGTTGCCGCTTCGCCTCCTCCTTGTCCGTCCCCGCTGGAGGTTCCGGCGAGATGTCGTCCAGTCGGATCTTCTCGTTCTGCTTGTCGATGGTACGGATGTCCATGGGGCCCTCGCCGTGGGAGCGGGGCAGGTTTCCACGCGGAGGGAGGTCTGACAACACCTGCTCCCGTTACTGTCACGCAGGGCACGCCATGGAACTCGTCCTCTTCATTGGGCTACAGGGCTCGGGCAAGAGCAGCTTCTACCGGGAGCGCTTCGCGGCCACGCACGTGCACGTGAGCAAGGACCTGTGGCCCAACGCGCGCAAGCGCGAGGCGCGGCAGCGACGGCTCATCGACGAGGCGCTCGCGCGGGGCGAGTCGGTGGTGGTGGACAACACCAACCCCCGGCTCGAGGACCGGGCCCCGCTCATCGCCATCGGCCGGGAGCGGGGGGCGCGGGTGGTGGGCTATGCCTTCGAGTCGGACCTGGAGGCGTGCCTCGCGCGCAACGCGGGGCGTGTCGGCCGGGCCCGGGTGGAGGACAAGGCCATCCTCATCACGCGGCACCACCTGCGCTGGCCCTCGTATGCCGAGGGCTTCGCTGCCTTGTTCCAGGTGCGCCTCACCCCGGAGGGCGGTTTCCTCGTGAACTCCTGGGGCACTCCGTAGCCCTTTGCCCTGCACCTTTCCTCCCGGGCCATTAGGGTGCGCGTCCATGGCCAACCGACTCGAGCGAGAGCCCTCTCCCTACTTGCGGCAGCATGCCTCCAACCCGGTGGACTGGTACCCCTGGGGGGAAGAGGCCTTCGCGCGGGCGCGAGCGGAGGACAAGCCCCTGCTCCTGTCGGTGGGTTACTCGGCCTGCCACTGGTGCCACGTCATGGCGCACGAGTCCTTCGAGGACGAGGCGATCGCCCGGTTGATGAACGAGGGCTTCATCAACGTGAAGGTGGACCGCGAGGAGCGGCCGGACGTGGATCAGCTCTACCAGGGCGTGGTGCAGTTGATGGGGCAGGGAGGCGGCTGGCCGCTGACGGTGTTCCTCACGCCGGATCTCGTGCCCTTCTTCGGTGGCACCTACTTCCCGCCGAAGGACCGGTATGGGCGGCCGGGTTTTCCCAAGGTGCTGCGAGCGCTGAGCGAGGCCTGGGCTACGAACCGCGGCGAGCTGCTGAGCCAGGCGCGGGAGTTCCGCGAGGGTCTGGGCGAGCTGGCCCTGCATGGGCTGGACGCGGCGCCGGCGGCGTTGAAGCCGGAGGACATCGTGTCCATGGGCTTGTCCCTGTTGGAACGGATGGACGGCGTGAATGGCGGCTTCGGCGGGGCGCCCAAGTTCCCCAACCCCATGAACGTGGCGCTGGTGCTCAGGGCCTGGCGGCGAGAGCCGGGACAGGACGCGCTGAAGCAGGCGGTGCTGCTGACGCTGGAGAAGATGGCGCGGGGCGGTGTCTATGATCAGCTCGGCGGGGGCTTCCACCGCTACTCCGTGGACGAGCGGTGGGCGGTGCCCCACTTCGAGAAGATGCTCTACGACAACGCGCAACTGCTGCACCTGTACGCGGAGGCGCAGCAGGTGGAGCCGCGACCGTTGTGGCGCAAGGTGGTGGAGGAGACGGCGGAGTACGTGCGGCGGGAGATGACGGACGCGCGGGGCGGCTTCTACGCCACCCAGGACGCGGACACGGAGGGAGAGGAAGGCCGTTTCTTCGTCTGGCTCCCCGAGCAGGTGCGCGAGGTGTTGCCGCCGGAGCTGGCGGAGCTGGCATTGCGCCATTTCCGCGTCACCGCGCTGGGCAACTTCGAGCATGGGCGCACGGTGCTGGAGTCCGCGGTGTCCGTGGAGTCCCTGGCCGAGGAGCTCCAGCGGCCGGTGGAGGAGGTGGCCTCGGGGCTGAGCGAGGCGCGGCGGCGGCTCTTCGAGGCACGCGAGCGGCGGGTGAAGCCGGGCCGGGACGACAAGATCCTGGCGGGCTGGAACGGGCTGATGATTCGCGGGCTGGCGTTCGCGGGCCGCGTCTTCGACCGGGCGGACTGGGTGGAGAGCGCCCGGAAGGCGGCGGACTTCGTGCTGGCGGAGCTGTGGGATGGCCAGCGGCTCTCGCGCTCGTACCAGGAGGGGCAGGCGCGCATTCCGGGCTTCGTCGAGGACTACGGAGACCTGGCCGCGGGCCTCACCGCGCTCTACCAGGCGACCTTCGAGCCCCGCTACCTGGAGGCGGCGGAGGCGCTGGTGCGCACGGCCGAGACGCTCTTCTGGGATGAGGAGCGGGGCGCGTACCTGACGGCGCCGAGGACGCAGGGAGACCTGGTGGTGGCCACCTACGCGACGTTCGACAACGCGTTTCCCTCGGGGGCGTCGACGCTGACGGAGGCGCAGGTGGCGCTCGCGGCGCTCACGTCCAACAAGCAGTACCTGGAGCTGCCCGAGCGCTACGTGTCACGCATGGGCGAGCAGTTGCGCAAGAACCCGATGGGGTATGGGCACCTGGCGCTGGCGGCGGACGCGCTCGTGGATGGCGCGCCGAGCGTGACCTTCGCGGGGACGCGGGAGGCGGTGGAGCCCCTGCTGGCGGTATCCCGGACGGTCTACGCGCCCACGTTTGGCTTCACCTGGAAGGCGCCGGAGGCCCCCGTTCCGCCCTCGATGCGCGAGACCTTCCTGGGCCGGGAGCCGGTGGGCGGACGCGCCGCCGCGTACCTGTGCCGGAACTTCGCCTGCGAGCCGCCCCTCACGGAAGCGGGTGCGCTCGCGAAGCGCCTGGGCTGAGGGGCCCTCCTTCAGCGGCAATCGCCTCGAGGCCCGTGGTCCTGAGCAGAACTTTCGCCGCGCACATCCGTTCCCTGGCGACGCCCGTTTCCCGTCCCAGGGATTTCCATGCTCGAACACGTCGTCCCGCGCGCCCTCCTCGCCCTCTTCACGATGGGCCTCGCCGTCCCCCTCACCGTCCAGCAGCAGGTGTTGGCCACCCAGGCCACCCAGGATTTACTCGGCGGGCCCAACCGCTCCTTGACCTTCGTCAGCACCGACAAGCCCCTCTACCGGCCCGGCGAGCAGGTGCTGGTCCGGGGCCTGGTGCTCGAGTCTCTCAGCCACAAGCCGCTCTCGAACCAGGTGTACGCGGCCGTGGAGATCCGCGGCCCCAAGGGCGATGTCGTCACCTCCGCGATGGTGGCGAGCGAGCACTCGGTCTGGGGCTACTCCTGGACCGTCCCGCCCGACATGGCGGGCGGCGAGTACACGATCAAGGTCACCTCTCCCTGGTCGGGAGACGCCCCCGCGGAGCGCAAGTTCGACGTGCGCGCCTACCGCGCGCCCCGGCTCAAGTCGCAGATCGAGTTCCTCCGCGATGGCTACGGGCCGGGTGACACCGTCACCGCCACGCTCGACGTGAAGCGCGCCGAGGGTGGCATCCCCTCGGGCGCCCGCGTCACCGCCACCGCCCTCGTCGATGGCGTCACCGCGGCGCAGGTGACGAGCTCGGTCAATGCCCAGGGCTTGTGCACCGTCAGCTTCAAGCTGCCCGCCCGGATCGAGCGGGGCGAAGGCTCGCTCGCCTTCGCCATCGAGGATGGCGGCGTGGTCGAGACAGCGGCCAAGACCCTCCCCATCCTCCTGCAGACCCTGGATCTCACGATGTACCCCGAGGGAGGGGAGCTGGTGGCGGGGCTGCCCTCGCGCGTCTACTTTCAGGCGAAGACGCCCGCGCAGAAGCCCGCGGACCTCTCCGGAGCGGTGATCGATCTGGCCACGGGCGAGGCGGTGGCCCCCGTCCGCTCGGAGCACGAGGGCAGGGGCCGCTTCGAGCTGACCCCCAGGGCAGGTGTGAAGTACGCGCTGCGCATCGACGCGCCCTCGGGCATCAAGAAGACCTTCCCCCTGCCCGAGGTGAAGGCCCGGGGCGCTGTCCTCCGCTCGAGCGAGGACGTCATCCCCGCCGGCATGCCCGTGGTGCTCTCCGTCGGGCTCTCGGGCCTGAAGCGCGCGAAGCTGACCCTGAGCCAGCGCGAGGTGGAGCTCGCCTCCTCCCAGGTGGACCCGAACGAGAAGGTGATCCTCGACCCGAAGGGCGCGGACGGGGTGCTCATCGCCACGGTGTGGGACGAGCAGGGCCGCCCGCTCGCGGAGCGGTTGGTGTTCCGCCAGCCCGCGAAGGCCCTGTCCATCGAGGTGACGGCGGACAAGAAGCGCTACGTGCCGGGCGAGCAGGTCCAGCTCACCGCCCGGACGACGCGCGAGGGCAAGCCGGTCTCGGCCCTGGTGATGCTCACCGTCACGGACGACGCGGTCCTGGAACTCATCGAGAAGCGCGATCAGGCGCCGCGGTTGCCGGTGATGGTGCTGCTCGAGCCCGAGGTGAAGGAGTTGGCCGACGCCCAGGTGTACCTCGACGAGAAGAATCCGAAGGCGAAGCTGGCGGTGGATCTGCTGCTCGGCACCCAGGGCTGGCGGCGCTTCGCGCTCGCGGATGCGGAGGGCTTCATGGCGCAGCATGGCGATCTGGCCCGGCGCGCGCTCGCGGTCCGGGTGCCGCGGCCCCCCATGCCCGCGGCGCCCATTGCCGAAGAGGCCTTTGGCGCGCCCGGGAAGGGGGGGATTCGCGGCGGAGCTCCGCCGCCGATGGCCGCGCCGCCCGCCCAGGCCGTACGCCCGGAGAAGGCGCCCCGTCCGCGGGTCGTCGCCGCCCCGGCTCTGGCGGCCCCACCGGTCCCAGACGCCGACAAGGACATGGCCCCCAAACCCGTGCCCCAAGCGAGCAGGGCGCAGGTGGCGCGCAAGGCCAAGAAGGAGGACGCGCGAAACCAGCCGGTCCAGAGGGGCGTGCGGGCGGATGATGCGGTGATGGGGATGGTGATGGAGGAGGAGTCGATGGCCCCCATGCCCAGAGTGTACTTCCGCGAGTACGCCCACGTGGTGCGGCCCGGGCGCGAGCCGGGCGATCGCGTGGACTTCTCGGAGACGCTCTTCTGGAACGCGGGTGTGCGCACCGATGCCAGGACGGGAGAGGCCCGGGTCTCCTTCGGCCTGAACGACTCGGTCACCACCTTCAAGGCGTTCGCCGGTGGCGTCGGGGATGACGGCGCGCTCGGCTCCACGGTGGCCACGATCGAGTCGGTGCAGCCCTTCTACATCGAGCCCAAGCTCCCGCTCGAGGTGACGTCAGGTGACGTGATCCAACTGCCGCTGGCGCTGGTGAATGGCACCTCCGCGGCGCTCAGGGGCGCGGGGGTGAAGGTCGGCCTGACGGGCGACATGAAGGCCGCCTCCGTCGGTGGGGTGGACCTCGCCGCCAACGAGCGCGCCCGGCGTATCATCGAGCTGAAGGTCGGTGAGCAAGCCAGACCCGTTGACGTCACGCTCGCGGCGGCCGCGGGCAACTACACGGACACGGTGAAGCGCACGCTGAGCATCAAGCCTCGGGGCTTCCCCCTGCGCGCCTCGTTCGGCGGGCTGCTCTCGTCGCGCCAGCCGGTGGTGCATGGGGTGACCCTGCCGCCCAACTGGGTGCGAGGCAGCGTGAAGACCTCCATCGCGGTGTACCCGACGCCGCTGGCCAACATGACCGAGTCGCTCGCCCGGCTCATCCAGGAGCCCTCCGGTTGCTTCGAGCAGACGAGCTCGACCACCTACCCGATGACGATGGCGCAGCAGTACTTCCAGACGCACAGCGGGGTGAGCCCCGAGCTGGTGGCGTCGGCGCGCGAGAAGCTGGAGGCGGGCTACAAGCGGCTGGTGGGCTTCGAGTGCTCGGAGAAGGGCTACGAGTGGTTCGGCGAGAACCCGGGCCACGAGGCGCTCACCGCGTTCGGGCTGATGCACTTCAGCGACATGAAGCAGGTGCGGGACGTGAACCCCGCCATGCTCGAGCGCACGCGGGCCTGGTTGCTCAAGCAGCGGGATGGCAAGGGGGGCTTCGAGCGCAAGCGGCGCGCGCTCCACACCTGGATCGAGGACCGGGACACCTCCAACGCCTACATCCTCTGGGCCCTGCTGGAGAGCGCGGACAAGCCGGCCGAGCAGGCCCGGGAGCTGTCCAGGGAGGTCGAGGCGCTCAAGGCCGCCGCGGTCAGGAGCCAGAACAGCTACGTGCTCGCCCTCGCCGCGAACGTGATGGCGCTCGTGGGGGAGGGCGCCGAGGCCCGCGGGCTCATGGAGCGGCTCGCCGCGAAGCAGAACGCGTCCGGCGTGGTGCAGGGGGGCACGCAGTCGATCGTCGGCAGCTCGGGTGACACGCTCGAGATCGAGACCACCTCGCTGGCGGTGCTCGCCTGGCTCCGGGAGCCCACCCGCGTGGGGAACGTGGAGCGCTCGATGCGCTTCCTGGCGAACTCGTGCGAGGGAGGACGCTACGGCTCGACCCAGAGCACGGTGCTCGCGCTGCGCGCCATCGTCGCCTACGACCAGGCGCGCTCGGCGAAGCGTGCTTCGGGCTCGGTCCGCGTCTACGTCGACGGTCGGCCCGTGGGCGATGCCGTGAAGTTCGACGGGAAGACGCAGGAGGCGCTCAAGCTCCCGGACGTGTCCGAGCTGCTCACCTCGGCCGAGCGGAAGATCGAGCTGCGGATGGAGGGCGGCTCGGAGCTGCCCTATTCGATCGAGGTCACCTACCACGCCCTGGTGCCCGCCAGCTCCCCGGACACCCGGGTCGCGCTGGAGGTGTCGCTCGCGAAGAACGCCCTGACCGAGGGCGAGCCGACCGAGGCACGCGTCTGGGTGACGAACAGGAGCGACGAGAAGCTCTCGACCACCGTGGCCATCTTCGGCGTGCCGGGAGGGCTCGAGGTCCGCCACGACCAGCTCAAGGAGCTGGTGAAGAAGCAGACGGTGGACGCCTACGAGGTGCTCGGCCGCGACGTCGTCCTCTACTGGCGGGGAATGGAGCCGCGCAAGAAGCTCGAGGTGCCGCTGTCGCTGATCGCGGCGGTGCCCGGTACGTACACGGGGCCGGCGAGCCGCGCCTACCTGTACTACGCGGACGACCACAAGACCTGGCGCGACGGCCTCAAGGTGTCCATCTCGCCCAAGCAGTGACCCTGTACGTCTGAGATCGGGAGACTGTCCACCAGACAGTCTCCCTGAGACAAACAGCGCTTCAAGGCCAGATGCGCAGGGTCCAATCGCGCCATTTCTGGATGCGCTGCGCCTCGGCACCCAACTGCGTGGCCTTCCAGACGCCATACTGCTGCTTCTGCTCGGCCGTCACCCTTCCGTTCACCGCGTTCATCGCGAAGTTGCCCGATGTCGGCTGCGCCAGGGGCTGGCGGGTCTGGTCCACACAGAACGCGAACCCGGCATACGGCTCGGGCTCGCCCAGCTCCGTGTTGGCTGGATCGCAACGCCGCCAGCTCGCGGGATTCGTGTCGGTGTACAGGACATTGAACTGATTGATCGCCCCGTTGAGCACCTTCAGGTACAGGCCTGTTTGGAGTTGCTCGAGCTTGCTGAAGGGCGTCCTGCTGGTGCCCTGGGTCGTCGCCTGATCCATGAAGTTGGTGGGGGCCAGGTGCTTCAGGACCTGCGCCCGGCTGAAGCGTCCGCGGTTGTTGATGAGGCCATTCGTCTGGGTCGGCACGTAGAGCGGGATGTCGTTGTTGACGTACTGGGCCGACTTGATGCGGGCCTGCAGCAGCCGGATGTCGCTCAGGAAGGCCGCGTTCGCGTGCGCGGGCGTCGAGGTGCCCACGCTCTGCGACAGGAGCTCATCGAAGCCGGTCAGATAGGGCCAGTCCACCGAGAAGTTCACCCAATCGCCTTGAGCGCCCGGGTTGATGGAGACCTGCATCTGGTACCAGGCGTTGGTCCGGTAGTACGAGCCCACGATGTTGGAGCGCTCCCAGGCCAGATACCACTCCCGGGTGACCTTCCCCGAAGACTCGTCGGCCTGGTAGAGCATGTGCGGAGCGAGGAAGAACACGCTCACCGTGTTGAAGGGCCAGCCGCGCACCTCACCCCGGCCTCTCCAGGTCTTGGTGGTGGAGTTGAAGTCGCCGATGAACCACTGCTGATTGCCTTCGAGCCCATGGGTGTGGGCCCACTCCCACTGCTTGATGACGTTCCAGTGGAGCATGCTCATGACGGCACGCTCGATGAAGGCATTGGTGGTGAAGGACGCCGGATCACTGCCCGTCGTGGCGCTGGAGGCGCGCGCGGCCAGGAGGCGGGCACCGACCTGCGCGCCGTACTCGCCGGAGCTGGCGATGTGGTTGCCACGGCCACCGCCGAGGAAGCGGTAGCCCTCCCAACCAAAGTTGCTGAAGTAGCTCTGGATCTCGTTGCGCTCGCTCGGGGTCAGATGGCTCCAGTCTCCGTATTGCCCGTTGGGATTCTTGTGGGCCTTGAGCCACGCCTCGATCTGCTCCGCGCTGGCCTTGGGGTGGGTGCGGCTGCTTTGCGACCACTGGGCTCCGTTCTCGAAGGAACCGGCGCTGCTGGCACCCGTGGGCCACACGTCGAGCGGATGGATCGTGGGCAGCCAGGCGTTCCAGTCGGGGTACTGCAACGGCATGGCGACTTCCCGCGCGTTCATGGTGGCGTTGGCGTTCATCACGGCATCGACGTCGGCCTGGCTCAGGGAGGCTGGCGGCTTGCCGAAGAGGGCCTGGACGGCCTGGGTGGGGGTCTCGAGCACCGCGCCCAGACCCGCTCCGGCGGCCCATTCGAGGATGGGTTTGCTGTCCAGCCCCGGGCCCGGCTGGTACGGCGGGTTCCACGGCGTGGCCTGGGCCACGTGGGGGACGTTCCTCTGGCTGTAGCGGATGTAGGCGGCGATCTGTCTGCCTTGTGCCTCGCTCAGGCCGTGGAAGCGCGAGCGCTGCACGATGGCGTTGTTGGAGTAGTTGAAGTACTGGAGATCCCGCCCATCGCTCGCGTGGCAGGAGGAGCAGGCGGCCGTGATGTTGCGTCTGACGATGCTGCTCTTGAGGAGCTTGCCCTGGCCATACCAGAGCGCCTCGCCCGCCGTGACATCGGCACTCGAGGTCTGGCCCGCCACCTTCTCGGCTTGGATGTCGGCGTACCGCACGGGGTTGCTGGCCAGGCTGTTGCCCTGGGCGTCTTGCAACTGGAGGTTGAGGACGCGGTAGCCATTGGACTCACCATCGGTCCCGTTGAAGCGGAACTGGATGCGGTTGGCTCCAGGCGCGGCCACGAGCCTCGCCCGGGTGGTGGCATCGAGCGTGAGGCTCATGCGCGTGGTGTAGAACCCGCCACGGGTCAGGCCGCCCTGGACGCGTTCGACATCGGCCAGCTTCACGGTGGCGTCCGTGATGTCGATCCAGGGAATGCTGCCGGCTTGATCCGGGCTGAGGCCGCCGAGCACGCGCACGCTGGCCTTGATCCGGGTGGGCGGCTGGTTCGTCGCCTCGAACTCGGGGGCGCCAAAGAAGGCGCAGCGGTGGCACGTCCACCACAGCTGACTCACGGTGCCGAGTTTGCTGGAGTCCACGTGGAGGCTGGCTTCGGAGATCGCCGGGAGCGATGGGGAGCCATCGCTCAGGAGTTCGAGCGGCAACTCGAGCGGAGGGGCGGAGGGGTTGGGCTCCGGTTGGGTCACGGCCTCCAGCCGCCACTGCTGATTGGGCTGGCCGTGGCAATCCCACTGGTGGATCTGCCCGCCCACGGCCTGGCTCATGTCCTTCACGTCGATGCACTTGCCGCTGTGCGAGGCCTTGATCTGGTAGGCATCTCCCTGCGCGGTCAGGATGAAGCGTTGGTTGGGCCCGCCGTTGTCGTTCCACTGCTGGAGCAGCTCGCCACTGACCTGGTTGTTCCCGCGCACGTCCAGTGGCTTGCCACTGTGGACGGCACGCAACTGGTAGGTGCCATCCGCCGAGGACAGCACCTCGAAGTGTTGCTGCGCCACGTTGGCGCAGTTGGTTTGCTGGACGAGGGCCCCATCGGCCGTGCTGGCGCCGGCGACCTCCAGGCACAGGTTGGAGTGCACCGAGCGCAGGCTGTACTGACCCACGGCCAGTGCCCCCTGGCTGTTGCCGCTCTGGGGATGGAGCGGGAGGGGTTGCGGCGTCTGGTCCGTGTCGCCACGGTCTCCACACGCCGCCAGCAGGCCCACGACCAGTGCCATCACCCCGCGAGGGACGCGGAGCTGGCCTTTCAAGGATTTTGAAGATTTCCAGGTAATCATGAACTCAGGGTAGAGCTTCATGCCTTGGTGGAAATCACCCCAAAGAGGGAGCGAATGCTCACTCCGATGGGGGAGAAGCGTTGGCCCTTTCTTGCTCCGAGGGGCTCGGCTCGACGTCGGCTCCAGCGGGGCCGCCCAGGGTGAAACCGATGAGCCCGGAGATGACCAGGAGGAGCCCGGCCAGCGCGCCCGCCTCGGGCAGTGGAGCCCCCAACAGCAGCACTTCTCCGAGCAGGGCGAAGACCACCTCGCCCGCCTGGGTCGCGTCAACGGCGGCGATGCTGTAGGCGTCACTCGCCGCGGTCCGGGCGCGGAGGAACAGCGGGGTGGCGATCACCCCCGAGGACAGCGCCACGATCAGCGTCTGCAGCACCTGGGAGGACGTGGGCGCCGGCGGGCGCGTCACGAGCGCGAGTCCGCACCAGAAGGGAACCGAGCCGAGCACCAGCAACAGCACACAGGAGGCCGCATCCGCGAGGGCCGGCGAGTGGATGGGCGCGATGCGCGTGCTCGTGCCATGACGGGCCGCGTTCAGCATCTGGTTGCCGAAGGGGTAGGCGAAAGCCGCCACGAGCACGGGGACCACCCCCAACACCAGCTCCCGCGTGGACAGTCCGCCCCGCCATTGCTGCAGATTGACGAGGCTGATGCCCACGAGCACCAGGGCGATGAAGAACACGCCCCGAAGGGGGACGCGCAAGCCGAAGGCCCGCAGGACGAGGGGAGAGGCGAGCAGGGTGGATTGCCACGTGGTGGCGAGCACCCACCCCGGGGTGTGATCCGCGGCGAAGCAGATGCCCGCGTAGAACACGCCGAAGCCCACTCCGCCGGAGAGCAACCAGAAGCCGGGACGTGAGCGGAAGACCCGGGCGACCTCCATCAGCCCGTCGCGCCCCCTCCGCATGCCCACCCAGCCGCCGAGAATCAGCAGCATCGCGGCGTAGCGCAGGCTGGCGCTCCAGAACCAGTGCCCACCCGACAGGCTCATGGAGCGGTTGAGCACGAACGAGAGGCTGAAGAACGCGGATGCCAACACCCCCCACGCGACGAGCCGCCCCAGCCCGGGGCCGTGGATCCGCCGCCCCCTTGACACCCGCTCGTTCTCCATGTGCCTAGCTCCTGTCGAGTGCCTGCCGCAGATCGGCGAGGATATCCAAGGGATCCTCCAGGCCGAGGTAGATTCTCAAACACGTTCCGCGAGCCGGGGAGCGCGACACGGTCCGCCACTCATTGGCCTCGAAGATGGTCGCCAGACTGAGCGATCCTCCCCAGCCATAACCGATCCGGACCACCCGGAGCCGATCCACCATCGCGTTCACCGTGGGCCGGTCGAGCCCATCGAACGCGATCGTCAGCAGGCTGTTGGCGCCCTGGAAGTCACGCCGCCACACCGCATGTCCTGGTGCCTCCGGCAGGGACGGGTGGAACAGCGCCCGGATGGCTGGATGCCCGGCGAGGCCCTCGAGCACGAGCCGGGTGGTGCGCTCCTGATGGTTCAACCGGAGATCCAACGTCGCCAGCGCCAGGGAGGCACGTGCGCAGGCATCCGGACTGACGTGCAGGCCGAGCAGGGCCGTCTGGTTCTTGATGAGGGCATGCAGGCGCTCCGTCCGCGTGACCACCGCGCCCAGGGACACGCCGGCCGGAGCCGCGTGGTACTTGGTCAGCGAGAGCACCGAGATGTCGACCCCGTGGGCGAACGGCTGGAAGCAGCGCGACGCCGCCCAGGTGTTGTCGAGCACCGTCACGATGCCGTGGCGGGCGGCTGTCTGGCAGAGGGCCGCGACATCCTGCACCTCGAAGGTCATGGAGCCCGGAGACTCCATGAACACCACGCGGGTATTGGGCCTGAGCAGGGGGTCGAGGTCGCTGACGTCCGGTGGGTAGTAGGTGACGGCGACCCCGGCGGTGGCGAGGCACTGATCGATGTACCAGCGCGTCGTGTACGTCACCGTATCGACGATGAGGACGTGGTCGCCCTGCTTCAGCAGCGCCGACAAGGTGGCGACCAGCGCGCTCTGCCCCGAAGGGGCCAGCGCCGCGAAGGTGCCCCCTTCCAGTCCGGCCACGGCCTGGCCGAAGGCCTCGGTGGTCGGTGTTCCCACCCCCCCGTAATAGAAGTTCTCATAGGGGCTTCGCCCCGAGTGGCGGAGCGAGTCCGGATCGATCGGGGCGAGCGACGCCGTGTCGGGAAACAACACCGTGGTCGCGTTGATGGCGGGCAGGACCGGGACCTCGACGCGTCCCACGGGGAACGTGCCGATCTGCGCCGTGCGGGTGGTCTTTTTCGTCACGAGTAGTGTTCCCCCTGGGTGGGCAGGCTGGGCCCCAGCGGCTCCTCGAGGGTGTCGAGCCTCGCGGTCACCTCTCGTACTTCCTCGAGCCGTGGCGGGCCGACATGGGGCAGGGGGTAGCGCACGGAGGCCTCGCCGAAGCGATGGAAACACTCGAGGAAGGGACCCTCGGGAGTTCCCCATTCGATGTACTCGTACCCGGCGCCGCCGTCCTGGCCACAGAGCGGGTGTTGAACCGCCCAGTTCGCGCTGACCGGCGAGGGCATTCCATACATGCCTCGCATCATCCGCAGAGCCTCGAGCAGTTCCAGCCGGCGCTCCTGCGTCTCTCCCAAGCCGAAGAGGATCGCGCAGCCACAATGGATGCCCAGCTCGCCCAGGAACGCCAACGCCCGATGGATGCGTGACAACCAGGGCGCCTGGTGGCGGCCGAGATCCTTGCTCATGCCACCGATGGCCTCGGGGACCAGGGTCTCCACGCCGACGAACACATAGCGCAGGCCCACTCCCGCCAGCCGCGCGAGCTGGGCCCGGCGGGTGAGGATCTGATCGATGGTCAATTGGGCACCGAAGACGATGTCGAGCGGCTCGGACTCCAGCCGATCCACGAACTGATCCACCAGCCGGGGACTGCCCCCCAGGATGACGGAATCCTCCACGAACGCGCTGGCGCCCCGGGCCGGATGATCCTCGGAGATGACCGTCACGGCTTCGGCCAATTGACGGTGGAGCCGCTCACTGGAACTCGCGGCATCCCTCAACCCGCCCGTCACCGAGCTGCGCTCGCTGCAGAACCCACAGTCATAGACACAGCCGCGGCCGGTGTCGCTGAAGGCGTGCGCCGTCACCCGCCCACCGAACACATTGAATCCGGCGACCGCGCCAAACATCCGCGAGGGCGAAGGCATCCGGCTGTAATCCAGACGCGCTCCGGTGCTGGGCAGCACACGCGGGGTGTCCCCATCCAGCGCGCCCGCTATCCAGCTGCCCGGAACCCGGGCGTCGAGCCGCTCCAACACCGAGCACGACAGGTCCGCGCTCCCCTCGGCCTCGGCCGCCGCCACGGCCTCTCCCAGGGCGGCGATGAGGTGCTCGCCGTCTCCCGCCACGACCAGGTCGAACACCCGGGGGAGCCGCCCCGTGGCCATGAGCCGCAGGGGAGAGCTGGGGTGATGGCGCACGTGCTCCGGCATCCGCTCGGAGTGCTTCTCCAGGTACATGGATTCGCTGGGGTGCCGGCCGCCCAGTACCACGACGACCTGTTCTCCGAGGAGCTCCTTGGCCAACGAGGCGCAGGCCACCGCGCCTGGCAGACACAGCGTCATGGCCCCAATCAGCAGGAGGTTGGGCCGCTCTCGCCGCAGCATCTCGGCGAACACGGGCATGTCGTCGAGCGAGTACATCAAGAGGGTCTGGGCGCGGCGCTGGGCGCGCGTCCCGGCCCAATTGCTGCGTGACCAGGCGCTCGATGGATCGAACGTGCGATGCGCCGCGTAGCGGCAGGCATTGAAAAGGCTCGCGGGATCCTGGCTGTTCAGCGCCCGGGAATCCTTCGCGCCCTTGATCCAGTCCGGGGCGGAGACGGCAATGGCTCTCAAAGGCATGAGACGGAACTCCTCCTTGGCTTCAAGGGAAAGGGGGGACGTGCTCACACGGCGGAGTCCGCGGCCACGGCCGGTACCCGGGCTCACGGCGTTCCAACGCACACCGGTGGTGAATCACTCCCGCCCGTCACGGCCGCCCTTGCTCTCCCTCCAGTCGGCCGTGCTTCGCCTTCTCTTGGAAAATGTAACTGGCTGCCATCTTCCGGATGGGAGGTTGTGGCCCAATCTTTACGCCCCAGTCGTATGCGCCACGCTACATGACTCGCCGGTCGCCGCAGCCGCGTGCACGCCATGGGAGAGTCATGACCAGGATTCAGCAGCCGCCCGTCCGTCGTAATTCGACCGGATCAGCTCCCACCACCACGCAGCGGGAGCCCCTTCGCAAGCGCGCCAACTCGATGCCGAGCCCTGGGGTGGCATCCAGCAACGTTGCGCAAGCCGCTGATCTCATCGGCGAGCTGGGCATCCAGCTGCGCGATCTCGAGGCAGGGGTCGCCCAGCAGACCCCCTCCCGCATGCCGGGCTCCTGGCCCGCCCAGTAACTTCGACGGCATTCACGAACCCGTTTCCAGCCCCACCTCCAAGAGCAGGATTGGGCCACGGCGGTCACCCGTTTCCAGGAGGCCGCGCGGCTCGCGCCCCTGTCCGGCGCCCCCTGCTTGCTGATGGTGGGAGAGGAGCTGGACCCTACGCGCAAGATTTACAAGGAGGCCATCCTGGAGCTGCGCAGCCGCCGACATGACGAAGCCCGTTGGCTGCTGATGGCCCTGGAGCTCGGGACTCCCGAGGTCCAGGAGCAAGCCAGGCGCCTTCTGGGGATGCTCCGGGCCTCCGCTTGAGCGAGGGTCGAGGCTCGCTCCCATCTCAGGCGCTCGGAGGTGCCTCTCCGTGCGCCGCGGGCTCCAGGAACAGCTCGGAGGAGTACAGGATGCGCTCGTTGCTCATCCGCGAGAGCGCGTCGCACATTCCGGGCTGATCCATGAGGAACCGGTCGCAGCTTCCCCAGTCCAGTCGCAGCAGCAGGCAGGTCGTCTCCGCGCGCACGGTGGCGGTGGCTGTCAGGCCGAGCATCAGGGAGATCTCCCCGAAGATGTCGCCTTCCTCCATCGTTCGCAGGAGCTTCTCGCCGCCGTCCGGGTGCTGGTGCAGCACCTGGCACCGGCCCCGCAGCAGCAAGTACAGGGCATCCACCGGCTTGCCCTGTTCGAGCAGGGTGGCTCCCTTCGCCCTGGCGCGGAGCTGGAATTCACGGGACAGGGCCGCCCTGCGCTCGGGCGGGAGGATCCGGAAGAGCGGATTGCCACGGAGCACGTCACTCAGCAGGTGCTCGTGGTGATAGGCCCTCAGCATCTCCGCCACGGAGGGGTAGCGCTGGATGATCTGTTCCAGCCGCTCGCGGGACAGTTCCAGGACCGCCGTGCGCTCGAAGGCCTTGACGCTCGCGAGCCTCGGCACGCCGGAGAGGATGGACATCTCCCCGAAGAAGTCGCCCTCGCTCATGAAGGCGACCGTGCGCCGACGCCCCGATTTCAGCGTCCGCACCACCTCCACGCTCCCCTGCACGATGGCGAACATGGAATCGCCCGGCTCGCCTTCCTCGACGATGGTCTCCCCGGCGTGGAATTCCCGCAGTTCCAGCGACTCCATGACCGAGAGGAACTCCTGCTCGCCGAGCCGCGAGAGCAGGGAGATGGGCTGCGAAGTTCCTCCCTCGTTCCAGTCCGTCTCGAGGGATGGCTCCCGCTCCATGGGCATCTGCACGGAGGGCCCCGGCGGAGCCAGGGGCTCCACCTTCCGGGCATCCAACTCCGCGAGCAGTCGCCTCGTCGGCTCATGAGCCGGCTCGAGCCGGAGGATGACCTTGCACAAGGCGATGGCGCGTGTCAGCCATCCCCGCTGGGCCCACGCCTCCGCCAGGTACTCGTAATCCAAGAGCACCTCTCCCGGCTGCTCGCTGGAAGGGAGTTGAACGGCCTCATCATGCAGCTCGCGCGACGTGTCGGACGACATGTTTCCCCCTGACATGTTTTTCCCCTCGAACAGGGCATTCCGTGTCAACAGGCCCTGACAACCGACACAGTGCTCGCTCCCCCCGCTTCGTGTCTGTGACCCAGTTCACAGCCCCGGCGAAAGTGCCGCCATCCCCTGGCCGGTCGGCGCGCATCCGGCTGCTCTGTTCAGTGGACGACATCGCCGTGGAATCACGGCGCCTGCCCCGCGGCCCGCCAGACACGCGCCGAGGCCAGGCCCATCAAGCGCCATTCCCCGACGCGGACCGTTGGCGCGCGTTCCTGCGAATCAGCACCGCCAGGGTCGCGGCCATGCCGATTCCCACCAACCACCACATCCGCAGGAAGCCGAAGACGTAGAAGCCGTAGCGCCGCGTCGCTGGATCGTACTTGAAGCACGAGAGCATGACCCGCTCGAGCGTGATTCCCGCCTTGCCTTGAGCGGCCTCGTTGATGGCCAGGCGCATGTCCATGGCGGGGAAGTCGACGCCGTAGAGATAGCGGCTGACCGTCCCTTGCGGCGACAGGACCATCACCACCGCCGCGTGTGCGTACTGGTCGGTGGATTTGTCATACGCGTAGCCAAAGCCCACCGCGTCCGCCACCTTCTTCACCTGCTCCTGCGTGCCGGTGAGGAACCGCCACGGGGCCTGCCCGGGCTGACCCAACTGCTGGAGGTAGCGCGCCCGCCACTTCGAGGCCTCCTCGGGCGTGTCACTCGGGTCGATGGAGAGGGTGATCGAATGGTAGTCCTTGCCCAGCTCGAGCTGGGTCTCGCTCAAGCTCTTGACGAGGCCCTTGAGCACCAGACTGCATAGCTGGGGGCAACGGAAGTAGGCCAGGGAGAGCACCGTGGGCCGATCCGGGGACATCATTTGCCGGAGCGTGACGCGCTGACCGCTCTCATCGATGAGCTCCGTGTCCAATGGGATGGGCGCTCCCAGCTTCTCGTCCACCCGGATCGCCTCGAGCGCCGAGGGCGGCGTGTTCAGCGCGGGCTCCGAGTGGGTCGGAGGACCAAACGCCTCGGCGCGTCTCGCGAGCAACAGCAGGAAGGCCAGGGCGAACAAGGTGGAAGCGGGGCGGGATCGGCTCGACAAGACGGGCTCCACGAGGAGGGGGGAGGCAACTTCCCGCTCATGGTACAAGTCGTCGCGCTTCGTGGTCCGTCGCCCCGTGCCCCTCCAGTAGCGAGCCTTTTCCGAGTCATCGGCGGCCGGGCGCAATGGTGCGCACGGCTCCACCTCCAGCGGACGGGCGAAGGGGCCGCGCCCGTGGCTCGTCCTCCGTGACATTTCACCGCCCCGCACTCTGACTCCAGTGACCACCTGCTCAACGGGTGGCATGGAGGTTGGTCATGAAGAAGGACAAACAGGAATCATCCCAGCAGAAGGGCAAGAGGCCGTTCTTCGCTCGCCTGCTGGAGGCCCAGGAACTCGAGAAGGCCGCCGGTGGCGCTCCGCTGCAGACCCTGAAGTACCCCTCGGACTCGGACGACGACGGGTCCATCACCAGGAAGTGGCCCTCGGATTGGGACGACTCCTACTGAAACCCCATCGCCCTCTCCGAGGGCTCCCCGACGCCCATGCTCTCCGCTCGCGACACCGTCTTGCTCCTCACCCACAGCGACGACTACTACACGGTCGACCGGATCGCGCAGGAGGTGTCGCGGCGGGGAGCACGGGCCCTGCGCCTCGACACGGAGACCTTCCCGGCGGAACTGGAGCTGACGTCGGCGCTGGCGGGCGACGGGGACGAGGTGTCCCTTCGCACGGCCGGAGGCGAGGTGCGCGGCGAGCAGATCCGCTCGGTGTGGCTGCGCCGGCTGCTGCCACCTCGGCCCGATGCGGCGCTGGAGCCTGGCTGGCGCGAGGGCTGCCTGCGTGAGTCCCAGGCCGCGCTCCAGGGCTTTCTCGATGGGCTGGAGGCGGCGGGCTGCCGCTTCGTCAACCCGTTCCACGCCGACAGGGCTGCCCAGGACAAGCTGCACCAACTCCGGCGGGCCCGCGCGCTGGGGTTGGAGGTACCTCGCACCCTGGTGACCAACGACGCGGCCCGGGTGCGCGCCTTCTTCGCGCACGTCCACGGCCACATGGTGGCCAAGATGCTGACGCCCCTGAGTCACTCCATGCGCGGCGGGCAACCCTTCGTCTACACGAGCGCCATCGGCCCCGAGGATCTGGAGGAACTCGAGGGACTGCACCACTGCCCCATGGTGTTCCAGGAGCGCCTCGACAAGCTCCGCGAGCTGCGTGTGGCCGTGGTGGGCGGACACTGCTTCGTCGGCGCCATCGATGCCTCGCGCTCGGTGACGGGACAGGTGGACTGGAGACGGGCCGGGCCGGACGAGTGCCCCTGGGAGCGCGGTGAGTTGCCGGTGGAGGTGGCCACCCGGCTGGTGCGCCTGGTCGCCGACCTGGGGCTCGTGTACGGCGCCGCGGACTTCATCGTCACACCCGAGGGACGGCACGTCTTCCTCGAGGTCAACCCCGCGGGTGAGTGGGGAATGCTCGAGCATGAGCTGGACCTGCCCATCGCCGCCGCCTTCGCCGAGGTGCTCACCGCGGAGGGCGGCTCGTGCCCGACTCGCCCCTTTTCTCAGGAGCGCCCATGGCTGTTCTCATCGTGACGCACACCCGGGACAACGAAGCCGTTCGTGCGGTCACCCACTCCCTGGAGGCGCGCGGCGAGCGCGTGTACCGGTTCGACACGGACCTGTTCCCCACGCACCTCCAGCTCTCGCTCGACGAGGCGGCCAGGGGGCGGCTCTCCGGACCGGAGGGGGTGCTCGAACTGGCCGAGGTCTCCTCCGTCTGGTATCGCCGCAACGCGACGGCTCAGCACCTTCCCCTGGACATGGAGCCGCAGCTGCGCCGGCCCTCGATGGAGGAGAGCCGGCGCCTGCTGTACGGCATGCTGGCGGCGCTCGACGTCTTCCAGCTGGATGCGGTGGAGCGGGTGCGGCGGGCGGGGCACAAGCCGCTGCAACTCGCGCTGGCCCGTGGCCTGGGAATGGAGGTGCCCCGCACGCTGATGACCAACGACCCGGAGGCGGTGCGGGCCTTCGCGGCGGGCTGCCCGGGCGGTGTGGTGACGAAGATGATGTCTTCCTTCGCTGTCTACGACGCCCAGGGCGAGGAGCAGGTGGTCTTCACCACGCCGCTGAGCGCGCAGGCGCTGGAGGACCTGGAGGGGCTGGATCTGTGTCCGATGACCTTCCAGGAGCGCCTGGCCAAGGCGCTGGAGTTGCGGGTGACGGTGGTGGGAGACCGGGTGATGGCGGCGGCCATCGACTCGCAGGCGCTGCCCAGGGCTCGCGAGGACTGGCGCCGGGAGGGCGTGGCGCTCCTCGCCGCGTGGCAGCCCTACACACTGCCCGAGCCAGTGCACACCCGCGTGCTGAAGCTGATGGACGCGCTGGGGCTCAACTATGGCGCGTTCGACTTCATCGTCACCCCCGAGGGACGCCACGTCTTCCTCGAGGTGAACCCCTCGGGCGAGTTCATGTGGCTCACGCGCTACCCGGGGCTGCCCATCGCCGAGGCGCTGGCGGACGTCCTCTCGGGACGAGGCGTGCGCCGGTAGGCGCTACACGCCGCCGCTCCCACCGCGGGCTACTTTCCCTTGCCCAGGGTCGAGTCCGGGCGCTTGAACGTGCGGCTCATGTGACCCGCACCTTCCTGGTCTCCACGCGCGAAGCCCCAGGAGTAACCGCCCGGTGGATTGGAGAGGATTTCCCAGGAGTTGTCGTCCATGTCCCAGAAGTAGAAGCAATAGGTCCCGTGCTGGACGACCGGCTTCGTGATCTTCTTCAGGCCCCACTTCTCCGCGTCGCGCTTCACCACCTCGTAGGCGTCGTCGACGGCGGCCTCGTTCTCGACGTCGAGCCCATTGTGGTTGAGGAAGGGCATCTCCTCCTTCGCGCGAGGCGGACCCTGCACGATCACGATGATCTGATCGCCGCCGAGCCGGGCCCAGAACGATTTGTCCGACATCTGGACGGTCTCGAAGCCGAGGAACTCCTTGAAGAATCGCCGCGTGCGCTGGATGTCTCGGCACTCCAGCGTCGCGTGGCTGTAGAACTTGAGCTTGAGCGTGGGCTCGACCTTGTCCTCTGGCTCGCGATCGATCTTGGTGTCCATGTTCGAGGAAGATACAGGAACTCGGACATGGCGCAGAAGGTGCTCGCCTCCCCCCCGAGAGGGTGCTCGTGGCTCCCGGGGGAGTGGCGGTCTTACGAGGTTCGCCCCTCGGCAACGCCGTCTCGGAAGGTCTTTTCCACCATCTCGACGAAGCGGCGCACCTTGGCCGGGACGTAGGGCGCGGGCGCATAGATGGCGAACACCCCGCGCGCCACCGGCATGAAGCGCTCGAGGACGGCCTCGAGCCGTCCGGCCGCGAGGTCCTCCTCGACGAGGTAGCGGGGCAGATCGGCGAGCCCGAGGCCCGCGAGCGCGGCCTGTCGCAGGGCGTGGGTGTTGTTGACGTGCAACCGGCCCGAGACGCGAATGGGCGTGGTGTGCTCGGCGTCCTGCGTGGCGCGCAGGTGCCACGTCTCCACGGGCTGACCCGCGACGAACACGATGCATTCATGGTTCGACAGCTCGCCAGGCCGGCGGGGGCGGCCCGCTCGGGCGAGGTAGTCGGGGCTGGCGCAGAGCACGCGCCGGTCATCACCGAGCCTGCGAGCCACGAAGGCAGGCGGCGGCTGGGCCGTCATGCGGATGGCCACGTCGACGCCCTCCTCGATGAGATCGATCCTGCGATCCGAGAACTCGACGTGGACCTTCACGGCCGGATGTGCCCGCTGGAAGGCGAGCACCACCGGCATCACCTGGACCTGGCCGAGCACCGTCGGCGCGGTGATGCGCAGCGTGCCGTGCGGGGTGTCCTGGACGCTCTCCGCCTCGCGCTCGACGGATTCGATGGACTCCAGGATGGAGCGGGCCCGCTCGCAGTAGCGCGCACCGGCCTCGGTGAGCTGCATGCGGCGCGTGGTGCGCTGCAGCAGCCTTATCCCGAGCCGGGCTTCGAGCCGCGAGACCTGCTTGCTCACCGCTGAAGACGTCATGCCCAGCTTCGCCGCGGCGGCGCTGAGCGAGCCCGCGTCGACGACGGCGACCAGGATGGACATTCCGGTGATGGCCTCGCGGTGCTCCAGCATTCGTGAATCCCCGGCAAGAGTGCTCGTCCTGGGGAAGCCTTTTTCATTTGCCAGGAACAACGCAAGTTCCGGGTCATCGAGGCGCCGGCCTCGGTTTCCACCTTCTTCCGAGGAGAGCGCCACCATGGCCCCCACCCAGACCCAGAAAGCCCTCGTCGTCAGCCCCACCGATACGAGCCGGTTCGAGTTCGTGGAGCGAGAAGTCCCCCAGCCCGGCCCGTATGATCTCCTGGTCGAGGTCAAGGCCGTCTCCGTCAATCCCGTCGACACCAAGGTGCGCGCGAAGCGGCCGGGCAAGAGCCTCGGCTGGGATGCCTCGGGCGTCGTCGTCGCTCGGGGCTCGGAGGTGAAGCGCTTCCGCGAGGGCGACGAGGTCTTCTACGCCGGTGACCTCACCCGGGAGGGCACGAACGCGTCGCTGCACGTGGTGGACGAGCGCATCGTCGGCCACAAGCCGCGCAAGCTGGACCACCTCCACGCCGCGAGCATCCCCCTCACGGCGCTCACGGCCTGGGAGGGTCTGTACGAGCAGCTCCGGGTCGAGCAGGGCAAGACCCTCCTCGTCATCGGCGCGGCCGGCGGCGTCGGCTCGCTCGTCGTGCAACTGGCGAAGCGGCTGACGAAGATGACCGTCATCGGCACGGCCTCGCGCGACACCACCCGGGACTGGGTGAAGAAGATGGGCGCGGACCACGTGGTGAACCACCGCGAGAACCTACCCGCCCAGCTCTCGGCGCTCGGCCTGAAGAACGTGGACGCCATCTTCTGCTGCGTCGGCACGGATGCGCACTTCGAGACGATGGCGGAGCTGATCGCGCCAGGAGGACGCATCGTGTCCATCGTGGAGCCCGAGCAACCGCTGCCGATGGGGAAGCTCTTCGGCAAGAGGGCGAGCTTCTCGTGGGAGCTCATGTTCACGAAGTCGATGTACAAGACGCCGGACATGGCCAGCCAGCAGGCCATCCTCGACCGAGTGGCCGACTTGTTGGACGAGGGCGTGCTCACCTCGACCCTGACGGTGGACGCGGGCGTGCTGGAGCCCGCCGCGCTCGCCGAGGCGCACCGGACCGTCTCCTCCGGCAAGATGGTGGGCAAGCTCGCCTTCCGCTTGTAGACGAGCACGTAGAGGAAGCATGAGGACCCTGGAGAGGGTGGGGTGCTGGGGTAAAGAGGGGACATGACCTCTCCCTCCTCCACCGATGGCGCCGAGCGGTTCGCCACGGAGCTGGAGCGCTGCGTCGCCGAGGCCCGGCTGTCGGCCCAGGTGACGCACTTCCACCCCGAGGGCCAGGCGGGCGCCATCACCATCGCCGTGGCGGCGGCCTGGGCGCACCGCTGGCGAGAGCAGCGCGGGCCCGCGCGAGAGCTCTTCGACGCCGTGCTCGAGCACACTCCACCCGGGGAGACACGCGAGGGCTTGGAGAAGGCCCGGCAGTGGCCGCTCGAGGCCACTCCCACGTCCGCGGCGCGCGCCCTGGGCAGTGGCCGGCGCGTGCTCGCCCAGGACACCGTGCCCTTCTGCGTGTGGTGCACGGCCCGGCACCTGGAGGACTACGAGGCGGCGCTCTGGAGCACGGTGGCCGGACAGGGAGATTGCGATACCACCTGCGCCATCGTGGGGTCCCTCGTCGCGCTGAGCGCGGGCCGCGAGTCCATTCCCCGCGCGTGGCTCGAGGCGCGTGAGCGCCTCCAGCGCACGGTGTGACGAGTTCAACGAGTTCTTCGACACCTTCTGCGGGCGGGAACGCCACAGGGGTGCATCAATGCCCCCCCCCGCGCTTTCGGCTCTGGCGCTGCACCACATTTGCTAGGGTAGACTCCGGAGGTACTACACTCTGGCACGACTCCTACCGTTGCTTCCACTCGCTCTCTTCTTGATGGGGAGCGCTGCGGCCGCGCAACAGCCCCAGCCTCCGGCCCGCGAGCGTCAGGAGCGACAAGTCGTCGTCCCCAGCAGCCCTGACGAGCCGGTGCCGGAGGTGAAGGTGGCGGCCGGCATCGCTACCACCCTCGTCTTCAATGCGCCCATCGACAGGGTCTCGGTAGAGGTAGAGGGGCAGCGGACGCGCTTCCGGTTGGTGGACGTGGGCGAGCGCACCCTCTTTCTCGAGCCTCTCGTTCCCCCAGGGGACGGAGAGCGGCTGGGCGTGCGGGTGCGCTACAAGGACGGCGTCTCCCCCGCCTTCGCCGTCTTCGCGCTCGTCTCCCACCCCACGGTGGTGGACACCCGGGTGGACGTTGCACGCATGCAACGCTCCCTGGATGTGCTGGAGGTGGAACTCGCCCAGTGCGAAGCCGGCGGGCCCGCCAGCCTGGTGCTGTCGGGGCGGTTGGAGCGAAAGGGCGTCCGAGCGCGGCCCATCTCCATCGCTCCGAGCTCCCAAGTCCAAGCTGGCATGAAGCTGGAGGACGGCACTGGGTACCGGGCAGGCACCTGGGCGCTGGCCGCCGTCCGGGTGCACAACCTGCCCGGACAGCAGCCGTGGACGCCCGGGGAGGCTCGGCTCACCAGGGCGGACGGGACTCCAGTAAGGGGGGGCTCCGTCCGCATGGACAGGCCGCAGCTCGCCCCAGGAGACGTCGGCTTGGTGGTGGCGGAGACGGAGGTGCCCTACTGGGCGGCCGGGGAGGTGCTCCACCTCGAGCTGCGAGAAAAGGGCGGCGGGCGGCACCTTGTCATTGGCGCAGTGGAACTCTAGGAAGGCCGTCCATGACCGCAGAGGCTCTGCACCCAGACCACCTCAGGGCTGGCGACACGGTAGGCCCCTGGCGCATCGTCCAGGTGCTGGGCCGGGGAGGCTCCTCCCGCGTCTTCAAGGTCGAGCGGGAGGGGGTTTTCTACTCCCTGAAGATGGGGTTGCGCCCCCTCTCTACCTCTCGGAAGAACACTTCTCGGAAGGACCTCTCGGAGGAAAAGTACGTAGAGGAGAAGAGCGCCTACCGGCAGATGGCGCGTGAGGCGGCAGCCCTTTTCACCTACTCCTCCCACCCCAACCTCCTGCGTGCCTTCGCGGTGGACTTCTGGCCCGACCCACGCGTGGGCTACCCCTTCATCGTCACCGACTACGTGGACGGAGACGACTGGCACGAGTGGCGCTGGAGGAAGAACCCTCATGCCGGCAAGCTCGTGGACACTTTCGGCGACGTGGTGCGCACCGTAGACGCGCTGCACCAGCGCGGCGTGTACCACCGGGACTTGAAGGCGGAGAACCTCCTCATCCGCCGGGCGGACGGCAGACCCTATCTCATTGATTTTGGCACCGTGCGCCTGCCCGGAGCCCTCACGAAAACGATGGGTCTGCCCGAAGGTGTGCTGCACCTGCTGCCACCCGAGCTCCTGGCCTACACGCGCACCGAGGCATGGAAGCGGGGCGAGCCCTTCCAAGGAGGCGCGCCCGTGGACCTGTACGCCCTGGGGGTGTTGCTTTACCAAGGCCTCACGGATCGGCACCCTTTCGACCCGGAGCTGCCGGACAGGGAGTTGGTGGCGGCCATCGCGACCGTTGTCCCCGCCGCACCCCACCTCCTCAACCCGAGGGCGCCGCGCTCCCTCAGCAACATCGCCCTGAAGCTGCTGGAGAAGAAGCCCGAGGATCGTTACCCCAACACCCAGGCGCTGCTCCAGGCGCTGGATGAGGCCGCCGAAAAGGAAAGGGCATCCCCCGCCTGGAAGGTTCCACTCACCGACCCGGAGGAGAGCCTGGCAGAGGCGCCGCTCGATCAGGATCTGAGCGCTGAGCAGCCGCAGGAAGAACCCGAAGTAGCGCAGCCGCAGACAGCACCCGAAGTAGCGCAGCCGCAGGAAGAACCCGAAGTAGCGCAGCCGCAGACAGCACCCGAAGTAGCGCAGCCGCAGGATGTGCCCCCAGGAGAGAAGGCCGGCCCCCCGGTGAGCAGCCCTCGGAGGGCGTGGCTCCTCATCGCCTTGGCCTGCGTCCTCTTGGTGGGTGCCATCGGCCTGCTCATCGGACGAGCGCTGCTCGAGCCCTCACCCGCGGCGCCTGGTGCGTCCGCCACAGCCCAGAGAGGAACCCCGCCCGTGCCCGACTCCACCCACCCTGTTGCCGCCCCTCGTAGCTCCTCGCTCTCGAGTGTTCTCGCCGCATGGCTGTGCGCCGCTAGTGGCATGGGGTGCCCCGGGGCCCAGGTGCGGCCCGAGTCGGCGAACTGCCCGGTGGACGCCACTACGGCCATGTTCAAGGAACTTGGGATGCGCGAGGGCAGCTTTACTAACGCCCTCATTGACGTCACCCAGCCCGTAGAGGGGGGCGACTACGGAACCTACGAGGAGGGTCCCATCGTCGGCCGCGTCACGACCGGGGAAGGGCTGCTGGTGGAGGGGACGCTGCTGTATGGGAGGCTGTGGACGGGCCCCGGTCTGACAGATGACCTGGGCCGGGAGGCCGTCATCGGCCGCTACACGCGCGCTGTGTTGCCTCACGGCAAAGAGTACCCGGTATGCATCGCCCTGGGCGGCCCTCACGGGCGCATGCTCCGGCAGCCTGGCTCCAAGTCCGGCACCGTCCAGCTCCTGCGAACCGCTCCGGTAAATGCCGTCTGGCGGTGGCCATAGTGCCCTGAACACCACGCAGCACTCGATGAAATCGCGGGCGATATCTGTAAGCCTGGGTCGCGGCTCAACAATCCCCTCACGAAACAACCATGAGACCTCAATCCAGGTACTTCCGCCTGATGGACGACGTGCACCTCGAGGGACGTTGGCATGTGGAAAGCCCGCTGGATGATCAGGGGCGAGAAATCATCCCCCAGGACTTCTTGCAAGGCAGGGCGCTCCATTGGGAGGCGCCGCTTGTCCTCCCTTTATACCGTCGGGGACGTGCTCTGGATTTTAGCCAGACGGGCCTCGATTTCGCGGTGGTCAATGGTCGGTTCGCCACCCTTTGTGAGCGACTGGGAATCCAACATCAGATACAGCTCATTCCGGCACGGGTCGAAGAGCATCCCGATCCCTACTTCGTCCTCAACACCCTTCGCCTCATCCGGTGCGTGGATGAGGCTCGGTGCGAAGAATTCTCCTTCTGGGAACCCCGTCATGGAGAGCCCGAGAGAGTGGGCCACTACCGGAACGTGGTCGGGCTGAAAGTGGACCCCGAGAAGGTTGGGGACGCCCACATCTTCCGGCCATGGGGCTGGCCCGTGGCCCTCATCGTCTCCGAGCGTGTGAAACGGGCACTGGAAGACGAGGGCCTGAGTGGCCCCAGGTTCATCGAAGTCTGATCGGTGCTCTAGCGGTGTCTTGACGAGGGTGAACTACCAGAGCCGATCCGTGAAGAGGCAGTGGATGAGTTGGGCATGACCCAGGTCCAGGTTTCCCACTTGAACGTCTGAAACTGGTGTGAAGAGAACCTCGTTGGGCAGTGTGGACGTCCCCAGCACGGACTGCGCCAGCGAGTTCAACCGGGTCTCAAGTGTTTGGTACTCGGGAGGAAGCGGCGGATGCCAGAGTTGCTGCTTGATGACTCGATGGTTTTCGACTTGTTGCCAGGAAGCGTAGATGTGGTGCACGGGCGCGAGGATGCTGGCGAGTAGCACCACGGCCTTCTGTTCGGGTGCTCCTACCGGTGAGCCCGCGAGCGATACTCGAACACAGCGACAGGGATCGTAGATCAAAAAGGGAAGTTCCCAGAGACTGCATTCTGGCAGTTCCTGGCGGATGCGTTGCAGCAGTGTAGTCCATGCGCTGCTGTCTTCTTGGGCTGCCTTCCTGAAGGCGCGCAGTTCGACAGCTTCCGCCTGTGATTCATACCGCGCATCCGTGGTGTAGACATTCCTCGGGTAGAAGCGGTGGACCAGGTCGGTGAGTTCAGCAGCTGTGAGTGGCATCAAGAAAGTGGCTCCCCTGTCATTATCTGTTGATGGAGGACAGCCTACGGCTCGCGGGCCATCCGAGCAGGCCGAAGTCATCCCCATCTGGGAATCGTCTGGGTTGGAGCCCGGCTGTCTGGATCTTGGTGACGCGGACTCCTGGGATCGATTGACTGATGAGTGCCTCCATTCTCTCCTGGAATCGCTTGCAGATAAGAGCGGACACCGCCAGTTTCTGCTGCAAGACGATGCGGGCGGCTTGATCGGCTGCCGCGGCACATGTGACCTGAGCCGCCTCATTGGAAACCGGGCCCAAGTGGTTCACCTGCGGAAGGCCTACTTCAATGTCGCACCAGACCGCTCGAGGGTCCGATGGAGAAGCACTCCCCAGCTGGATGACCACCTGGGCCACCATCCATCCCCCCGGCAGCCCGCCGCCGACAGGAACCGTGGGGTGAAACTCGAACGAACTCGGTGGGATGCCGCCGACGACCATGGTCGCGCAGGCGCCGAGCCACAGAGGAACGAGCCTCAAAACGATGGTTTTCAGCTTGATCATCCCCACCGCTAGTACAGCAAGCATCCTGAGAAGGTGTCCCTGAGAAGGTGTCAAAGGTCTTATATCGACACTTCTCCCCCTACGAGTCGTTTGACTCCTGGTCCAACGACACCCGCTCCGGGTCCGCAGTCCGGTGAGGAAACCCCGTTGGACTGACCGCAGAGGGCTCCTGGTCCTCCTTGACTTGAGGGGTCAAATCCGGTCCCCTGTGAGTCTCTACGCAGGAGCCTCACCATGGCGGACGATAAGAGCGGGAAGGTCGGTGGACCGGGGCCCTTCGAACTGGGCAGGTGCTACGAGGTGGATGCCCGCCTGGGGCGCCTCCATGAAGCGCGGAACGTGGCCACGGGCACTCCGGCCCTGACGCTCATTCCGAGAGATGACGTGGAGTGGCAACCCGGGGGCGATTGTCGGATGAGTCTCATCTACGATTCGGAGCGGGACTCGGTGACGGTGGACGTGGAACAGGCGCCCGCCTCGGTGCGTACGTCGGAGCTGACCAACCTCCTGGTCCTGATGACGGCCGCGTTCAAGCGCGTGGAGGATGATGACGAGGTAGACGCCCACCTCGCCAGCGGGCCCGCGCTCGGCCTGGGGTCCAGGGACTCGCGTGTGTGCCGGGTGGGTCCTTCCAGGACGTGGCTCGCCGCCGCTGGGGTTGCCGTGCTCGTGGTGGGCCTCGGTGTCTGGTCGTTACTCGGGCCTCACGCGCCCGAGCCCGGGCGGGCGGATGACACGCCCGGCGAGTCTGCGTTCTTCGCGGATGGACAAGACCTCGCTCTGGCGGTCATCGCCTATCCGATGCCGGAGGCGCCCTTCAAGGAACAGCGCAAGCCGCCGTGTCTCGAAGGGACGGAGACGGAAATCCGGGGGGGATGCTGGATCCAACACAAGCTGGATGCGCCCTGTCCGCGAAACACGGCCGAGTACCAGGGCAAGTGCTTCATCCCCGTGAAGAAGCCGGAGCCCTTGCCGCGCTCCGTGCAGCCCTGAGTTCCAAGGGGATCAGAGGACTCGTATCGGCGTACGTGAGAAGTGGACGCGCCAGCACCCCGCAGGCGCGTCTCTTCGACGTCATCGACGCCTTTCACGCACTCCCCTGCGGTGCATCGGGTGGCAGCTCGTATCCCTTGGCCATGGAAAGTGGGTAGAGGGCGCGGTGGCCGATGTTGGGATGATACACCGCGAGGTAGGGCTCACCTGCGATGGACACCCACGCCCATCTGGCTGGCTCGGGTTGTGCCGTCAGCCAGGCCTCTGCTTCTTCAAGGCTGGCGAAAGACGCGGCGGCGACGGGAGGCTCCTCTTGTGCGAGCTCCGCGAGGTAGTACTCGAGACCGCGGTTGCGCAGCAGGCGGCGGACGTTCGTTTCACGGTCATGGAACACATCGTGATAGCCGTTCGCGATCAGCACGTTGGCGAAATCGGGAGGATTGGGGTGATTTCCAAGCCAGGCTTCCGCCTCCTCTCTCGTATCGAAAGAGGCAATAGCATAAGGAGGTGCACCCGCCTCGACGTGCTCGAGGTACTCCCCGAAAGCGCCGGTCTGACCGGTCAAGGCGATGAAGTGGAATGCATCGAGAAAGACCTGGAGACGCTTCTTCTCCTCGGAGGAATCGGCCTCGTCGCGAAGCTTCGTGAAGAAGCCAGCCGCTCCGTCCATGCGCTCCTCGATGCTCGCGGAGCCATCTGGAGGCGGGCCGACGGTCGCGGCAGGGTGGGTATCAGACGAGAGGGCTTCGCGGAAGTCTGAGAATTGATACCGCTGTCCCGTAGCGAAAACGAAGTGGATGGCATCTCGCGCGAGCCCCAGAAGGCGCGTCTGTTCGGGTGACTGCGCATCGCTCCAGAGCATCCCAATCACCTCGTGTGAGTCGGAAAGAAGGGTGGAGGACGTCATGGCTGCACCGCCGCGATTTGGGGTTCGGAAGGAACATCCGACGACACGAGCAGGACCGCTGGAACGAGGACCAGAGCGGTTCCTCCGCTTCCCACGACAACCGCGACGAACACCACCCCGGCAATGACGACCACGGTGCCAGCCAAGAGTTCTTCGTGGTGCTGCTTCAACCAATCGACTGCTTTGTCCGTAGCCGGAAATTTCAGGGTTTCGGCCAGTTCGCGGAGCCGACAACAGTCATTGTAAGCGGGCCTGCACCTGTCGCGACATATTCCATCCTTCGAGCCCCGACTCGCGTGGCTCCAATTCCGGCCCCTGAGCGACTTCATGCAAATGTTCTTGCAGGTATCAAGCTCGTCCTCGCAACTGCGAGTCCAGGCAGTTCGGACAACGAGGGCATCAGCGGTACTGCTGCTCGCTCGGTTCGGGTACTTTGACAGATCGAAATTGCTAAATGGCTCCCATGCATGGGTGACCTGTCCCTCTGGCGTCTCCTTGATGACGAGCACCCAGCGAGAAAGTTCTTGGACGCTCGTAGGGGCGGGGCTCGAAGTCTGGAGCGTACTACAAGAAAAAAGCAGAAGGCCGAGGCTCATCGCCAAGAGCCGCTGAGGGGTCGACGCCGTTCGCATGCTGTAGGTTTTGTACCATGAGGTCCCCGTGCGTCGGCCGACTTTTCGGCGCCTGCCCTGTGATCCGGGAGGGGGTCAAGGGACCTGGTCCGACAACTCCTCCCTTACGAGTCGTCTGACACCCTACCCGGCGCGCTGCATGGGGGAGGAACTCTCGGCCTACAGCGTCCCGCAGTTGGAGACGATCGCGGAGTTCCTCACGCGGAGCGGACAGGTGCTGCAGGACGTGGCGGGCCGGCTGAAGACGGCAGCGTGACGCTCCCTGCGCCATCAACCCTCAATGTCCCATGAGAAGGGGTCAAAGGACTCGTATCGACACCTCTTCCCTCACGAGTCGTTTGACACCGGTCCGGCTCGCCTTTCTAGCTTTGGCTCTGCCCCTACATGAGGGAGTAATCTCTTCATAATCCAAACCCATGGATGATACTCATGGCAACACCAATCCGGGGAGGAAGCAATCCTGACGTTTTGTATTCGCAGGACGCTAGATAGTCGATTAGTGGCGGTCCGGCCTTTGGGCCAACTGCCTGCTCAGTGCCATGCAATAAAGCGCGAGAGAGTGAACGCGAAAACTCCACGCTATGCGCCACAGGCTGCCTTGCATCAACCATCCAACAACACAACTCGTCAAGCGACCGTGCCTGAAGCACAAAGGACGGTGGCAATATGGATTGTGCTAAAAATTGATTCAGACGCCTCTGTTGGTTTCTTCGCCGCTTGGTCTGAGACAGCCACTCCCATATCGAAGTGCCACCCCAGAACATCATGGCAGATAAGGGGACCACTGAACCCCATACGGTACCTTTACCGCCATAATAAACAGCACCAAATCCACCCAGGAAGTACATGCCCGTCAATACCAGTCTCGTCCGCGATTCAGATAGCGCTGCAATGTAATCACGAGCCTTTCCGTCGACGATCTCGCAGAAGAGATAGTTAATCAGCGCTATCGAGAACAGAGTGAATACCACCCAGGCAGCCCCAAACCACCACTGGTTTGTTGTATATCTTAAGACGGAAAGAAATATTGACAGCAAGTAAAATTGGGTGGCAAAGACTATGAAGTCTGAACTTTTGACTTCATGGGGTTCGGCATAGCGCTTTGTTTCAGTTGAATCATTTGCAGATGTTGTTTTGCCTTTTATTGGTTTTGGAAAAGTGCGTATTAGCCGTACTAGTAGTGCGGAAGGAAGGGTTGCCCGCAGCCATGCACCTCTTCGGACTACTTTGTCGGCCCCAACTTCGGTGGGAAGTCGTGCTGCTAAGGCTTGTAGTCGCAATTGCCTCTGGACGGTCCACGCCCAGAGCGCTTGCTCACTGAGTTCTTTGCGAATCCACTTTGCCAATTTGTCGGATATGCTGGGGAAAAACATAACACGGCGAAGCGCAATTTCTTGCATGACCGAGATCTTTAGCTCCACTGCGAATGTCAGATAGTCAGACAGACGCGCCGCAGGCAGCAGCCCGCCATATCGAATAACCAACATTCGGTCCAACAAGTCCCCCGTGGACCAACGATGTGCGAGAAATCTTTCAACGGCTGCAGTAAGCGACGGCGGGACGAGTTCTGGGCGCTTGCCAAGCCCTTCCTGAAGAATACCCAATAACTGATATTCTGATTCGCTCCAGGCGTGGTAGCTTAATTCATCGCCAAAGCCGGGCAGCACAGCGACTGATTGCTGCTTTTGCTCAAGAAGGGCAAGAATCTGTGTGGCAGTTTCGAGAATCGGCTCAATCGTAGCATTTTCCGCGCTTTGCAAGAGGGCCACGGTGTATTCGCGCCATCTCTTGTCGACAAGAAGATCTATTGCAGAAATAAATTGTGGGTTAATAGATAGATGACGCACAAATAGCGTTTCTTGATAGCGCCTGTGCGAGAAAGTAAAACGCCTGTCCCCAGGTTTGGACTCTTGCACGTCGCTTCGCCCAATCTTGACATCAATCAATGCAGAAAGCAGGGAGTCGAGTCGTTGGTGCGTGAGCGAATCTGGTGGCAGTGCTGCCGCTATTTGATCGTATGTTGGTGCAAGGCTTAGTTGCGAATCTGTCGCAAAGAGAACCGCGAGTTCGGTGGCTCCATCTAGGAGTTGCTGAGGTGTGAGCCCGTGTTTGTTTTTAATGTATTCTGGATCGCGCTCGGCCAGTCGATTGATGTGTTTGGCAAGTAAATCATGGTCATTTGTTGGTGCGCGTCCTTCCTGCTTGATATGGCGGCAAAGCAAGGCGAGAAATAAGGGGCTCTGGTTTAGATTACTGTTGCTTTCAGCAAGGCGTGTGCGAATAATTTTTTTATGATCTGACGAAAGAAAACTTTTCTCAATGAGTTCGTTTTGCCGCTCAACACTGAGTGGAAGGATGCGAAATTTTTGCCAAGGGAGCGATTCGGGGCCCTTGAACTCCCGTGAGGCGAGAATGCTTCGACAGTCGCTCATATTTGCCAGAAATTGCCGAATCGCTTCTGCGTACTGCTGTATGCTGGTGCTTCCTGCGGGAGCATGCATTACCTCGGGAATCTCATCGAACGAGTCGAACAAGAAGAGCCATAGGCCATCGCGAAGGTGCGCATCCCAATGCTCTTTAATATAGTCAGCGGTATCTGCATCCCCTCGCCGCACGTTGTCAATTACAAATTTACGTATCCAATCTGCGGTGGGCCCGGTCGCTGGGGGATGGGGCAACTCTTTGAGGTTTACATAGAGAGGGATTTTTGCCTTCAAGTCCGATGACTTTGCGCCGCGATCTGCGACTTGATAGGCAAGATGCCGTAGCGCTACGCTTTTCCCACTCCCTGGTTCGCCAACAAGCAATAAGGCTTGCTCTGTGCTGGTTTCAAGAGCTTGGAACAATGATCTCACCCGCCTAAGTCCGAATGCTCTGCGACGAATGAGCTTGTCGAAGCGGGAGGCATAATACCATCCTTGCGCTTCGACCTCTGCTTCGAGATCTGCAAAGAATTGGTCATTCCAGTTCTCGGCTTTGTTGAGAGTGTCAAGATCACTGCGAAGGACCTTGCAAAATTGGCGACGCCTTCGAATGGCGGCGCGCTGCTCATTGCTCATTGCAACAGGCAGGCCGGCCTTCTTCCAGTCTTCTTGAATGGCGATAAGCCACTCTAACCCTTTCCTCAGTAGCCAGAGGCAAGATCCAAAAAATACAGCCACGATTAAGATTCGGGCAAGCCACCCTTGCCAGCTGTTCCAGTCTTTTATCTGAGTGAGCCAGCGCCATGCTCGCTCTATGTAGTCGGCAAGCGCTATGCTCTCCTTGATGTTTTTGAGAACTTCCTCCATTGAACCCTCTAGACTTAGGTGCAAATCGCGTGAGCCAGTCAGAACTCCAGTTGATGCAAGCCTACATGGGAACGATTTTCCAGAACCAGTGAGTGAGTGCCGGAATAGCGTATAAGTCTAAGGTGGAAGCGCGGCGAGATTGTCCCTCACCATCTCGTACAGCACTGCCCCCTCAGGCCACCTCCACCACTACTCCCACTCGCGCGCTCCCACTTGCTCCCTCTCAGTCGCCTCTCATTGGGGCACATGCTACTGCCAAGTTCCAACGGACTTCTCGTGAACATTAGGATAGCAGAGGACTCTGGCCGCTCGCGTCCGTGAGCGGCTTCATGCTGGTGAGCCGAATATGCCCCCAGTGTGCCCCTCCAAGGTGGTTGGAGGCGGCATACAGGGGGCATGGCGTGGGACGGGACGGGATGATGAACCCGAGGCGAATCAAGGAGATAGTGGGTAACAGCATGTCCTGCCTGGGGTTTTCCATCGCCTTGTTTGGGGGGTCGATTCCCACCGCCTTCTGTTCTGTGTGGTGGCTCGCTGCCTCGAATTGAAACCGCTCGCGCTAAGGCGAGCGCTTGCCATCCGGCTCGCGGCCCTACTTCACCTCAAGCACCTTGAGCGAGCCGATGAGGGGGGTGATCTCCGCGTTGCCCTCCCGCCCCACGCCGAAGTGCGTGGCGTCCGCCACTACCTGGTTGAAGGTCGGATCCATCTGGGTCCACTCGCCCACGAAGGCCTCCACCCACTCGTGCCAGTAGAGCGCCGGAACTCCATCCGCGTTCACCATGTAGATGACGCCATCCACCCGCCGGGCCGGAATGCCCGCCGCGCGCAGCAGCGACACCGTCAGCAGCGAGTGCTCCGTGCAGTCACCCTTGCGCTGGCGCAGCACGTCCGTGGCCCGGTCCGCGCTCGACCCGTAGTCCTTCTGCAGCGTGCTCGCCACCCACTCGACGATCTTCTTCGCCGCCGCGTAGGCGTCCTTCTCTCCCCCCACCAGCATCCGTGACTGCTCGACGATGCGCGGGTTGTCGCTCTCGATGATGATGGACGTCTTGAGGTTCTCCCCGCCCTCGGGGTCCGCGAGCGGCCGGGGCTTGAGCACCTTGGGCTCGGGGGGCCTCGCGGACAGCGTCACCAGGACGCGCCCGTCCTTCTCGCGCTGGTACTTCTGCCGGTAGCTGTCCTGCTGGAACTTCTCCGGCAGGTTCTCCATCACCAGCTTCACCTCGCCGGGAATCGCGTGCGCCGACTCGGGCAGCGCCTTGGGCAGCACGACGCGCGTGAGGCCGAACACTTCCACCAGATCCAGTCGCTTGGCCACCGCCTCGGGCTCGGCGCGCGCCTTCATCGTCTGGCCGTACTCCATCTCCAAGAGCCGCCCATCCTCCTCGGCCACCCAGGCCGTCACCGGCACCTTCTCCTTGTCCGAGACGCTGACGGCCCGGCCCACCTTCACCTTGACGCCGCTGATGAGCCGCTCCTCGGAGGGCTGCACCGTGGTGGCGAGCTTGTAGGTGCCCAGGTCCATCCCATCCAGCACCGCCCCGCTCAGGTTCGTCCGGCGCAGCAGCGCCACGCGCACCTGGTCCGCGTCCTCCACCACCTCCGACGTGGCCGGCAGGTTCACCGTCTCGTCCTGCATCCCCGGACGCTTGCGCACCACGCTGATCCCCGTGGGCGTGGCGCTGCCCACCAGCGTCTGCGTGCCGCCATCCCCACGCTGCTCGATGGTGAAGGCCACCAGCCGGCCGCCGGGGTGGGCCTCGTAGATGCGCTCCTCGCGGTGGACGCGCTCGGACAGCCGCGCCCCCACCTGCGCCTTGAAGTGCAACTCATTGATGGCACGCACCCGGTCCGCCCGGCCCGGGATGAGGCCCAGGTCGTTGAAGACGTAGCCCACCTTCTTGTCCACGAGGTACAGCCCCAGGTACTCGCCCCCCGCGGGCCGCTTCGCCTTCACCACGTCGGAGACGGCGGCGGGCGCCTGCTGGGGCGGGGCGGCGGACTCGGGGGCCCGCTGCGCCTGGACCGGAGGAGGAGCCGCGGGCGCGGCGTCCTGCTTCTTGCACTGCACGAGCGCCAGACCCAGGACGGCGGCGCTCAGGGGGAGGAAGGTCTTGAGGGAAGTCACGCGCGCGGCTCCGGCGCGCGGGCCTGGCGCGTGGTGCGGCTCAGACCCGCTTGGTGAGGATGATGAGGTCGTCGCCGACCTTGTAGAAGTCGCGGATGCGCGCCTCCTCCATGTACTTCATGGAGGCGTAGAAGCCGCGGGTGGGACCGTAGGCCTCCGTGGCGCTCGTCTCCACGCGGATGATGCGGGCCGTCCGGCGGCGCAGGTCCGCCTCCATGCCCGACACCAGCGAGGCGCCCACGCCCTGGCCCCGCACCTCGGGGTCCGAGGCGATCCAGTACAGGTCGTACGTGCCCTCCGTCATCGGCGTGGGGCCGTAGCACACGTAGCCCACGAGCGTGCCGTCCCGGTCCGCGACGAGGATCTTGTAGTCGGGGTTATTCGGCTGAAGCGCGAGATCGACGAGCTCGATGGCGCACACCTGCTCGTCCTGGGAGAAGGTTTCGATTCGATGAATCAGGGAGGCGAGGGGCTCCCGGTCCTTTTCTGCGAGCGGTCGGATGTCCATGGTGTCTCTCGAGGGCGATCGCCACGAGCTGCCGGGCGAGGGTGCGGTAGTCGATTCCGGCCGAGCGCGCGGCCTTGGCGAAGCCCGCCTCCGGGTGGAGATCGCAGTTGGGGTTGATGTCGATGACGTAGGGCACGCCCTCGGGGGTGACGCGCATGTCCACGCGTCCATAGTCCCGGCCCTCCAGCGCGGCGAAGGCGTCCATCGCCGTCTGGACGAGCCGCGCCTCCAGGACGGTGTCCGTCAGCAGACAGGGGCCGGAGGGGGTGTTCACGTACTCGGGCGAGCCGGTCTCCCACTTGCCCGCGTAGGTGACGATGTTGGGCCGGTCGGCGAAGAGCTGGCCGAAGCGGATCTCCGACAGGGGCAGGGCCCGGCGGGGCGAGTTGCCCAGCAGTGGCACGTAGATTTCGCGGCCGGCGATGAACTGCTCGACGAGCGCGGGCTGCTGGAAGGTGCGCAGCACCGCGTCCACCGCGCGGCGCAGGCCCTCCCGGTCGTGCACCACCGAGTCGCTCGTGATGCCCACGCTGGCATCCTCGCGCGCCGGCTTGACGATGAGCGGGAAGGGCAGGGTCACCGCGTCCAGGTCCTCGAGCCGGTCCACCCGCGCGAAGCCCGGGGTGGAGACGCCGCGCGCCTTGAGCAGCTCCTTGGCCTTGTCCTTGTGCAGGGCGAGGGTGAGCGAGAGCGCGGATGCGCCCGTGTAGGGCAGCCCCAGCATGTCCAGCAGGCAGGGGATGATGGTTTCCGCCCGACTGTCCGCCGCCACGGACTCGCAGAGGTTGATGACCAGGTCGGGCTGCATCCGGGCGAGCACGTCCACGAACTCCAGCCGGGAGCCCGTGACGGGAACGAGCTCGACCTGGGTTCCATCTTGGGTGAGGGCCTCGGAGAGCGCGGAGGCCACTCGCATCACGTCTGCTCGCGCCTCCCGACCCGGGTCGTCCTCCAACTGCTCATGGTCTCGGTTGTACAGGATGGCGATGTGCATGCGGGGCATGTGTCGACGGCCAGGGTTAGCACGTCCCCAGGGGGGATGACAGTTCACAGCGGGCCCGATTGGCTGGCCGCTGAGCAGTGTCTGGAAGTATGAGGAGAACCATGCGGATTCGTGACCCCATCCACGGCACCATCGATGTGAGTGGCGAGGAGAAGGCCGTCATTGACAGCCGGTTCTACCAACGGCTTCGCCACGTGCGCCAACTGGGCTTCGGCGACCTGGCATTCCCGGGGGGCACCCATACCCGGCATGCGCATTCGCTCGGCGCCATGCACGTGGCCTCCCGGGTCTTCCTCGCCGTCACCGCCCGCTCGGGTCTGCCCACGCCGGTGCGCGAGCGCTTCAACGCCGCCGTCCGGCTCGCCGTGCTGTGTCATGACCTGGGGCACATGCCCCTGTCCCATGCCTCCGAGAGCATCGCCCCCCGGCGTGCGCTGCTGCGGCTCCCGGCCTGGTTGGACTCCGTGGCGGAGGGCGAGCAGGCCACGCACGAAGATTTCACCGCCAAGCTTCTGTTGGACAGTTCACTCACGCCCCTCATCCAGGAGAGCTACGCGCCCCTGGGCATCACCCCCGAGGCGGCGGTGGGGCTCATTACCGGGGCGAAGCTCCCGAGGGATCCCGGCTTCTCCCACGAGGGGGTGGACTGGACGCCGCTGTTGCGCGCCATCGTGTCCGGGGAGCTGGACGCGGACCGCATGGACTACCTGCTGCGCGACTCGTTCTACACGGGCGTGAACTATGGCCGGTACGACATGGACTGGCTGGTGTCCAACCTGAACCCGGCCATCAAGGACGGGCGCGCCTATCTGGCGTTGAGCCGGGCGGCGGCGTTCGCCTTCGAGGACTTCCTGCTCAGCCGCCACCACATGTTCCTGTCGGTGTACTACCACCACACCTCGGTGAACTTCGATCACATGCTGCGGCGCTACTACGAGGAGGCGCCCGGCGAGTTCGAGATCCCCGCCGACCCCGAGGGCTTCCTCTACTGTGACGACGTGGCGCTCTGGTACACGCTGCGCCGCTCGAAGAACCGCTGGGCCCAGCGCATCGCGTCGCGCCAGGGCTTCAAGCTGCTCGCGCAGTTCACCGAGCGCGACGTGGGTTATGACCTGGAGGTGCTGCGCAGCGCGCTGGTGACGGGCGGCTTCGAGCACTTCACGGTGGAGTCCCGGGGCGTGCTCTCCAAGTACTTCTCGGAGGGCTCGGGGCCGAGCCTGTTCATCATCGACGTGTCCACCGGCCGGCTCACGGAGGTGGCGCGCTACACGCCGCTCTATCAGCGCTACAAGGGCGCGGTGCGGCTGTCCCGGGTGTACGTGCGGCCGGATCAAATCGAGGACGCGCGCAACATGATGGCGCGTCTGCTTGGACAGGTGGTGCGGGAATGAGTGAGACAATCGCCGGAGCGCCTCCGCCTCCCCCCGTCGCGGTGCCCCGGCTCGCGTCGGTGGTGGTGCCCTACCGCCGCACGCCCACGGGGGTGGAGCTGTTCTGGGTGAAGCGCGAGAAGGCGCTCGCCTTCGCGGGCGGCTTCTATGCCTTTCCCGGCGGGAAGGTGGACAAGGCGGACGCGGCGGTGCCGGTGCGGGGGGCCTCGGGGCAGGAGGCGGCGTTGCGGGCGGCCGCGGCGCGCGAGCTGCTGGAGGAGACCGGGGTGCTGGTGGCCGAGGGCGCCGAGCGCCTCTCCCCCGAGGCGGTGACGGCGCTGCGCCGGGCGCTCCTGGCGGGTGAGTCGCCGTGGGGGGAGTTGCTCGAGCGGCACGGGCTCGTGCTGCGGGCCGAGGACTTCCCGGCGGCGGGGCGGTGGGTGACGCCGGAGTTCGCGCCCGTGCGCTTCGACACCTTCTTCTATCTGGTGGAGGTGGACGAGGGGATGCGGGCGGAGTGGTGGGCCGGGGAACTGTCGGAGGCGGCGTGGGTGACGCCGGCCGAGGCGCTCTCTCGCTGGGAGGTGGGCACGGCGCTCCTGCACCCGCCCGCGGTGCACGTGCTGCGGGTGATGGCGCGCTTCGGCTCGCGCGAGGCGGCGCTGGCGGAGCTGGCCTCGCCGCCGCTCGCTCCGGACTTCATCGCGCGGCGCATCGAGTACCACCAGGGCGTGCGGGTGTTCCCCGTGCGCACGGCGACCCTGCCTCCGGCCACGCACACCAACGTGTACGTGCTGGGCAATGGGGAGCTGCTGCTCGTGGACCCCGGGGCGGGGGACGAGGAAGAGCTGGAGGGGTTGCTGGAGATGGTGGAGGGGCTGGTGGCGGAAGGGGCCCGGGTGAAGGCGGTGGTGCTCACCCACCACCATGGAGACCACATCGGGGGCGTGGGCGCGGTGACGGCGCGGCTGAACGCGCCCCTGTGGTGCCATGCGCGCACGGCGGATCGGGTGCCCGTGCCGACGGAGCGGCTCCTGGAGGACGGGGAGGTGCTGGAGCTGGCGGGCAGTCCGCCCCAGCGCTGGCGGGTGTTGCACACGCCGGGACACGCGCGGGGCCACCTGTGCCTGGTGGACGAGCGCACGCGCGCGGCGGTGGTGGGTGACATGGTGGCGGGCGTGGGCTCCATCGTCATCGATCCGCCCGAGGGGGACATGGGCGAGTACCTGCGGCAGCTCGCGCGGCTGCGGGACTGGCCGGTGACGACGCTGCACCCGGCGCACGGCATGGCGATTCCGGATGGGCCGGGCAAGCTCCAGGAGTACCTGGACCACCGGGCGGCGCGCGAGGCCCGCATCGTGGCGGCGGTGCCCGAGGAGGGGGTCACGCTGGCGCAGGTGGTGGAGCGCGCCTACACGGAGACGCCCGCGTTCCTGCTGCCCATCGCGGAGCGCAGCGCCCTGGCGGTGTTGCTGAAGCTGCGGGAGGAGGGAAGGGTGCGCGAGGAGTCCGGCCGCTACTTCCCGGCCTGAGCCTCGGCCTGGGACGAGGTGTCCGCCAGGCTCGCCGTTCCGCCGCCGCGCCGCTTGATGAGGAGCAGGGCGAGCGGAATGGCGGTGAGCACCGCCTGGGGGATGAGGGACATGGCGTCGGGGTAGATGCCGAGCAGGTCGATGGTGACGAAGCGGATGGGGTGGATGGGCACCAGGGCGACCTCCTGGAGGGCACGGATCGCCTTGCCCAGGAGGATGATGGCGGTGACCACCAGCAGCACGGTGGACGCCTTGAAGAGCGTCTTCATGGGCAGCTTGTAGCCCACGCGGTTGACGAAGAGGACGAGCACGGTGAGCGCCACGGCGCCCGCGGCGCACCCCCAGGCCACGCCCGACGCCGAGTCGAGCGCGAGCCCCTGCAGGAAGATGGCCGTCTCCACGCTCTCGCGCAGCGCCGAGGTGAAGGCGATGGCGAACAGGCCCATCATGCTGCCGCGGCCCAGCGCCCCCTTCATCTTCTCGCGCAGCTCGCCCATGAACTTGCTCATGTTGGCGCGCGCGTTGAGCCACAGCGCCGCGTACAGCAGCATCGCCACCGCCACGAGCCCGGCGATGCCCTCGAGCATCTCGCGGTTGGCCCCGTTCATCAGGTGCCGGCCGAAGATGAAGGCGAGCGCCCCCACCACCAGCGCGGACACCCAGCCCAGGTGCACCACGCGCGCGTACTCGGGCGCCTGCATCTTGCGCAGCATCGCCAGCAGCGCGGCGATGATGATGGTCGCCTCGAAGCCCTCGCGCAGCAGGATGAGCAGGGTGATCCAGATGACCGACAGGAAGCTCATCGTGTCGCCACTGTCCCGGCGCGCCTCATCCAGCAGCGACAGCAGGACGCGGCCCTCGTCCTGGAGGTGCGGGCTCTTGCGCTCGGCGGCCACGCGCGTGTCCAGGAAGGCCTTCTCCAGCTTGAGCACCAGGTCGGGGTTGCGCGCCCGGAGCGTCACCTCCACCGGCTCCAGCCCCTTGAGGTAGGCGTCCAGCAGCGCGTTGCGCGCGCCCAGCATGTCCCCGGAGGCGCCCAGCTTGAGCGCCTGTTCCACGTACTCGCGCGTCACCAGCAGGCCGCGTTCCGCGTCCACGTCCGGCATCTTCCGGCGCAGGCACGCGAGGTGCTCCTGCCCATAGGCCTGGACGAGCTCGTTGTCCGTGGCGTTGGCGAGCTTCTCCAGCGACACGCGGGGCGGCACGGCGTCACACGGGGGCTGGCGGAGCGTGAAGAGAAAGAAGGCCAGGCCCCAACGCTCCTCCTCGGTCAGGGTGGGATAGCCCGGCATGGCGGTGCCGGGCACGCCGAAGCCCACCGTGTTGAAGGCCTTGTAGGGCGTGAGCCCGCCCATGATCTCCGCGTCATGGAAGTTGGTGGGACGCGGCTCCATCGTCTGGGCGATGGGCACCTGCGCGCGTCCGTCCGCGCCGTGACAGGCCGCGCAGCTCTCCTGGTAGACACGCTCGCCCACCTTCAGGTCCGGCGCCATCCGCGGGCTGCGGGCCAGTCCCCCCGCGAGCACCAGATCCTCCACCAGCGCGCCGCAGTCCTGGCTGACGCCCTCGGGATCCGCGGCCTTGTCCACCCGGGCCTTGATCTCCTCCAGCCGCGCGACGAACGTCTCCCCGGGGCGTCCCAGCTCGCGCGCCGCTTCGGTGGCCTCGGCGATGAAGCTGCGCTGCTCGGCCAGCTCGAAGTCCGACTTGGATTCCACCGCCGCCGGATAGTCCGCCTGCAGGTACTGCAGAATGCCCACCAGGCGGTGCCAGGTGCGCGCTTCGGACTCGCTCTCGGCGGCGGTGGCCACCGGCGCCGTGAGCAGCAGGGACAGGAGCAGTAGACCGGTGCGCTTCACGCTCCACCCTCTACCAGTCCGCCCACATATTCTCAATGTTGCGAGGCAGAATCAAAACCAGTGGTGATCACCGCTCGTAAGTGAGGAAGGCGAAGGGCGGCGTGGTGTCGGTGGCCGGATGGAACTCCTCGGCGGTGAGGCGCCAGGTGGACAGATCCACCTCGGGGAAGAAGGTGTCGCCCTCGTACTCGCGGTCGATGCGTGTGAGGTACAGCCGACGCACCCGGTCCATCGCCTGCTCGTAGAGCTGGGCGCCTCCCGCGAGGAAGACCTCGTCGCCGCGTGCCCGCGCGAGGGCCTCCTCCAGCGAGTGCGCCACCTCGATGCCCTCGGGGGCCCAACCCTGTTGGCGCGTCACCACGAGCATCGTCCTGCCGGGCAGCGGCCGACCGATGGACTCGTACGTCTTGCGGCCCATGAGGAGCGTGTGTCCCAGGGTGAGCCGCTTGAATCGTTGGAGGTCCGCCGGCAGGCGCCAGGGCAGGGTGTTGTCCCGGCCGATGCAGCGGTTGGATGCCATCGCCACGATGGCCGACAGCGTCATACGGCCACCGGGGCCTTGATGGCGGGGTGGGGCTCGTACCCACTGAGTGTGAAGTCCTCGTACTTGAAGTCGAAGAGCGAGCGGACGGCCGGGTTGAGCGTCATCCGGGGCAGGGGCCGGGGCTCGCGCTTCAGCTGCTCGCGCGCCTGCTCCACGTGGTTGAGGTACAGGTGCGCGTCGCCCGAGGTGTGGATGAACTCATGGGCCTCGAGCCCCGTCACCTGCGCCACCATCATCGTCAGCAGGGCGTAGGAGGCGATGTTGAAGGGCAAGCCCAGGAAGATGTCCGCGCTGCGCTGGTAGAGCTGGCAGGACAGCCGCCCGTTGGCCACGTAGAACTGGAACAGGATGTGACAGGGCGGCAGCTTCATGGCGCCCAGGTCCGCCACGTTCCACGCGCTCACCAGGTGGCGCCGCGAGTCGGGGTTCTTCTTCAGCCCCTCGACGAGCTGGGTCATCTGATCGATGGCGCCCCCCTCGGGCGTGGACCAGGAGCGCCACTGGTGGCCGTAGATGGGGCCGAGGTTGCCCTCGGCGTCGGCCCACTCGTCCCAGATGGTGACACCGTGCGCCTGGAGCGCGTGCACGTTCGTGCCGCCCGCGAGCATCCACAACAGCTCGTGGATGATGGACTTGAGGTGGAGCTTCTTCGTCGTCACCAGGGGGAAGCCCCGCGTGAGATCGAAGCGCATCTGATGGCCGAAGACACTCAGCGTGCCGGTGCCGGTGCGGTCGCTCTTCTTCGTGCCGTGATGCAGGACGTGCTCGAGCAGGGCGAGGTAGGGTGTCATGGACTTCTCCTAGCCCACGGACCCCCCGGGCGCGAATTTCCGCCAGGTGCGGTGCCGATTGTCCAACGCAAGGGAACACACCATTGAAGATCTATACGAAGACTGGAGACAAGGGAGAGACGGGCCTGTTCGGTGGAGGACGGGTCCGCAAGGACAGCGTCCGCGTGGACGCCTACGGTGAGGTGGACGAGCTGAACGCCGCGCTGGGGCTGGCGCGCTCCCTGTCCATGCCGAGCGACCTGGATGCCCTGCTCCAGCGCCTGCAGGAGCAGCTCTTCACCGTGGGCGCGGTGCTGGCCACGCCTCCCGGCACCAAGGCCTCCGGCTTCATTCCCCCGCTCAAGAGCGAGTGGGTCACGGACATGGAGCGGGCGATCGACACCTTCGAGGGCGAGCTGTCCCCCATGACGCACTTCATCCTGCCCGCGGGCGTCCAGGCGTCCGCCGCGCTGCATCTGGCGCGCACGGTGTGCCGGCGGGCCGAGCGTCGCGTGCTCACCGCCCTGAGCGAGGGCGAGGCGTCCGATGACGTGCTGTCCTTCCTCAACCGGCTCTCGGACCTGCTCTTCGTCATGGCGCGGGTGGCCAACCGCCGGGCGGGTGTCGAGGACGTGAAGTGGATTCCGGAGAAGCCCACGACCTAGTCCCGTGGGTCATCTCGGAAGGGGCGCGGCGGTTGGGTTATGTAGAAGCCGTGCCCCCGCTGTCCACCAAACATCTCCGCCAGCTCTCCACCCAGGCGGGCTTCGATCTCGTGGGCTTCGCGCGCGCCGAGCCCATCCCGGGTGACTTCTTCCTGGAGTGGTTGGCGGCTGGCTGCGACGCCGACATGGACTGGCTGGGCGAGCGGACGGCCGAGCGGCTCGACGTCTCGCTGCTGCTGCCCGGCGCGCGCACGGTGATCGCCTTCGCGACCAACTACTACCGGGAGGAGCCCCGGACGGAGGACTCGCCCATCGCCCGCTACGCGCGGGGCCGGGACTACCACTCCACCCTGCGCGACAGCCTGAAGTCCTTCCGCCGCCGGCTCAAGGAGGCATACCCCGAGGTGCGCGACTACGGCGGCGTGGACTCGGGCCCGATGATGGAGAAGGTGTGGGCCGCCCGCGCCGGGCTGGGCTACGTGGGCAAGAATGGCTGCTTCATCACCGAGCCCCTGGGCTCGTGGGTGGTGCTGGCCGTGCTCATCCTCGACGCCGAGGTGGACACGTACGCCGACGGGCCCACCGTGGATCGTTGTGGCAGTTGCCACCTGTGCATCATGTCGTGCCCCACCGGGGCGCTGCTCGGCCAGGGGCGGGTGGACGCGCGGGCCTGTCTCTCCTTCCAGACCATCGAGAACCGCCACGGCGAGGTGCCCGAGTCCTTCCGGGTGGAGATGGACAACCTCATCTTCGGTTGCGACATCTGCCAGGACGTCTGCCCCCTCAACCGCCGGCCCGTTGTCACGCCCAACGAGCGCTTCGCTCCCCGGGCGGTGGCCGAGCTGGGGGTGATGGAACTCGCGGCGCTCACCCCCGAGCAGTACAGCCAGCTCATCCCCGGCACCGCGCTCGCCCGGGCCAAGTACGACGGCCTGCGCCGCAACGCCGTGTACGCACTCGGGGCCGCGAAACGTCTGGAGGCCCGGCCCCTGCTCGAGCGGCTGCGCGAGGATCCCAGCGAGGTGGTGCGCCACGCCGCCGCGTGGGCCCTGCTGCACCTCCATCCCTGACACTTGTCCTGGTGACATTCCACGCGAGGGGGGAATGGCCGTCCGCGCAGTGAATCGCGAGGGTTTATCTGCTACGTGTCGCCGCGTGCAGTCCTCCACCACCGATCTCCTTTCCGCTCGGCGCGAGCCGCTCAGCGGGGTCTACGCGGCGCTGTTCCTGCAAGTCGTCATCAACGCGGGGACGTATCTGGCCGGCAAGCGCGCCATGGAGGAACTGCCCCCGCTCACGGTGGTGATGTGGCGCTTCCTGCTCAGCGCCACCCTCTTCTGCCTGCTGCTCGCCTTCACGCCCGGACCCAAGCTGCCGCCGCGCTCCGAGTGGCGCCGCGTGTTCATGCTCGGCCTGCTCGCGGGCCCGCTCAACCAGGTGTTGTTCTTCCACGGGCTGTCCCGCTCCACCGCGGCCCACGCGGCGCTGCTCTACGCGCTGACGCCGCTGGGCGTGTACCTGCTGGGGCTCGTGCGCGGGCAGGAGCGGGCCTCGTCGCGCGCGGTGCTCGGCATCCTCACGGCCTTCACTGGCGTGGTGGTGCTGTTGCTCGGGCGGGGGCTGGCCTCGGCGCGCGGCTCGCTGCTGGGGGATCTGCTCATCCTCGGCGCGGTGATCGCGTGGATCGCCTACACCACCGAGGGCAAGCCCTTCGCCTCCGCCCATGGCTCGGTGCGCTCCACCGCGTGGAGCATGGTGGCCGCCGCCCTGCTCCTGCTGCCCGTGGCCCCCTTCGTCCTCGAGCCCTCGCGCACCTTCTCCGCGAGCCCCTCCGCCCTGGGCAGCATCGCCTATCTGGCCGTCCTCACGTCCGTGGTGGCCTACCTCATCTGGTACTACGCCCTGACCAAGGTGCCCGCCTCACACGCGGCCATCTTCTCCAACCTCCAGCCGGTGATGACGGCGCTCGCCGCGTGGCTCCTGCTCGGCGAGTCCCTGCATGGGGAGCTGATCCTCGGCGGCGCCCTGGTGCTCGTTGGCGTGCGGTTGACCCAGCGCGCCCCCACGGTGCCCGGGCGCCCGGCCGTCCAGCGCGCCTAATCCTTCCACCAATCGTCGCCGGACGACCGCTTCGAGGCGTCCTTCTTCGGGGTCGCCGCGGGCTTGCCGGGCTTGGACTTCGCGGGGGGCGCGGCGTCCTCCTTGGATGCCTCCGCCGCCGTGTCGTCGGAATCTCCGAAGATGCGGATCTCCTCCCGCTTTCCCCGGGGGGGCGGGCTCTTCTTCACCTCGGCGGGCGGCTTCGGCGCGGGGAGGGGCTTCTCCTCGAGTTCCACCTTGGACTCCACCTCGGGCTCGGCCGGCGCGGGGGGTGGAGGGGCGGCGGGCATTTCCTCCGGAGCGGACTCCGCGGAGGGCTCGGCGGGAGGCGCGGCCTCGTTGGCCCGGTAGACGCCCCGGCGCTCCGTGTCCTGGAGGGACGTGGGCTTCGAGGGCTCCTCGAACCGCTCCGAAGCCGGAGCCGGGCCGGTGGGGGAGGCGGGCAGGTCTCCCGCCGTGTCCCGGAGCGTATAGAAGCGGGTGGTGCACGCGTCCCGCTCCCGGGTGCACCGGGCGACGCACTGGTTGAGCTGCTGGTATTTCGTCGTGCTGCCGCCGTAGTCGATGGTGCAGTCCTCGCGGCACGTCCCATGGTCCTCACGGCATCCCGGGGGGATGGACCGGTCATCGCCAGCGGTGAGTGTCAGCAGGAGGACGAGCGGGAGCATGGGCATGATGGGGGCGAAGGGTAGCAGGCCTCCAGGCCGCGTGGCATGGGCCGGGCACTGGTGCTCGAGCCCTTCTCGTGGCTAGCTTGCCCGCTCAACCCAGGACCCGGGCCGGGAAGGAATGCGACTGCGTAAGCCGAGGAGCCTCACATGGCGCGAGTTCTTCCGGCGCCTCTGGGTGGAGATCGAGGAGGACGCGGTCACCGAGTGCGCGGCGCAGCTCGCCTTCTATTTCCTCTTCGCGCTCTTTCCCTTCCTCTTCTTCGTCGTGACGCTCGCGGCCCACCTGCCGGTGGAGCGGGGCGTGGTGGTGTCCATGGTGGAGCGGCTCGGTCCGCTCATGCCGGCGGATGCCCTGGGCCTGGTGCAGGCGCACCTGCGCGCCATCGCCCAGGACACCCAGCCGCGCCTGGTCACCTTCGGCCTGGCGCTGTCGCTCTGGTCCGCCTCGCGCGGCGTGGACGCGTTCCGCCGGGCGCTCAACCTCGCCTATGACGTGCCCGAGTACCGGCCCCTGTGGCACACCCAGGGGCTCGCGCTGCTCATGACCGTGGGGGGCTCGCTGCTCATCCCCGTGACCGTCACCCTGTTCCTGCTGGGCGGGCGGTTGGGGGAGTGGATCGCCCAGCACCTGCACGTGCTCAACGCCTACCACGCCGTGTGGTCCTGGCTGCGCTGGCCCTCCGTCACCGCGCTCGTCATGCTGGCGCTCGCCCTGTGCTACTGGCGCCTGCCCGCGGTGCGCCACCGCTACAGCTTCCTGTCCCCCGGCGCGCTGGTCGCCAGCGTGCTGTGGCTGCTCACCACCTGGGGCTTCACCCAGTACGTCGAGCACTTCGGCCGCTACAACGTCACCTATGGCTCCATCGGTGGCGTCATCGTGCTCCTGCTGTGGCTCTACCTCACCGGCCTCATCTTCATCCTCGGCGGCGAGGTGAACGCCATCCTCGAGCAGGCCGAGGCCGAGGCGGCGCGCGCGCAAGGACGGCCCCCGCCCATCGAGACCCCCCACCTCAAGGGCGAGGCGGAGGCGGGAGGCTCGGGGCGCGAGCGGCTCGGCTTCTGGCGGTGGCGCCGGCGCATGGCCGAGCGCGCTCCCACCGACATCGAGCCCCCCGCCGAGCTGCGGGAGGAGACGCCCGAGGCTCCCCCCGCGGGAGAGCCCGAGCGCACGCCCCTGCCGTAGCGCGGGCGCCTACTTGCGCAGGCGCTGCTTGATGGCGGCGAGCTGGTTGCCGCCCAGCTCCGCGCCCGTCAGCCGGTTCTGCTGGATGTACTTGTTGATGTGCGTGACGCGGTCGGCGCTCGCCGGGTGCGTGCTCAGCCACTTGAGCACCGCGGGCGTCTTGCCCTCCTGGGCCGCGAGCTTCTGGAAGAAGGTGGCCAGGCCGTGCGGATCGTAGTTCACCGCGGAGATGTACCTGGCGCCCAGCTCGTCCGCTTCCGTCTCGTTGCCGCGGCTGAAGGCCAGGGCCGCGCCATTACCGGCCAGGCCCGCGGCGATCTTCGACACCGTCCCGGCGTTCTTGCCGAGCGCCGCCTCGATGACGGCCTGCTCGCCGTACTGCAGCAGCATGGCCTGGGCGGAGTGCCGGCCCACCACGTGCCCGGCCTCGTGGCCCATGACGCCGGCCACCTCGGCCTCGTTCTCGGCCGCGAGCAGCAGGCCCGTGTACACGTAGAGGTAGCCGCCCGGCGTGGCGAAGGCGTTCACCGTCTTCGGATCATCGATGACGTTGATCTTCCACTTCACCCCCGGGCGATCCTTGTTGGCCTGCTGGAGGATGCGCGTGGAGAGGTTGCGCACGTACTCCACGACGGTGGGGTCCTCCAGGTACTTGATCTTCTCCTTCGTCTCCAGCTCCTGCTTCACCTGGAGGCCGAGCTGGTTCTCCTGCTGATCCGAGATGAGGAGGGAGGCCGCCGTGCGCCCCACGTTGAACTTCTTGCCCTTCGCGCAGCCCGTGGAGAACCCGAGCGCGTACGTGAGGGTGACCACCGCCAGGAGAATCCGCTTCATGCCTCGCCTTCCTTTGTCTGGGTGATGCGCCGCAGGGGGGCGTCGTAACCATCGCGCCGGGGGCTCGGCAAGCGCCCCGTGGTGAAGGGTCGGCATCACGACTCCTGGCCGCGAGGCCCAGGGCTCCGGGCCTCGCGGGGTACGCCTCGTTTTCAGGCGTTGACGCCGGAGGGCGGGTTCGTCACGGGAGCGCTCAGCTCCAGGCGGCGGCGGGCGCGGGCACGCTCGCGCCTCCGGGCCGCCACCCACCGCGAGGGCCGTGCCGGATACAGGCTGGCGACGGCGCCCAGCAGGATGTGCAGCAGGAAGAGCAGGGGCGTCTGGCGGATCTCCCACTCGACGAGGCTCTGCAACACCACGCCGAGCAGGGAGAAGAAGACGCCGGTGCCGAAGCGGGAGCGGAACGACTTGGAGCGCGCGCGCAGGAAGCTCGCTCCCAGCTTCAGCCAGCGCCACCAGAGCACGCCCAGGAGGATGACCCCCAGCCACCCGCTCTCACCGAGGGTGATGGCGTACAGGCTGTGCGCCGGAGCCGCCTGGGGCGCCTCCACGTTGGAGCCGGCGGGGATGGGCCCGGCGCGGGGGCGCTCGTCGGTGCTCTCGTAAGCCAGGTAGCGCATCCCCAGCATCGGCCCGTAGCGGTTGGTGACGCACCAGGACCAGTTGTTCAGCCCGCAGCCCCAGGGCCGCTCGCTGACGATCAGGTCGGCCAGGTTGAGGTAGACGATGCGGCCCTCGGTGGGCTTGTCCCCGTACTCCGCGGCCAGTGACGTCTCGAAGCGTGAGTTGAAGGCGTCTCCGAGCTTGAGGTACAGCCCCGTGCCCACCACGGCGAGGAGCACGGCGCTCACCGCCACGCGGATCGGGTTCTTCCAGAAGCCGCAGGTGAGGCCGACGCCGAAGAGCAGCAGCAGGATGCCGATGAAGCCCGCCCGGGAAATGGTCATCACCACCGACAGGGTGCCGAGCAGCGCGCCCACGCCGCACAGGCGCCGCAGCTTGCGCGGCGCGTCGGAGAGGTAGACGGCGAACAGCATCGGCGCCGTCATCAGGTTGTACATGGCCAGGCTGTTCGGGTGGTTGAGCGTCCCGTCCGCCCGGGCATGGCCCAGGATGACCCGCGAGTACACGGTCGCGAGGAATTCGTACGAGGTCGACAGCGCCAGGGCCGCGACGATGATGCGCAGGTGGCGCTCCTCCTTCACGTAGAGGGCCACCGCGAGGAAGAGCAGGGTGGCGCGGATCATCTTCGACAGCTCGAACACGCCGAAGATCCACGGGTCCGACGTCATCACGCGCAGCGCGTTGTAGCCGACGAACAGCACCATGGCGGACAGGCACACGGGCATGGCCGTGCCGGGCCTTCTGCGCTTCAGCTCGTCGACGAGGACGAAGATCCACAGGTAGTCGAGCCAGGACCACTCGAGGCCTCGCGTGGTGCCGCGGTACCACTCCCGGCTCATCAGGTTGATGTCGATGAGGCCGGAGTGGACGGTGCCCAGCACCAGGAGGAAGACGCAGACGTCCTTGCGCCAGGACGCGCGCCCCACCCAGCCGCACCCCACGTAGAGCACCACGGCCGAGACCAGCAGGAAGAGGATCGACTTGATTTCCATCAGGACCGCTCGCTCAAGCCAGCGCCTCTCGTGGGGCCGCCGGACACAGCTCCTCGGCCAGATCGATCAGCACCTGGGCTCCCGCCCGGTCGGTGAAGCGCTCCTGGGCGAAGCGCAGCGCGTGGTCGGCCGTGCGACCAAGCGCCTCGGAGTCCTCGAGCACCGAGCGCAGCGTGCGCCGCCACTCCTCCACGTCCCCCATGGGCACGAACCAGCCGTTCTCCCCGTGGCGGATGTAGTCCTCGGTGCCGATGCACCGGGTGGCCACCACCGGCACGCCCAGCGACATGGCCTGGATGAGCGTCATCTGCCCGCTGGCCGTCTCCTGGTTGTTGACGGGAATGGCGACGAGCTCCGCCTCCGCGATGATGCTCAGGTAGTCCTGCTGGGGGATGCTGGTGATGACCTTGACGTTGGCCGGGACCGGTCCGCCCGGCAGGCCATGCGGATGCGCCACGACCACCAGTTGGATGGGCAGGCCCTCCACCGCCTTGAAGAGGGTGGCGTAGTCCCGGCCCGACGAGCCGAGCGCGGCGATGTAGCGCGGCGCCAGCCCGAAGCGCTCGCGCGCCCCGCGGAACTTCTCGGCCTCGAGCGGCACCCCGGTCAGGTACGTGAAGTGGAAGCGGGACTCCGGCACGGCGAAGGTGCGCGCGTACGCGGTGCGCTCTTGCTTCGTGTAGACGATGAACCGGTCCACGTACCGGTAGGCGATGCGCGACAGCCACTTGCGCGCCCCGTGGTACTCGTGGCCGCAGTTGAAGTACCAGACGATATGCGGGGTGCGCTCGAAGGTCAGCAGGTTCACGAGCCCCTGCGTGAAGCCTCCCTGCGGGAAGGCCGTGACGATCACGTCCTGCGGATGGCGCGCCAGGTGCAACCGGGCCTTCAGGGCGAGCTGGACGAGCTGCAGCCACTTCTTGCCGGGCGTGCGCTTCTGGGTCGAGTCGACGCGTTCCTCCAGGCCCACGTAGGAGCACTCGAAGCGCTCGGGGGGCAGGAACTCGCCCAGCCACTTGCGATCCGGGCGGAGGAACCACGCGACGAACAGGACGCGCACCTTGGCGCGCTCTGCTGGGGTGTCCTGGTCTTGGTTCATGAGATGGGTCGTGGGTTGAAGTCGATGCGACGATAGAACTCGAAGCCGTCGAAGAAGCATTCGAGGAACTCCCCTCCGTCGACGTCCCGGAGGGTAACCCAACGCGGGTCTCCGTGGCGGCGTTCCAACTGGGAGGTATGCCGGGCGAGGGCCGCCCGCTTGCCAGCGAGCACCTCGTGGACGTTCACGCACGTGCGGAACGCCGAGGAGCGCACCAGTCCCCTCACCGTCGAGGCCGTATTGCGCACCCACGTCCGCGGATCCCACAAGGCGCCATCCCGGCGCACGTTCGGCCAGTAGCGCCAGGACCAGACGGCGTACTCGAGGACCGTGACGGGCCGGTTCACGCGCCGCAGGGCCTCGTGCACGATGAGGCAGGTGGAGCCATGGTCCGGGTTCTCCCCGGCCGCGTAGGGAACGAAGAGCTGCTCGGGCCGATGAGCCTCGAGCAGGGCGACGACCCGGGAGATCGCCTCCTCCCGATGCTCCAGGAGGTAGCGGTCGGGAAAGCCCAGCAGGTGCACGCGCGAGGTGTCGACTCCCAGGAGCTTCGAGGCCTCCAGGGCCTCGCGTGCCCGCAGCTTGCTCAACTCCTCGGGCGGGAGCAGCTCCGGATGCGAGCCGGAGCCATCCGTCACGAAGACGATCCGCACCGGCACGTCCAGGCGCCGCTTCAAGAGGATGGTTCCGCCACAGCCGAGCGTCTCGTCGTCGGGGTGCGGCGCGAAGACCATGGCCGGACGCCGCAGCTCCGCCTCGTCGAGGCGCCGCGCCGAGCGCGCCAGGGCCGAGCGGAAGGCCTGCCGGGACAGGTCTCGAATCAGGGCGCTACCTTGCACGGCGACGGTTCTCCTCGAGGACTTCCAGGTAGATGTCCTGCGTCCGCTGGGCGAAGGCGGTCCAGCTGAAGCGCTGGCGGACGACTTCCTTGCCCGCCCGCGCCGCGGCGTCGAGTCGCTCGGGAGACGCGAAGCACGAGCGCAGGGCCGAGGCCCAGTCCTCCGGCTCCTGCGTCTGCACGAACAGGCCTTGCTTCCCGATGGCGTCCGCGAGGATGGCCAGGCCGAAGCGGGTCCCCATGAGCACCGGGCAACCGGCCGCCCAGGCCTCCAGGACCACCAGGCCGAACGGCTCGACGTGGGAGGTCATCATCATCAGCCTGGACAGGGCGAGCAGATCGGGCACCTCCTGGTTGGCATCCAGATTGCCCATGATGTGCACGCGCGCGCCCAGGCCGGACGCCTGGATCTCCCGCTCGAGGCTGGCGCGGTAGTCGGCCTCCACCGTCGCGCCCGCCAGCACGAGGTGACTGTCCGGTGGGGCTCCCCGGGCGAAGGCCTGGATGGCCAGGAGCTGGTTCTTCGCCCGCGTCAGACGGGCGAGGACGGTGATCACCGGACCCTTGGCGAGATGCGGCCAGCGGCGGCGTGCCCGCTCCGCGTCGCCCGACTCCATCCGCCGCGGATCCACCCCCTGCTCCATGAGGATGACGCGCGGGCCGTACTTCTCGGTCATGGCCCGCCGCTCCTCCTCGTTGAAGACGATGATGCGCGCGGCATCGTCGAGCACGCGACGCGCGCCCACGAGCATCCCGAACGGGCGGCCCAGGTCCACCGCTCCCGAGAAGCGCTCCGCCATCGCCTTCTGCTGCCAGTCCTGGACGGTGAGCAGCGGCCCATGGATGGAGATGACATAGGGACGCTTCGTGAGCCGCAGGACGCCGCGCACGGCCCCGCCAATCCGGCCGGCCGTGTGCAGATGGACGAGCGGGAGCTGACGGTCCAACAACAGCCGCAGGGGCTCATCCACCGTGAGCACGCTGCCGGTCTCCTTGAGCGCCCGCCGCTTGCTCGCGGAGCCGAGGTACGGAGACAGGACGTGGTAGCGCTTGACGGGGACCGAGGGGTCCAGGGCATGGCCGGAGCCACTGGAGCCCGAGGTCATGTGGGGCGCGTGGATCTCCGCCCCCCAGCCCAGGAGCGCGAGGTGGCGTGCCACCTGCTCCACATGGGTCTCCATGCCTCCCCACTCCGCGGGGTTGTATTTGCGAATGACGTGCGCCACGCGCCGCATCACCCGGGTCTCGCCAGCCATGTTCCTCCCACGAATTCACGGGCCATTCCCGGGAGCATACGGGGGCCGGGGGGCGTCTCAAACGGGAATGGGGAGGGGGGAGGGGTGGCGGCCCTCCGCGAGGGGAGCACTCGGCCGAGCATGGCACGGGGGACGGGGTTCCGGCGCGAGGCGTGGTATGCACGGGGGCGCACCATGAGCCAGAAGCCTTCGACCCGGGGAACCATCTTCAATCTCATCGCGGCTTGCGCGCGGCACCTCGCGGGGGTCGTGGCGGGTCTCTTCACGATTCCCCTGGTGGCGCGCTCGATGGGCGCGGACGGGCTGGGTGCCTGGGCGGTGCTCAGCACCACCGGGTACCTGATGGCGCTGTCGGATCTCGGCTTGAGCGTCGCCGTGCAGCGCACGGCCGCCCGCCCGGACCACGCCGCCACGCGCCGGATGATCAGCCTGGCGCTCCTCGTGGTGAGCGTCGTCTGCCCGATCCTGAGCCTGGGCGCCTACGCCCTGATGGTCTGGCTGCCGTCCGACCAGAACAACGTGGTGCTGCAGGCCGACGTGGCCCGTGCCGCCCTGCCGATGCTGTTCGCGGGCCTGGTGGGCTCGCTCGTCAACCCCATCCGGGGCTTCCTCATCATGAGGAACGACTTCCCCGTGCTGGCCCGGGCGCGCGCGTATGCCTCGGCGATCCAGGTGGCCCTGACGGCCCTGGGACTGTCGATCTCCCCCACGCTCCTGGCGCCCACCCTGGGCGTGCTCGCCAGCTCGTTCCTCGAGTCCTTCTTCCTCGTTCGGGCCGCCCTCCGGCATGACCCGGAGCTGTCGCTGCGCCCCGCGTGGCCGAAGGACCCCGCCGAGGTGCGCGACGCGTTCCGCCAGGGCTCCGCGGCGCTGGCCATCAACTTCGGCGTCGCGGCGGCCGTGCGCGCGGACGTCCTCATCCTCACCTCGTACCTGCCCCTGGCCGCGGTGGGCGCCTACCAGGTCGCCGCGCGGGCCGTGGACCAGGTCGCCGTCTTCGCCAAGCAGGTGTGCGCGTGGCTGTTGCACCGGCTCGGCACCGCGGAGGAGCGCTCCTCGGCGGTGCGGCTCGGCACCGCGGCCATGGGCGGACTGGTCGCCAGCGGGCTGCTGGCGCTCTGGCTGGATGGGACGCCCCTGCTCGTGGCCTGGGCGGGCCCCGTCGCCGCCGAGCGGCTCACCTCCGTGACGCTCGCCATCCTGGGCCTCGCGGCGGTCATCCAGGCGTCCCAGGAGGCCTCGGCCGCCACCCTGACGCTGAGCAACGACAGCGCCTGGCGGGCGGCCCACCCCATCCTCATCGGCCACATGTTCAACGTGACCGTCTCGCTCATCGGCGTGCGGTACTACGGCGCCTGGGCCGTCGCGGGCGGCACGGCCTGTGGCAACCTGCTCATGGCGGTGCTCATCTGGGGCCGCTCCCGCGCGTTGATGCAGTGGCGCCTGTCGCAGGTGCTCCAGACGATCGCCCCCATCCTGGGCGCGGTGCTCGTCGCCGGGGCCGCGGGCTGGGGGCTGGCTCCGCTCTCCACCGTCCATCCCCTGGCGAGCGCGGCCGTGTGCGGCGTGGTCACCATTCTGGGCACCGGGACGTCCCTGTTCCTCTGGTGGCGCCGCGACACCGCCAGCGCCTCCGCTCCGCCGACCCCCGTTACCGCGGAACTGCCCGCCGTCGAGTGAGTGCCGGCGGGCTTTCGCCGCTCACTGCCGCTCGAGCACGACCTTCTGTCCCACGCTGGCGTCGCGGTTGCCGCTGCGCCGCCGCTGCTCTCCCAGCCGATGCCCCTGCAGGTGGGCCCAGTGGTAGACGAGCCGCCGGGGGAAGGTGAGCGCGAGCCCCGGCAGATCCCTCGCCGCGACGTGGGCCAGCGCATCGCGGGCACAGGAGATGCCCGTGCGTACGGCGAACCGGGCCAGGGACGCATGCTCACGCAGGATGAACGCGTCCGCCTCGCCCTCGATGAAGCGCCGCCCGTAGAGCTGCCGGAGCGTGTAGTTGTGCGAGTGCATCACGAGCGCCTCGGGCACGTAGCGCACGCGCAGGCCGTTGTTGCGCGCCCAGTAGCCCCACTCGGTGTCCTCCGAGCCCCACGCATCCTCGTAGAAGGGGTGCTTCTCCCAGGCCGCGCGCGTCATCGCCGCGAAGGGCAGCGAGTAGGCCATCCAGGGCGGCGCGTCGCCCGTCTCGGGGAACGCCGCGGCGTAGTCCCGGCGCACCCAGGTATGGGCCTCGGGCCGGGGGAGCTGGCGCGCGAACGTCGCGTCGGCGCTTCCGTTCTCGATGGGCGCCACCAGCCGCTCCAGCGCGTCGGTGACGAGCGGCACCGTGTCCGAGTTCTGGAAGACGATGAGGCTGCCCTTGGCCTCGCGGATGGCCATGTTGAGCACCAGGCCGGGGAAGTACTCCTTGGCCTCGATCTTCACGAGCCGGCAGGGGTAGCGGCTCACGATGTCGAGCGTGGCGTCGGTGGAGCCGGAGTCCACCACGAGCAGCTCGAAGTCCCGGCGCTTCTGGGAGAACAGGGCGCTGAGCGCCTGCCCGACGACCCAGGCGGCGTTCTTCGTGCGCATGATGATGGTGATCTTCCCGTCCGTCGTCGTGTGATTCATGAGGGAGTGTCCTCCAGGGTGAGACCGAGCTTGCGGGCGGTGTGGATGAAGTTCGGGTCCCCCGCGGAACCCCAGAAGCGCAGGTAGGCGCGTTGCAGCGCGATGTCCGAGGTGCTGGCCGCGCCGAGCGCCTGCCTCGCGAACTCCCGGCCGGCGCCGGGCGCGCCGTAGGTGACGTAGGGGAACACCGCGGCCATGAGGCCCCGGGCGCCTCCGAGCCGCAGCCCGAGCCGGGCGCGCTTGCCCAGCTTCACGGGCACCTCCGGAGGGGGCTTCAAGCCGGCGCGCAGCTTGTGCAGCCACGCCCGCGCGTCGAGTCCTCCCTCGACGAGCGCGTGCCGCAGGGCGCGCCGCGGGTAGTCGCTCCAATCGAGTCGGGGCACGCCCAGCCGGGCCGACTCACAGGCGAGGTGCACGGCGGCGAGCTGCGTGCGCGTCTCGGACATCCAGGCGCGCAGGTCCCGCTCGGCGAAGCCCGCGTAGTCCGGCTCGAACCGGAAGGCGCTGGCCTCCTCGTACAGGCGCCGGAAGGCTTCCGGGACATCGGTGCGCCCGGCCATGCGGCGGCGCTTCTCCACGTAGCTCCAGTGGTACGCCCCGCGGAAGAACAAGAGCGCGTCGCCGTAGCCGATGATGGCCTTGACGGTGTGCCGGATGAGGGCGCGGCGAGACTCGGCGTCCAGCTCGCCCCGGGCCAGCAAGAGCTCGTTGATGACCAGGAGCGTGCCCCGGTTGATGAGCAGATCCCTCACGTCCTCCGGGAGGATCGCCTCGACGCGGAAGCGCTCGAGCGAGGGCAGCAGGGCCGCGTCGCCCAGGATCGTCTTGTGGCCGTGCCGCACGTCGTACCACATGACCCGGCACGGAGCCCGGTTCAGGCTGGAGAGCGTGACGAGCCCCATGTCGATGCCGACCTGGTACTCGGTGCGCAGGGGCTCCAGGGCCCGGTCGAGCTCGCCTTTGAGCCCCGCGGGCGGCGCGTCGCGGACCACGAGCATGAGATCGAGGTTGTTGTGGGGCCGCTCCTGGCCTCCGGCACGGTCCACGCCGCCCTCGCCGCGGCCATAGCCACCGATGAGGGCGAGCGTGAGCAGCTCACCGGGCGCGAAGCGCTGGGAGATGAGAGCGCCCGCGCGCGTCACGATGTCCGAGATGGTGCGCTCGACGGCGGGGGAGCCCCGGTGGGTGTAGCGCTCCCCGGTCATGCCCGCCTCCTGCCCTCGGAGGCCACGCGCTGCAGCAAGCGGTGCAGGCCGGCGACATGGTGCTCGGGCAGGAAGCGCTCGCGATGCAGCCGCAAGCCCTCCTGGCCCATCTTCTCGCGCAGGGCCTTGTCGCCGAGCATCCGGTCGATCGCGGCCGCCAGCGCGGCGGGGTCGCCGGAGGGCACGCCCAGGCCGGTGCGCTCGGGGAGGAGCCACTCGCCGATGCCGCCGATGAGGCTGCCGATGACGGGCGTGCCGTGCGCCAGGGCCTCGAGTCCGACGAGCCCCAACGTCTCCGGCGCGCGGCTGGGGAAGACGAGACAGGTGGCGCGGCGGTACTCGGCCGACAGGGCTTCGCTGGAGGACAGGGGGCCCACGAAGGTGACCCGGTCCTGGAGCCGCAGGGCCTTGGTCAGGGCCTTGAGCTCCTCCTGCTGCCGCCCCTGTCCCACCAGGCGAAGCCGGGCGGGCCGTGAGGTGCGCGTGAGCGCGTGCAGCAGCACGTCGATGCCCTTGCCGGTGCTGAGCTGACCCACGGCCAGCAGCAGATCCTCCTCGCGCTGCACGGGCTGGGGCGCGTCGGCGGGAGGCCGGGCGTAGAGCGGCAGGACGTGGAGGCGGGCGCGGTCGAACCCATGGGCGGCGATGTGGCCCGCCATGTACTCGGAGCCGACGACCCCCATCTCCTCGTGGCGCACCAGCTCCTGCTCGGCCTGGAGCTCGCGCAGGGAGGCCAGCTTGACGCCGGGCCACTGGGCCGTGCGCCCGATGAAGCCCAGGCACGTGATGCACGCGCTGCCCACCGTCTGGGTGCAGGTCGTCTTCGTGAGCGTGGTGTACTTGTGCTCGCGCAGGCAGAACATCCGGTGGTCGTGGAAGAAGCGCATCACGGGCGCGGGTGAGTCGCGCAGGGCACGGGTGCCCTCCACGCCCAGCTGGTGCACGTACACCACGTCCGGCGCGAGCTCGCGCAACTGCCGCGCCAGGTCCACGATGGGGAAGGCCCCCTCGAAGGGCTCCAGCATCACGGGCGAGGGGTCCGGCGAGGCCCCGACGTCGTAGAACAGGAAGGAGCGCACGCCGTGCTGGGCGAGCTCCCGCGCCGTTTCCCGGATATAGCGCTCGGCACCACCCACCGGCCGCGCGCTCTCGTTGATCCACGCGACGGTCAGGCCGCCCATGACACCCCCGAGCCGCCCAGGCCGAGCAGGGAGCGGATCCAGGTCGCCACGTCCGTGAGCGCCCCGACACCCGCGGGAATGGGCCGGTCCGAGGCGATCGCCGCCCGGGCCGAGTGACAGTCCACGTCGTAGCCGTGCATGCCGCGCACCGCGCCTCCCACGAAGCTCGGGGAGAAGAGGTTGCCCTCGTCGAGCACCAGGAACGCGCGTCCGTACGGTTCGTCCTTCACGGGCGCCTTGCGCGCCTGGAGTTCACGCGTGTCCAGCCACCGTCCCGGAAGCCCCTCGGCCTCCACCAGGGCTCGCACCCGGTCCAGCTCCTGGTCGCTGCCCCAGAAGCGCATCATCGTGCTGTCCACGAACAGGCGCGTGCCCGAGAGGTGCCGCAGGAGGGGTCGCGGGTCGATGACGCGGTGGATGTCCGCCATGCCGTGATCGCCCACGACGATGGTGGTCACCTCGCCGCCGCCCGCGCGCATCGCCTCCACCGCGCGCTCGATGCCGGTCGTCACCCGGCGCGCGGCCGCCGCCGCCTCCTGGCTGCCGTTGCCCGTGCGGTGGAGCGCGCCGTCGATCTCGGTCGCGTACGCGAACGCGAGCTGGGGCTTCTTCGTGCGCAGCATCTCCACGGTGTGCTGCCAGCGCTCGGCCTCGGGCATGCGCCAGGGCGCGGTGAAGACACTCAGTCCCGCCTGGCGCGCCTGGGACAGGAACGTCTCCTGTCCGCCGATGCGCTCGGCGGTGAAGAGATCCTCGCGCTCGGGCATGTCCAGCCACTCGAAGAGCTCGGGCGGAACCCGGTAGAGGTCCACGTAGCCGGTGAGCCCCGCGGTGCGCGCGAGTGCCTTGGCCGCCAGCCGCCGCACCCGGCCCCGCTCGTGGATGAGGCGCGGCAAGAGGCCCAGGTGGACGAGCGGCGAGAGGATGCCGGAGCCCTGATTCGCCTGGGAGAAGAGGCACATGCGCCCGTGCTGCTCGGGCGGGGTTCCGGTGAGGATCGTGGGCAGTGCGCCGCAGGAGAAGCCCAGGATACCGTGCAGGTGGCCCCGGTAGGGCAGCCCTCCCAGCCCGCCCGCGAACTCGAGCTGTGACGGCCCGAGCGCATCGACGAAGACGAGCAGGACGCGCTGTTCGGCGCCGCCTCCCGTTCTCGCGACCGTGGGGGAGGGCTGCTGGGAGATGTGTGACGGGTGCATGCTGTGTTGGTTCCTAGCGTTGGAGCTGGGTGCTCACCGCCGCGGCGGCACCCACCGACAGGAGGGGAATCAGGCGCTGAATGACATCGGTGGTGGTGTAATACCAATGAGACGTGACGAAGACGACGTCTCCACGCGCCAGTTCTACATCCGTTCCCTTGCCTCCGATGAGATCCGTCACGCTCGCCCGGTAGACACGCGGCTTGGAGAGCGGTCCCCGGATGACTCGCACGTCCGCGTAGTCCGCCGCGTTGCGGACCAGGCCGCCCGCCCCGGCCAGGGCTTCCGACAGCCGCAGGCCCTTGCGCCAGGGAACCGAGCGGGGCTCGCGTACGTCGCCGTAGACGGCGATCGCGGCGCCTCTCAGCGCGGGGACGTACAGCACGTCACCGCTCTTGACCTGGACGTCGTGCCGGGGGTTGCCCATCACGGCCTCGGGGACGCTGATGGGCAGGGCCACGCCCGCCCGAATCAGCCGCGTGGACTCGAGGTCGCCGTATTCGATCAGCTCGGCCGACCGCTCCAACTCTCCCACCCGGGTGCCGCCCGCCTTCGCCAGCAGCTCGGAGACCCGCGTCGGACCGCCCAACGGGTAGATGCCCGGTTTCTCGACCGCACCCAGGACACTCGCCTGGTGCCCCGCTGGCTCCACGAGCGAGAGAGACACGACGCCGTACTTGTCGAAGCGCCGCAGACCTTCCTGTATCCTGGCTTCCGCCACGTCCAAACTGATGCCGCCGACCTGGACAGCGCCCACGAGTGGCACGTAGAGGACGCCCAGGTCGTCCACACTCATGCGCCCGACCTCGAACGGGGTCACCGAAATGATTCTCAAGGAGAGCACATCGCCCGGTTTCAACACGAAGGGCTCGGGGGGAATGGGAGCCATACCGGACGGGGTTGCGACTTCCTCTTGCTTGAAGCCGGGATCTTCCGAGGGCGTGGTGGGTGCGCGTGGCAGATGAGCGCACGCGGGAAGGACGAGCCAGGCGCCAAGGGCGAGTGTGAGCAGACGCGACATCGATGACCTCAATCTCCAGGCAAGAAACACGCCACGCGATTCGTGGCATCTGTTGTGTGGTAGTGGAAGGCGAAACAATGCAGACCTCCAGTAGAAAGCAGAAGATCCTCGACCTTGGGGCGAGGACACAAGGTGTCAATGAGCAGGGGGTGACGCGTGTTCGCGCCAGTTGAGGGTGAAGTGACCGATGCGGGCTTGGAGCAGCGGCCCGGCCTGCCGTTGGAGCCCGTGCGGCTCGCGTGGGCGTTGCGCCGGAGGGCCCGGCTGATCGCCCTGGCCGTGGTGCTTAGCATTCCGGTGGGGCTGGTGGTGGCGTTCTTCCTGGCGCCGCGGGAGTTCGTGGCCCAGTCGGTGCTGGTCTGGGAGCCGGTGGCGCGCTCCTCGACGCCCGCCCGGGATCTGCAGACCCTGACGAGCTCGGTGAAGTTGCCGGGCAACCTCGCGCAGGTCCGCGAGCGGCTGAAGCTGAGCAACTCCCTCGAGGATGTGGGGGCGCGCATCCGCGTGGGCGTCGTCTCCAACGAGTCGAACGTCCTGACCATCTCGGGCTCGGGCGCCAACTCGGAGGAGGCCGCGCGCTTCACCCAGGCCGTGACGGATGTCTTCCTGGATGCGCGGGTGCGGATCGCCCGGACGCGCACGGAGGAGAAGCTCAAGGGCCTCAAGGAGGAGGTGGAGCAGATGCACAAGCAGCTCACCTCCGCCCGTGAGCGCTACGACGGCTTCCGTACCCAGCACCAGGTGGTGGACTTCACCCTCGACCGCCAGACGGCCATCGACCAGCTGGCCCTGCTGCGCTCGGAGATGCACAAGAGCCGCGCCGAGGCGGATTCGACCACGGCGAAGGCGAGTCTGCTGCGCTCGGCGGTCCAGAAGGCCCCCGCCCAGCTCGTGCTCACGGAGAACCAGGTCCAGGCGGATCGCCAGAAGCTGGCCGAGCTGAGCGCCCTGCTCACCGCCCGCCGCGCGAGCCTCTCCCAGGAGCACCCCGAGGTCCAGGGACTCCAGGCCTCGGTGGAGGCCCTGGAGCAGACGCCCGCGGATGCCTACACCGTGACGGGCAGGCAGGTGGGGGCCAATCCGGAGTTCCTGGTGCTGCAGGAGCAGCTCACGCGCACCTCCATCGATGGAGAGGCGGCGCAGAAGAAGTTGCAGTCCTACTCCAAGCTGCAGGAGTCCCTCAACGAGCGCGTCCTCCAGCTCACGGCGTTGGAGGGCGAGGCCAACCTGTTGCTGGCGGACGTGCGGCTCGCCGAGGAGCGACTGGGCAAGCTCAAGGCGGAGCAGGCCGAGCTCGAGGCGGCGGTGCGTCAGCCCTCCTCCGAGCTCCGGGTGCTCAACAGCCCGGTGCCCCCGCCCTATGCGGCCCAGTCGTCCCGCCGCAAGGTGGCCCTCGCGTTCCCGCTGCTCGCGGGACTGCTCGCCGTGCTCTTCGTCGTCGGCCAGGAGCTGCGGGGCTTGCGGCTGCGCACCCCGTCGGAAATCGCTTTCTGGGCGAAGGCCCCCGTGCTCGCCTCCTCGTCGTGGCCCCAGGCCCCGGAGGAACTGCGCAACCTCGTCCTGGAGCTCGCCTCGCGCGGAGAGCAGGCGCAGGGGACGACCTTGCTCTTGCCCCTGGATCCCGCGCGGAGCGCGAGCGCCGCCGAGCTCGTGGAGGCGCTGCGCCCGCGGATGCCCTTCCTGCGGCTGTGGGACGAGACCGACCGCGTCCAGGCGCTGCGGCGTGCCTCGCGCGAGAGTGCCCGGGTGGTGGTGTTGGTGGATGCGGGGGCGCACGCCGCGCTGGAGTTCACCGGACTGCGGCGTCTGCTCGGCCGGGAGGACGGCATCGGCCTCGTGGTGCTCGGGCTGGGGCCCGAGCTGGCCCTGCTGCGCGATCGGGTGGGGGATGACTCGGACTTCTGGGGCCCCTCCCTGTCCCACGCGGACCTGTCCCCTGTCCGCGGCGTCGTGAAGGAGTCGTACCCCCTGGATTCCGAGCAGCGGCTGGGCGGGCGGCGGTAACGGGGTCGGTGGCGCCCGTTGGGCACTCCCAACGGGCCCCGTCCCCGCGCGCGGAGATTTTTTCCGTCGCCGTCCGATCCAGACCTTCCAGCCGAGGACAATGCTGTCAGGAGGCTGGCTCATCAGGAGGAGCGAGTCCCCCTCGGACTTTCATTGGAGCTCGTATCTTCGAAGGTGTGCGTCTGAGCCGCCGGGTGCGAGCCGCCCATGGCGTGCCATTTGCTTTGTCTCCTGGATGACTTTTCCAGGGCGACGGGGTGGACTTTCCTGGGGAAGCGCCTCGGCGCGCGCGGTGACTCGGGCCGTGACAAACATCCCCGGAAGTTTCCAAAATCTTTATTGGTTTGCTACATGTTCAACGTCCCAGGCACACTGGACCCGGTTTTTTATATCAGGTATTTACTTTGCGATAACGAAACTGTCATCCCTTGGACCAGGACAGTCCGGAGCTCTTGCTTCCGGTGATGAAGGGATGAAGGGGCCGGTGCGGCCCGGATACCAGGGCCTGGCGATTTCATTGCGGTAGAGGTGGGAGAGGCAGACGCATGAGGCTGGCAATGGCGCTGGGCGGAACCGACTGGGGCCGCTCCGGAATTGGTACGTATACTCGCGCGGTGCTGGCGAGGCTGGGACGGGCGCTGCGTGCGTCCGGTGGCGAGTTGGTGGCGCTCGGTACCCCGCGGGATTTCGAAGCGTATGAGGGGGTCCTCGCGGACGCGAGGCGGGTGGTGCTGCCCTCGATGCTGGACAAGCCGGTGCTGAGTGCCTCGTGGTATCTCACCCGCGTGGGCGCCTGTGCGCGCTCGGCGGGGGCGGACGCGCTGCTGTTGCCCGCGGCGAACCGCCGGGTGCCGCTGCGGCTCGGCCTTCCCTCGGTGGGCGTGGTCCACGATCTCGCCCAGTTCAACGTCCCGAACAAGTACGACGGGCTGCGCACCCGCTACGTGCGCAACCTGCTGCCCCGGGCGTTCTCGTCCCTGTCGGCCCTGGTGGTGGTCAGCGAGTCCACCCGCGCGGACGTGGCGCGCATCCTCGACTACTCACCCGAGCGGCTCCACGTGATTCCCAATGGCGTGGACACCGACCGCTTCCACACGCCGGATCCCTCGCAGATCGCGCGGGCGCGCGCCCATACGGACCTGAGCGGTGACTACCTGCTCTACCTGTCGCGCCTGGAGCATCCGGGCAAGAACCACCTGCGGCTGTTGCAGGCCTATGCCGCGTCTCCCGTGCGCCACACCCACCAGCTCGCCCTGGTGGGAGCGGACTGGGGCGGTGAGGCCCGCATCCGCGCGGAGATCCAGCGCTTGAAGCTCGAGGGGCGCGTGCGGATCCTCGGCTTCGTGGCCGACGAGTTCATCCCCGGGCTGCTCGCCGATGCCTCCGCGGTCATCGCGGTGGGGCTGTGCGAGGGCTTTGGTCTGCCCGCGCTGGAGGCGCTGGCCATGGGCCGCCCCGTGGTCGTCTCCAACACCGGCGCCCTGCCCGAGGTCGTCGGAGAGCTGGGCATCCTCTGCGATCCCTACGACCCCTCGGACATGTCCGCGGCGCTGACCCGGGTGGTGGGAGATACCGCGTGGCGTGAGCGCATCACCCGGGAGGGCCCCACGTATGCGCGGCGGCTCAACTGGGATCGCTCCTGCGACCAGCTGCTGACCCTGTGCTACCAGGTGGCCGCCGTCCCCAGGCCGGTACCTCAGGTCCCGGTTCGTCCTTCTCGCGTGACCGCGGCGATCAAGGCGGCCTAGCCGTCCGCGTGCCGCGGCCTCAATCGCTGGAGCGATCGAGGCCGCGCGCGCGCGACAGCTCCCGCCCGAGCTGCTCACTGAAGAGCCGGGCGCCCTCTGGATTCAGGTGGACTCCGTCCGCCTTGAAGTACTTGCGATCCGTGACCCACTGGCTCGCGTCGATGTAGAGGCCGTGGGCCGCCTCCACCTTCGCGCGGTTGTAGGCGCGCAGCGCGCGTGCGGCCGGCCCGTCGTGGAACCCGGGCGGACGCCCGTCGGGCATCGCGACGACGACCATCCGGGCGCCCCGGGTCTCGGCCAGGCGGAAGAGCTCCTTCACGGCCGCGGAGAACCCCCGGTCCTCCTGGACCACGCGGCCGAGCCGCCGGGCCAGCTCCTCCAGATCTTCCTGCTTCGGGGCCGTGCCGGCCGACATGCCCCAGGCACCCATCGCCTTGCGGAGCGTCTCCACCTTGGACCAGATGGTGGTGCGCTCGGCGAGCATGGGCATCAGCGACATGGCGCGGAAGCGCCACGCCGTCTCCCACGAGCCGGGCGCGTAGAGCGCGGCGGCATCCTCGGGGAAGGAGTAGGCGAGGGCGCGGCTGCTGATCATGTCTCGCCAACCGGTGTTGGACTGGAGGCTGAGCTGATCGTCGAAGTAGCCGTAGACGATGTCCCGCACCTGGGGCAGCCGAGGGAGCGCCTGTTTCAGGACGAGCGCGTGCTCCACGGGCGTCGTCGCGTGGAGCGCCGCGTTGAACGAGGCGGGCGCTTGTCCGGCCGGGCTCCACGCCGCGGCGAAGGCGGCGAGGTCGGTTCCGTCCTCGAGCAGGGAGTTGCCCAGGAAGAGCAGCCGGGTGTCTCGTGGGGCGTTGTCGAGGCGGGCGAGGAACTGACGTCTCGCGGTCAGCCGGGTCGCCATCGTGACGGCGAGGTTGAACACGAGGAGCACCGCGAGCGCGGTGACAACGGACGGGAGCAGGTGCCTTCGGGTCATGGTCAGAAGTCGATGTAGATGAACTTGGACGCCTGTCCCGAGAAGGCCAGGATGGCGCAGATGAGCAGCCCCCAGAAGAGCCCCAGCGCCAGGGGGGACAGGGGGCGCATGCCGTCGGGGGGAGCGTCGGTGACGCCCCCCAGGTACTCGAGCCTCTCCTTGAGTCGCGGCGGTGTCTTCATCGTCTCACCTCACCCGAGGAACAACCGGCGGAAGAAGAACCGGGCCGTGGGCAGGTCCATGCAGAAGAACGCCCAGCCCAGATTGACCATGACGAAGGTGAGCGCCCAGCTCAGCGCCTGGCCGGCGAAGGACGGAGGGCCCTCGCGGGGGCCTCGCCAGCGCGACCAGAGGCGGTGGAGGGCGAGCAGCCCTCCGTGCCACAGCCCCCACACGACGAAGTTGGTGCCCGCGCCGTGCCAGATGCCGCTCACCAGCATGGTGGTCATCAGGTTGGCGTAGACGAGCACGGGCGCGCGCCGCGAGCCGCCGAGCGGGATGTAGACGTAGTCGGTGAGCCATTTGGAGAGCGAGATGTGCCAGTGCCGCCAGAACTCGGCGATGTTGGTGCACAGGTAGGGCCAGTCGAAGTTCTCGGGAACCTTGATGCCGAACAGGCGCGTGGAGCCGATGGCGATGTCGGAATAGGCCGAGAAGTCGAAGTATATCTGCATCCCGTACGCGAGCAGCCACACGGGCAGCATGGCCCGGTGGGCCACGGCGAGATCGGCCTGGTTGAGGTGGACGGTCATCGCGGTGAGGGTGTCGGCGATGACGAACTTCTTGGCGAGGCCGCAGAGGATGCGGGTGGTGCCGCGCTCCCAGTCGGTGCGCCAGTCGGTGCTCGGCGCCTCCAGCTTGGGCAGGAAGTCCTGGTAGCGCTTGATGGGTCCGGCCACCATGGTGGGGAAGAACAGGATGAAGGCCATGTACTGGCCGAGGCTCCCCGTCCTCGTCTTGTCGCGGTAGCGGTCCACGGCGTAGTGGATGAACTCGAAGGTGAAGAACGAGATGCCGAGCGGGAGGAAGGCCCCCTCCCAGTAGAACGGATTCGTCTCCCGGGACCCGAAGGCCAGCCCGGTGAAGAAGTTCCAGTACTTGAACACCGCGAGGAAGAAGACGCTCTGCACCACGCCGAGCAGGCACAGCCACGAGCCCGGGCGGTAGAGGCGGCTGCAGAGCGCTTCCCAGGCGAAGATGGCGAGGCAGGCCGCGCCCACGGCGCCACCGGACTCCGTCAACGAGAAGTAGACGAAGAAGAGCGCGCCGAAGAGGGTGCACATCCACGGTCTGGCACCGGGCGGCAGGAGCCGGAAGAGCAGGGCCGCCGGAATGAGGAACAGGAGGAAGTACGCGAGGGTGTTGAAGATCATCCGAGAGCCGCGCCCCTTGAGCCGCGCCCTTGTAGCCCAATTCGAGGGGGCGAGGGGATCTCTGCCGGCCAGACGACCACCTTTCGTCCTGCCCCCGGGCCACGAAGTTCACCCCCTCGGGAGCGCCCGGTCGGGTGGGTCAACCGTTTGCCCGGGTGTGTCACGGCGCTGGCGGCGCCGCGGACGTGGCCTTCGACGCCCAGGGCCAGGGGGTGGTGGCCTCGCTCACGGGCACGACGGCCTTCCAGGGGCGCACGTTGGGGCTGTCATTGAACCCAAACGCAAAGCCCATGTGGTTGCGGTTCATCGGCGACAATCCCTCCCGCGAAGGCGCGAAGGCCGCGTGAAGGTGTCAGACGATTCGTGGCGGGAAGCCTGGAAGCGCGCTCGTGATTGTCATGGTGACAAGTCATACGCCCCCGAGGCGGCGTGAGCCTTATTCCCTGAACGCTCACACGGTAGCCTCACAGGAACGTCGAACTGTTTTGAAGTCCTCGCCCCAAGAATGGCTTGTGCTCACGATGCGTATGGCTGATTTCCGTGAAAACAGCTAAAAGGGCGCCTCCGGCGAATTGGGACAGAACCGGTTCACGGAATCAAAAACAGAGGAAGCATCCACCGCCGAGGAGCAGCGTATGAGGACGATGAAGTTCGGTGCGGCCGCGTTGTTGCTGATGTGCACCACCCCCGCGTTCGCGGGAGAGAAGGACAAGGAGGTGTGGATCACCATCGGGACGGACGCGCTGGAGCCGGCGCTGGCCTCGTTCCAGGGGCAGGGCCTGGTGGCGCCGACCGTGACGCGCGAGAAGGGTGGCGTCGCGGTGATGCGCGTGCGCGAGTCCCAGCTGGAGACGCTGGCCTCGGCGATGCACGACAAGCTCAACCGGTGCGCGGGCTTCATCGCCCATGACTCCGAGGAGCAGGCGCTGGCCGCGGTGGAGGGAGCTGCCTCGCCCAAGCCGGTGCAGTCCCTCATCAGCTACACCATCGACAACGCGACGACGGTGAACGCGCTGCTGGGCAGCGTCCAGGAGACGAGCATCCGCAGCACCATCACCTCGCTGTCCACGAAGTGGACGTCGCGCCGCTACAACGTGCAGTCGGGCGCGGACGCGGCCACGTGGCTCAAGAGCCAGTGGACGGCGCTGGCCGGCTCGCGCAGCGACGTGTCGGTGGCGTTCTTCAATCACTCCTCCTGGCTGCAGCCGTCCGTCATCCTCACCATCAAGGGCACCACGCTGCCCAACGAGGTGGTGGTGCTCGGCGGGCACCTGGACTCCATCAACGGCAGCAGCTCCACGGCCAGCGCGCCGGGCGCGGACGATGACGCCTCGGGCATCGCCTCGCTCACCGAGGTCATCCGCGTGGCCATGCTCAAGGGCTACAAGCCGGCCCGCACGGTGAAGTTCATGGCCTACGCCGCCGAGGAGGTGGGCCTCAAGGGCTCGGCCGCCATCGCCGCCCAGCACAAGAGCAGCGGCATCAACGTGGTGGGCGTGCTCCAGCTGGACATGACCAACTACCGCGGCTCCAGCTACGACATCGTCCTGGTGTCCGACTACACCAACGCCGCGCAGAACTCCTTCCTCTCCAGCCTCATCTCCAAGTACCTGCCCGGGGTGACCTCGACCTCCACGCGCTGCGGCTACGGCTGCTCGGACCACGCCTCCTGGTACAACCAGGGCTACGCGGCCTCCATCCCCTTCGAGGCGCTCATGGGCCAGGACAACCCGTACATCCACACCTCGAGCGACACGCTCACGCAGTCGGCCGGGAGCGCGCAGAACTCGGTCAAGTTCGTGAAGCTGGCCGCGGCCTACGTGGCCGAGCTGGCCAAGGGCACGGCGGGCTCCGCCCTGGTGTCGGACGCCGAAGCCGAGCGTTGATGTGACGCCGACGGCGCCCCGGGTCCTTCCTCCGCCCGGAGCGCCGTCCTCCCCTCCTGGTGCATGCAGGGAAGCGTTGGCCACTCGCGCCTGAGCGGTGCTGGAGTCGCTGCTCCCTGTAAGGCCCGGGCGGCGGGTTCGTCTCCGGGTTATATGCTCCTCGCGCGAGTCCATTTCCCCCCGGTCGACATGCGAAGCCCTCCTCCCGCCTCCAACGCCGCGTCCGACACCGACCCGGTGCGCGAGGCGGTGCTGCGCACCCTGCTCGACAACCGGGAACGCTTCGCCTCCTTCCTGGCGAGCCGGGTGGACAGCCAGGCGGTCGTGGAGGAACTGCTCCAGGCCGCCTACGTCAAGGCACTCGAGAAGAGCGCGGCGCTGCGGGACGAGGAGCGCGCGGTGGCCTGGTTCTACCGCCTGCTGCGCAATGCCCTGACCGACCACTACCGGCACCGGTCCGCGGAAGCCCGGGCCCTCGAGCGCGAGGCCCGGGAGCCCCTCGCCGTGCAGCCGGAGCCGGGGGCCGGCTCGAAGGTGTGTGCCTGCCTGCATGGCGTGCTGCCCACGCTCAAGCCCGAGTACGCACGCATGGTGCGGCGGGTGGACCTGGAGGAGCACTCCGTCTCCGAGGTGGCGCACGAGGCGGGTGTCACCCCCAACAACGCGATGGTCCGCCTGCACCGGGCCCGTCAGGCGCTCAAGACGCGGCTCCAGCACACCTGTGGCGCGTGTGCCGCGAGCGGCTGTCTGGACTGCTCGTGCCGGAGCGGGGCTTCCTGAAAGAGGCGCCGGGCGGCGAGGACCAGGACGAGGATCGGGAAGAGCGGCGTCTCACTCCACCCGTTCGCCGTGACGCATCTGGGCGCGCACCAGCTCCGCGTAGATGCCGCCTCGCAGGAGCAGCTCCTGGTGCCTGCCCGCCTCCACCAGGCGGCCCTCGTCCATGACCAGGATGAGATCCGCGTCCACCACGGTGCTCAGCCGGTGGGCGATGATGACGCGGGTACACGGGAGCGAGGCGAGCGCGCGCTGCACCCGGCTCTCGGTGATGGCATCGAGAGAGCTGGTGGCCTCATCCAGCAGCAGGACCGCGGGCCTGTGCATCAGCGCCCGGGCCAGTGCCAGCCGTTGTCGCTGGCCACCCGAGAGCGAGGCGCCGCGATCCACCAGGGGCGTGTCATAACCCATGGGCATGCCCATGATGTCGTCGTGGAGCTGGGCCAGGCGGGCCGCCTCGATGATGGGCTCCAGCGGGGCGGCCATGTCACGGATGGCGATGTTGGCGCGCAGCGTGGAACTGAAGAAGGTCGGTTCCTGGGGCACCACACCCACCTGGCCGCGCACCGAGTGCAGCTCCAACTCCGTCAGATCCTCCCCATCGAAGAGGACGCGCCCCGAGGTGGGCAGATACAGGCCGAGCAGCAGGTTGGCCAGCGTCGTCTTCCCGGCGCCCGAGCGACCGACGATCGCCACGGATTGGCCGGGCTCGATGCGCACCGACACGTCCTGCACCACCAGCGGCGACATGGCCGCGTAGCGGAAGGACACCCGGTCCAGCTCGATGCCTCCCTTCAGTCCCACCGCTCGGCCGGGCCTGGACGCGTCCCGCTCGGGCGCCGTCTCCCAGACATCGTCGATGCGCTCGATGTAGCTGTGCAGTAATTGCAGTTGGGAGCCCGTGGTGACCAGGTTGGCCAGGGGCACCAACAGCGCCCCGGCGAGCGCGTTGATCCCCATCATGGCGCCCAGCGTCATCTTTCCATCGAGCACCAGGAGGGCTCCGGCGGTGAGCAGCACCAGCGGCGCTATCAGCCTCAGCGTTCCCGTGAGCGCGTCCACCCAGGCCGTCAGCCGGCCCCGGCTCAGCGACACGTTGAGCACGTTGACGAAGTTCTCCGAGAAGCGCTGCACCGCCTGGTGCTCCACGCCGAACGCCTTCAGCGTCTGGATGCCGGTGAGCATCTCGATCTGCTGGTTCTGGTTCTTCGCCTCCACCTCCAGGCCTTCCGACATCAACGCGTGCTGGCGCCGCGTGGACAGCACGAGGACGAGGATCTGCAGGGCACCCAGCCCCAGCACGATGAGCGCCATGAGTGGGCTCACCACGAACAGCACCACGAGGTAGAGGACCACCAGGGCGCCATCCAGGAGCGAGGAGAGCGTGCTGGAGGAGAGGATTTCCCGCACCGTGGCGTTGCTGTTGAGCCGCTGCATCAGATCGCCCGCCGCGCGCACCTGGAAGAAGGAGTAGGGCAGGCCCACCAGGTGCTCCAGGAAGCCCAGCGTCATGCTCGAGTCCATGCGCGTGCGCAGCTCGAGCAGCAGGTGGCCGCGGATGAGGGTGGTGAGCAATTGGAAACCCGCGAGGGAGATGAAACCCAGGCCCACCACCAGCAACAGGTGTTCGTCCCCCCTGGGCACCACGCGGTCGATGATCAGCCCTGTCAGCGCCGGCACCGCCAGCGCGAAGAGTTGCAGGACGAGCGAGACGACGATGATGCGCTGGAGGACGTGCGAGTGCTGGAGCACCTCGAGCGCGTACCTCGCGGCGGAGCGGGGACGTGGCTTCTTGCCCGTCTCGAAGTGCTCGCTCGGCTCGAGCAGCAGCGCCACGCCCGTGAAGGATTGGCGGAAGTTCTCGAGGGAGACCTTGCGCCGACCGAGGCCGGGGTCGAGCAGGTGGACGCCCTCCCGTCCCAGCTTCTCGAAGACGACGAAGTGCGAGAACCGCCAGTGGAGGATGGTGCCGGCGGGCAGGTACGTCAGCGCCTCCTCGTCCACGGAGACGCCGCGCCCTCGCAGCCCGAAGGCGCGGGCCGTGCGCAGGATGTCCAGCGCGGACACTCCGTCGCGCGCCGCGCCCATCGCCTGACGCACCTCCTCCAGGCGCACCGGCTTGCCGTGGTAGCCGAGCACCATGGCGAGGGAGGCGGCCCCACACTCGAGCTCCGAGAGCTGGCGCACGAGCGGGATGCGGCGCTCGCGGCCCCGCGCGTGGAGGTTGCGCAGCGCGGGGAACCGCTCGGTGAGACCCGGAGACCGGGCAGCTTCAGTCTTCATGTCCCAGTGCTCCCTTCAGACCTGGAATCAGCGTGACGAGGATGCGCTCCGTGCGCACCCGGACGTCGGCCTGGGCCAGCATCCCGTCGAAGTAGTTGAAGGTCTTTCCCTTGATGCTGAACGTGGTCGCCGGAATGCTCGCCCTCACCACCACCAGGGGCCCCTCCAGGGTCACGGCATCCCCGTGGTCCGCGCCCAGGTAGCGGCGCACCTCGTTGGGGCCGAGGATCTGATCTCCCACCGACTGGATGGTGAACGTCTGGTATTCGTGGCTGAAGCCGTTGAGCTCCACGCGCAGCGGCTTGCCCGGTTCGAGCCTCGGCCGGTAGCCGCCGGGCAGCAGCGCCACCAGCGTCACGCGGACCTCGTCCCCCGTGATGGAGGCGACGCTCTCTCCCGGGTTGACATACTGACCCTCGCGCACCTTCAGGGCGCTCACCACTCCGGCGCGCGGTGCTCGCAGCGTGCGGGCCCGCTGACGGGCTTGTGCCAGCTCGCGCTCGGCGCGCAGCGAGGTGAGCGCCTGGCGCGCGGCCTCATCCGCGGGGTTCTGCAGCACCCGGACGAGCTGCAATTCGAACTCGCGCTGGATGCGCTCCAGGGTGGCTGTCTCCTCCCGCGAGAGGAATCTCACCAGGGGCTGGCCCGCCTCCACCCGTTGTCCGGGCCGCACCTCCACCGAGGCGACGATGCCCGGAGACTCGACGGTGAGCTCTCCGCGGCCCTCGACCTTCACCATGGCGGGGCCGGAGGCGTACTCGGGGAGGGTGCCGAGCAGTGAGTAGAGGGCCGCGGCGAGGACCAGGGCGAGGAGCACCCAGTACGTCCACCGCGTCCATTTCGGGGAGATGCGCAGGAGGTCTCCCTCCTCCTGTGTGCCTTCGTGATGGCGCAGGGCTTCTTCACGGAAGATGCGCGTTCGCTGGGTGGCTTCCATGGTCAGGGTGTTGCCCCCGTCGGCGCGGAGCCGTCCGTGCTCTTGCCTCCGGCCCGTGGCTGGGCTCTCGAGCGGACGTGGACGAGCAGGCCCGTGGAGACCTCGCGGGGCGGGGGTTGGCTGAACGTGGCGGTGGCGAAGACCAGTCGGGCCGCGGCGTCCACCTCGGGCGCGATGTTCTCCACGGTCCCCTCGAGGGAGAGGTCTCGTTGGATCACCTTCAGCTCCACGGGCATGCCCGGCTGGAACCCGCCTGCCGCTGCCTCGGTCACGGCGAAGCGCACCCTCCATTCGCCACTGCCGAGCAGCCGGAGCATGGGCTGCCCCGCGGCGAGGCGGGTGCCGGGGCCGACGAGCCGGGAGGCCACCACGCCATCGAAGGGCGCCACGAGCGTGGCGTCGTCGAGGTTCTGTTTCAGCCCCAGCACCTGGGCCTGGCGCTGGAGCGTCTGGGCCCGGGCCGCCTGAGAGCGGGCGGCGGCGGCGCTCTCCTCGTAGCTCACCTTGTCCAGCTCCTCCCTCGAGTAGACGCCCAGCTTCAGCGAGCTCGGGGTGAAGTAGCGGCGCTTCCTGGCACGGGCCTCGGAGAGGGCGAGCGAGGCGGCGCGCTCCTCGGCACGAGAACCCAGGAGAGCGGCCTCGGCCGCGGCCAACTCCTGCTGGAGTGCGCGCGTGTCGAGCCGTGCGAGCACCTGCCCCTGGCGGACAGACTGGCCGACCTCGACGTCCACCCGCTCCAGCCGCGAGTCGAAGCGGGCACTCACGTCCACGGAGTCATTGGGAATGACGACGCCCAGAAAGGGCTCCTCGGAGTCCGGGAGGGAAGCGGCTGGGCCGTCCGCTCCCCGGGCGGGCGGCGCGGCCCCCATGCTCCCCAGGCAGACCAGTCCCCAACTCATGGCCATCATTCGCGCCCAACGCCGCATTCCGTATCTCCCGGGACAGGTGCCCTCTGGGCAGAGGTGGCGCGGGCGCGTTGTGACGAGCGGGGCTTCCTCGCTCCCCGAGGGGACGTCACTCCCCCTTGGGCACCTCAGGCCGGCGGAGGCACCTCGGAGAAGCCCCGGCGGAGGTCATCGAGATCCTCGGCGAGTCCTGTCTCCAGTCCGCGCTCGGATTCGATGTAGCGCCGCATGAGTGGCACGGGACAATACAGACGGCCCTCTCCATCTGGCACCAGCACGTAGCTCAGCTCCCGGTGGTCCATGGCCTCGTCGAAGTCGACGGAGGAGATATTGGCTCCCCGCGCCTTGAGGGCTTGCCGGACTTCCTCCCGGGTGGGGCGCTCGAGCAGGAGTGCCTGGCGGACCACGGCCCGATGGAGTGGGTGGTCTCCACGCCAGCGGCGGCATTGATCGCGCAGATCCTTGTCCTCGTGCAGCACACGCTCCAGATGCGCGCGGGTGAGCACGTGCGCCTCGGGGGGCAGGGTCTCCACCAGCGCCTTGCAGGCGAGCACGAGCAGGTTCGCCCGGCACCCGGCCTGCTGAAGCAGGTGCTCGGGCGTGGTGGGTGCATCCCACGGCAGTCCCAGGGCGGCGAGCGGTTCGGTGACCAGCGCCAGCGCGGAGCGCGCGTCCAGTGGCTCTAGCCGGAGATGCTCGCCGAAGTTGCGCAGCGGTTGCCGCTCGTTCAGCACCACGGCCCGGTACAAGTCCCAGAAGCCCGCGAGGACGAAGTAGGCCCGGCCTTCCTCGGACAGAGCGCGCATGGCCTGCACCACCGGGTATCCTGCCCGGGCATCCGCCTTGATGAACTCGTCCGCTTCGTCGATGAGCCACAGCCGGGGCCGGGATGTCGTTCCTGCGGCGAGATCCATGAAGGCGGGGAGCGAGTTCCCCGCCGCGAAATCCTTCTGCTCACGGGCGAGTCGGTCGTGCAGGTCCGCGCCGTCGAGCACGGTGTAGCGCACGTCCACGTTCGGGCGGGCCTGGAGCCGACGTTGGACGGCAAGCAGGAGACTGCTCTTGCCCATCTGTCGCTGGCCCACCACGAAGAAGTTGCGCAAGGTCCGATCCGCGATGACACGCACCTCGCGCTCGCGGCCGAAGAACAGGTGGTCGTCCTTCACGCCACCGGACACCTGATAGGGAGACAGCTCCGAGACGGCGACCTGCTCGGCGATGCTGGACTCCAGCAGTCGGGAGGGATTCTCGGCGAGCAGCAGATCCCGGAGCCGATCGGCGGAGAGGGCGACGGCGCGCACCTGGGGCAGTTCTTTGAACACCTGGGAGGCGTTCTGGGCCTGGGTCCGGTCGAGCACGAGCACCTGACTGGGACCTCGTCCGTCCTGGAAGACGTCCGTCATCATCCGCTGGGCCTCACCGGACTCGACTCGGGGTCCATCGAGGACGAGGAGGGCCGTCTGTCGCGTGAAGCGCAAGCGCAGCGGGGGCAGTTCCAGGGCCCAGGCTCGCTCACCGAGGGGAGCGCCGAGCCGGGCGCCGAGCGCTTCGGTGAAGGCGGCGGCCACCTCCGAGGGATGCCTTGCGCCTCGGAGCAGGCGCTCCCAGCGAAGCAAGGGGATGCTCGCGGCGGTGAGGGTGGCGTCACGGCGCCGTGCACGCCGCAGGGCCAGGTCCGCGCGCTCCGTGTCCCCGAGGGGGTATGTCCTGAGCAGGGCGGGGGTGGCCGCAGCCTGCACCACCACGGGATGCCGGTAGACGCGCGCGTAGTACACGCCCGAGACGAGCAGCATGGCTCCCAGGAGCAGGGCGCCATACAGGGCATAAGGGACGGGGGCTCGCACCTCTGGGGCCGAGAAGCTCCATTCCCGCGGCCAGCGCTCGTAGTTCGCCGTGAGCTGGAAGGAGATGCTGTCGAGTGGGAGGAGGGCCTCCGGAATGGCGAATGGGACTCGCTCCTGTTGGCCGGGTCCCAGTACGAGCGTCTGTTCCCTCTGCACGGGTGCCTGAGCGTTCGAGGTCTGTTCCGTCCGGGGCGTGGATGACGGGGGGCCGAATGCACCGCGGATGACCAGCTGCCCGGTGGACTGCGTCCCTGTGTTCTTGAGGATGACGGTCAGGACCTTGTCCTCGATGCGGGGCTCCTGCTCCAGCTTCAGCTCGGGCGTCTTCAGCTGAAGGGGGATCGCGACCGTGGGTCCCTCGCCAAAGGCATGGACGAGCTTGATGACGAGTCTGAGGCGGGTCTTGGAGGAATCCGGGAAGGGCGCGCCCTCGGGCCTCAGGTATGAGAGCCCTACTCGAAGTGGCACGGAGTCGCCTGCCTCCAGGCGCATGAGGGGCGCGGGCGGGAGCAGGACCAGTCCGGGGGGAATCTCGACGGGCTCGATCCGGATCCAGTACGCACGTCCCGCGCCCTTTTCGTTGGCGACAGTCAGTGCGAGTTCACCCAGGTCTCCGAAATCTCCCGGAACGGTCTGTAGCGTGGTTTGGCTGGAGAGCCGTGGCTCAAGTTCCCTCCTAGGGGGTAGAACGGGCTCAAGCCTTCCATCCTCAAGCTTTCGGTATAAGAAATGGCCATCGTCGTGACGAAAGACGGGTTGATTACCAATCTGGCTCAGCCATCCGTTTTGTCCCCCGATCAGGACTCCTGTGGGCTGCCCATCGACGTGCGACCACAGCCGGATGATTCCTGCTTCATCACTAGACGCAAGGGTGCGCCCGTCTGGGCTGAAGGTCACTGCTAGCACACTGGCTGTATGTTCTTCTATGCGATGCAACTCGCGCCCGGTGGCCACGTCCCATAGGCGTACCGTCTTGTCTTCCGCCCCCGAGGCCAAGATGCGGCCATTCGGGCTGAATGCCACGGATGCCACCACGCCGGTATGTCCTTGCAGGCGACGCAGTTCGCGCCCGGTAGCCACGTCCCATAGACGCACCGTTTTGTCTTCTGGCGTCAAGGCCAAGGTGCTGCCCCCCGAGGCCAAAATGCGGCCATTTGGGCTGAATGCCACGGATACCACCATGCCGGTATGTCCTTGCAGGCGGCGCAGTTCGCGCCCGGTAGCCACATCCCATAGACGCACCGTCTTGTCTCCTGCCCCCGACGCCAATGTGCGCCCATCTGGACTGAATGCTACGGATTGCACCCAAAAGGTATGCCCAGCCAAACGGCGCAGTTCGCGACCGGTGGCCACATCCCACAGTCGTACTGTATAATCATGAGACCCTGAAGCCAGGGTGCGCCCATCTGGACTGAATGCCACGGACAGCACATGATTGGTATGCCCCGCCAAGCGGCGCAGTTCGCGACCGGTGGCCACATCCCACAGTTGTACCGTATTGTCGTCCGACCCTGAAGCCAGGGTGCGCCCATCTGGACTGAGGGCTACAGACAGCACGGCTTTGGTGTGCCCCTCCAATCGGCGGAGTTCGTGCCCGGTGGTCAGCTCCCACAGTCGCACCATTCTGTCGGTGGTCCCCGAAGTCAGGGTTTGCCCATCCGGGCTGAAAGCCACGGACTGCACACCAGAGGTGTGTCCTTGCAGGCGACGCAGTTCGTGCCCGGTAGCTACGTCCCATAGTTGCGTTGTGCTGTTATGCGTTGTGCTGTTATATGCCCCTGAAGCCAGGATGCGCCCATCCGGGCTGAATGTGGCGATGTTCCCCGCCAAGCGGCGCAACTCGCGTCCAGTAGCCACATCCCATATCCGCACATCATCTGCCCCCGAAGCCAGGGTTCGCCCATCCGGGCTGAAGGTTACGGACCTGACACTAGAGGTGTGTCCCTCTAGGAGACGCAACTCGCGTCCAGTGGCTACATCCCATAGCCGCACATCATCTGCCCCCGAGGCCAGGGTGCGCCCATCCGGGCTGAATGCTACGAACACCGCAAAGCTGTGATGTCCCTCGAAACGGCGCAACTCGCGGCCGGTGGCCACCTCCCATATCAGTACCGTATTGTCGTACCCACCTCCCGAAGCCAGGGTGCGGCCGTCTGGACTGAAGGCCAAGGACACCACCATGGTGGGGTGCCCCTCAAATCGCCGCAACTCGTGCCCAGTGGCTACGTCCCACAGTCGCACCGTCTTATCGAAGCCTCCCGAGGCCAGGGTTCGGCCATCGGGACTGAATGCCACGGACATCACCGTTGCTATTTCTGCATGTCCCTCGATGCGACGCAGTTCACGCCCAGTGGCCACGTCCCACAGTCGCACCGTTTTGTCGGAGGAGCCCGAGGCCAGGGTGCGACCATCGGGGCTGAGTGCCACGGATATCACCGCTCCTGTATGTCCCGTGAAGCGACGCAGTTCGCGCCCAGTGGTCACGTCCCACAGCCGCACCGTTGTGTCGCCTAACCCCGAAGCCAGGGAATACCCATCCGGGCTGAACGAGACAGAGGAGACATCTCCCATGGGCAACCAGTTTGCCCCCTCCAGGATGCTCGCGGGCTCTCCTTCCGGGACGAGCACTTCTTCGCGCGTCTTTCCCTGCGTCACCGAGACCACGAGCGCGAGGGCCGCACCGAGCACCCACGGGCTCACGGGCGCACGTCCTGCCGCGCCAGCGCCTCGCGAGCCACGTGCTCCACGGCCTTGCACCGCGGCACGGTCCTCCCCTGTGCGTCCGCACGCACCAGTCCCGCGAAGTACAATCGAACCTCGGGGTACTCCACCCGGTGGTCGAGCGGCTCCAGCGCCTCCACGGTTTGTCCGGCGAGTAGCTTCCCGAGCACGGCGTGGCAACTGCGCTCCCCCCGGTAGCCATTGCGCTCGTCCTGAAGCAGGCGCTCCTGCACCGTGCTTCGCAGCGAGGGGCTGCGAGCCAGCCGCGCCGTGATCGCATCCGCGTCGCGCGACCCTTCGCTGCTCAAGGCTTCCCGGAGCAGCCCCAGATGACCTCCCGTGGCCTCGTGAACGCCCGCCGCGTGGCGTGCCGCGTCCTCACCCAGGGCGGCCAGATAGCGCCCCACTTCCTCCACCGTGAGGTCCGGCACCTCGCGCCGGGGGGCTCCCGTGAACACGGAGAAACTCTTCACGTTGTGGAGGATCCACGCCGAGCGCTCGCCTCCCGCGATGAGGAAGTGGAAGTCCACCGGCGAGGGCTCGTCCATCATCCGGCGCAGCGTGTTGCCGAGCCGCTTGAGGTGCTCGAACGGACCCCACTCGTTGCGCAGGACGATCAGGTGCTCGCGCCCGAGCCGCTCGGCCTTCTCGCGCAGGTGCTCCACCAGCGCGTCGAAGCCCTTGACGTAGGCTTCTCCCAGGAGCGCCCGGCAGTACTCGGCCTCGGTGCAGTCGGGGACGTTGGGGGGCGCCAGCCAGGTGACGTGCTCCCCATACCGTGCCGCCACGCCCCGGGCGAGTGAGCGGGCCCCGCCATCCTCGGGTGCGAGCAGCACCAGCCGGTGCTGGCTTCGGAGGATGCGCGTGTACTCCTCCTCCAGCGCGGGCCGGGCCACGGAGGGCTGGGACGGCACCGGTGCGGGAGGCGGGCCGGACGAGAACGCCGCGGGGCTCGAGCCGCGCATCACGGGCGGCGCTTGCGGCGCGGAGGCGGGGATGTGGCTGGACGTGAAGGCTCCGGGCGCGGCGGCGGGCATCACGGGCGGCCATTGCGGCACGGGGGCGGGGGCGGGGCTGGCGCCGAAGGCCGCCCGCGCGAGTCCGAGCAGGGTCTCCGCCAGCGGTGCTCCGTGGTCCTCGTACTCGACGATCTGGATGTTGTACTTCGGCCAGAGCGCCCCCCGATCGATCTGTCCCTTCTTCATCAGCGCGAAGCTGGGGACCTGCCGCCCCCGGGTGATGCCAATGACATGCTCGAGCTGCTTGAGCACGTAGGGGTCGCTGAAGCTGAAGCCCATGTAGAGAAAGGGCCTGGAGCGGATCCACTCGCGCAGGCGGACCAGCGCGCTCGTGTAGTGGGAGTAGCTGGCGGGCTGAGCCGAGTCCCCATAGAGGCGCTTGTAGTCGGCGCCCGCGAGCACCAGCGTGGCGAGCCGGTGGATGGTGCCATGCAGGTGCCAGACGCGAGGGTCCGTGGGGGAGGCCTGGATGTCCAACAGGTTCAGCTCGTCGTCCTGGTCATTGGAGACGGGCTCGGCGTCCCCGCGGCCCCACAGCAGGACGTCGTCGTAGTTGGTGGTGACCACCACCGGGGGCTGGAGTTCCCAGAGGGCCTGGACCACGGACAGATCCACGTCGTCCGGCCGCTTGTGGCGGAGGCGCTCGCGCAGGAACCGGTTGAAGCGGTAGGCCCCCAGCTCCTGGAAGGCCCGCTCGGCCGCGGTGAGGTAGTCCCCCTGGTCGATGCGCTGGCGCACCTCCGCGATGGTGTCCTCCGGACTGGCTTCCTCGCGCATCCGCTCGACCAGACCCTCCAGGAGCCTGGGCCAGGAGGGGAACAGCCCCGGCTTGATGCCCATGCTGATGCCTGCCCCCACGAAGGGGACGACCTGGTGTCTGCGGATCGCCTCGACCAGTTCCCTCGGATAGCTCATCGAGTCCTCTCGCTTCGCGAGGCATGAACGGTAGCAGACGACGGAAGACGTGAGGTCGCTCCCCCCGAGGTGGTATTGCGCGCACGCCATGCCCGAGCTTCCCGAAGTCGAGATCGCCCGGCGCCACCTCGTCCACTGGCTGGACGGTCGCCGTGTGGTGAAGGCCGAAGCGGACGACACCCGGATCTTCCGGGGCGCGCGCTGGAAGGACTTCGCCTCCCTCTGGGGCCGGCTGCTCTCGCTCGAGCGGCGCGGCAAGTACCTCCTCTTCTCCTTCGAGGAAGATCGGGGACTGCTCGCGCACCTGGGCATGTCGGGCCGCTTCGTGCGCCGCCCCCCGGACGCCCCCGTGCCCTACAGCCGGGCCCGCTTCCACCTGGACTCCAAGGACGTCGTCCACTTCGCCGACGCGCGCATGCTCGGACGCATGGAGACGTGTCCCGCCTCGCACCTGCACGCGCTCGCGCCCATCCAGGCCCTGGGGTTCGATCCGCTCGCCGATGGCCTCGACGTCGCGCGGCTCCGGGACGCGGTGGGCAACTCGAAGCAGGAGCTCAAGGTGGCCCTGATGGACCAGGGCAGGGTGGCGGGGCTGGGCAACATCCACGCCGCCGAGGCGCTCTTCCGCTCGGGCCTGCACCCCTCGCGCCCGCCCGCCTCGCTCACCGACGCCGAGTGGAAGCGTCTGGCCCGGGGGGTTCGCGCCGCGCTCGACTTCGGCCTCCAGGAGCAGCAGGCGGAGGAGGAGGTGCGCTACCTCAAGGAGGGGGGCCGCAACGGCTTCCTCGTCTATGGCCGCGCCGGGACGGCGTGTGTCCGGTGTGGAACGACCGTGGAGTCGGTGACCCAGGGGGGGCGCACCACCCATTTCTGTCCCTCGTGCCAGCCCTCGGGCCCAGCCCCGGAATCCCGGGCGGAACGCGGCGCGCGGACCGCTCGCCGTCGTTGACACCCCCCACGCACTCCGCTTGACTCGCCCGCCCTTTGCACCCGCCGCAATCGCGCGGCCTCGGAGAAGAATCCCCTATGTCGTCCAACGCCCTGCTGGCGGCGCTCCTCGTCGCCTCCGCCACGGCCGCCGCGCAGACGCCGGAGACGCCCCCCACGGGCTCGCCGGCCCCCGCGCCCGAGAGCGCCCAGCCCGCCACGCCGCCCTCTTCCCTGGAGCCCACCGACTCCACCGAGGAGCGCATCCGCCAGGAGGTGGAGCGGCGCGTGGAAGCCGCCAAGCAGGAGATGCGCGAGGAGATCCGCGCCCAGCTCGCCACCCAATCCCTCGCCTCGGACTGGCAGGAGGAGTGGATGGAGGAGAAGCGCAAGCTGGAGCTCTTCACGCTGGATGGCTACTTCCGCCTGCGTCCCAACCTCTACTACCAGTTCGATCTGGGCAAGCAGCAGGAGCGTCGGCTCTTCCCCTCGCCGCGCACCAACGAGCGCACCCAGTCGGGCGCCGACATGCGCCTGCGCCTGGAGCCCACCTTCAACATCTCGGAAGAGGTGCGGGTGAAGGCCCAGTTCGACGTGCTGGACAACCTGCTGCTCGGCTCCACGCCGTCCACGAGCTTCCCGAGCGACGGCTACTACCTGTTCGATCTCTTCAATGACCGGCAGACGTCGCCCCGGGCGGGCCTCAACGCCCTGCGCGACGCGTTCTCCGTGCGCGAGGTCTACGGCGAGGTGTCCACGCCGGTGGGTCTGCTCCGCTTCGGCCGGATGAACGCGCACTGGGGTCTGGGCCTGCTGCGCAACGACGGCAACTGCCTGGAGTGCGACTTCGGCGACCAGGTGGACCGGGTCATGTTTGTCACCGAGCCCCTCGAGGGCTTCTACGTGACGCCCATGTTCGAGTTCAACAACGAGGGCCGCTACGCCTATCCGAACGGGCCGGACAGCGAGCCGGTGGACGTGTCCAAGACGGACGACGTGCACAGCTTCGTGCTGGCGGTGGCCCGGCGCGACACGCCGCAGCAGGTGAAGGCCAAGCTGGACAACAACCAGGGTGTGCTCAACTACGGCCTCCACGTGAGCTACCGCAGCCAGCAGTCCTCGTCCGAGGGGCTCAACGGCTCGGGCGCGGTGCTCAACCCGGACGGCTCGGTGGGCAACAGCACCTACGTGCCGCGCAACGCCTCGCTCGTCATTCCGGACGTGTGGCTGCGCTACGAGGAGAAGAACTTCCGCGTGGAGTTCGAGGTGGCCGCCTACCTGGGCACCATCGGCAGCCGGCAGAACACGCCCTCGGCTCCCGGCGTCGAGGATCCCAACCAGAGCCAGTCGCTCACCGTGGCGGAGTTCGGTGGCGCGGCGGTGGGCGAGTACCGGCTGCTCAACGGCAAGCTCAACATCCAGCTCGAGCTGGGCTTCGCGTCGGGAGATCGGGCGCCGGGCTTCGGGGCGTACCCGGGGCGGCGGGGCTCGGGTCCGGGCGGCTTCACCCAGCCGGGTGACGCGGATGGTCCGCAGTTCCGCTGCGGCGGCACCGACTGCGCCGACAGCTACCTGCGCAACTTCCGCTTCAACCGCGCCTACCGCGTGGACAACATCCTCTTCCGCGAGCTCATCGGCACCGTGACGGATGCCTTCTACGCCAAGCCCACCCTGCGCTACACGCTCACCCAGGGCTTCGACGTCTTCGGCAGCGCCATCTACTCGCAGGCCATCTACCCCCAGTCCACGCCGTCCTTCACGGACCGGCCCCTGGGTCTGGAGACGAACCTGGGCGCGAAGTACGAGACGGAGGATGGCTTCATCGCCCGCGTGGACTGGTCCGTGCTCTTCCCGCTCAGCGGCCTGCAGGACTACAACACGGGCACGGGCCTGCAGATCACCGAGCTGAAGACGGCCCACGCCGTGCGCGGCACCATCGGCATCCGGTTCTAGGAAGGCGCTTCCATGCAACGCTCGCGCGTGCTCGTCGTGGTGCTCGGTGGTGGGGTGCTCGCGGGGCTGTGGGGGCTCGCGGGTTGCGGCATCAAGGGGCCGGCCCGGCCCCCCCTGCCGCCGTCCGCTCCGCCCACCACCGAGACGCAGGCTCCGGCCGAGGCGGGGCGCGGTCCCTTCGCCCCCTCGGCCCCCCCTCCCGAGGACGCTGGAACCCCGTGACCGCCTTCACCTACCGCAAGCGCGTCCTGCACGCCGAGTACGTCCCCCTGCCCGCCATCGCCGAGGCGGTGGGGACTCCCACCTACGTCTATTCCTCCGCCGCGCTGCGCTCGCACTTCCGGGCCGTGACGGAGTCCTTCGGCGAGCACCCGCACCTGGTGTGCTACTCGGTGAAGGCCAACTCCACGCTGGCGGTGCTGCGCCTCTTGGCGGAGGAGGGCAGTGGCTTCGACATCGTCTCGGGTGGAGAGCTGGCCCGGGTGAAGGCGGCCAGGGGCGAGCCGGGCAAGACGGTGTTCGCCGGTGTGGGCAAGACGGCCGAGGAGATGGCCGCGGCGCTCGCCGCCGGCATCCTCTTCTTCAACGTGGAGAGCCCCGAGGAGCTGGAGCTGCTCGATGCGGTGGGCCGGGCCCAGGGCAGGCGCGCCCCCTTCGCCATCCGCGTCAACCCCAACGTGGACGCGCGCACCCACCGCTACATCGCCACCGGCCTGAAGACGTCCAAGTTTGGCGTCCCCTTCGAGGAGGCGGTGGGGCTCTACGCCCGTGCCCGGAAGATGAAGGGCCTGGAGGCGGTGGGTCTGGACTGCCACATCGGCTCGCAGATCACCCTGACCGCGCCCTTCAAGGCGGCGCTCACCAAGGTGGGCGGGCTCTACCAGGAGCTCAAGGCGCAAGGGCATGGGCTGCGCTACCTGGACGTGGGCGGCGGCCTGGGCATCACCTACACCGAGGAGAAGCCGCCCTCGACCGCCGAGTACGCGCGCACCATCCTCGCGGCGGTGGGGTCCACGGGCGCCACGCTCGTCTTCGAGCCCGGCCGTTCGGTGGTGGGTAATGCCGGCGTGCTGCTCACCCGCGTGCTCTTCCGCAAGAAGACGCCCGCGCGGCAGTTCGTGGTGGTGGACGCGGGGATGAACGATCTGATGCGGCCCGCGCTCTATGACGCCCACCATGGCCTCCAGCCCCTGGTGCAGCGGCGGGGCAAGGCCGTGGACGTGGACGTGGTGGGGCCGGTGTGCGAGTCCACCGACGTGCTGGCCCGGCAGCGACCGCTGGTGCTGCCCCAGCAGGGCGAGCTGTACGCCTTCATGAGCGCCGGGGCCTACGGCATGAGCATGGCTTCCACCTACAACTCACGACCCCGCCCGGCCGAGGTGATGGTTGACGGGAGTGCATGGCGGGTGGTGCGCGAGCGCGAGCGCGTCGAGGACCTCTGGCGCGGCGAGAGCCCCTGACCGTATAAGCCGCTGTATGAAGACTTTCGAAGGCTCGATGACCGCGCTCGCCACGCCGTTCCGGCAGGGAGCGTTCGACGAGGGAGCCTACCGGGCACTCATCCGCCAGCAGCTCGCGGGGGGCACCCGTGGGCTCATCCCCATGGGGACGACGGGCGAGGCGGTGACGATGTCCGCCGAGGAGCGTCAGCTCGCCATCCGCGTGGCGGTGGACGAGGCGGCCGGCCGGGCGCCCGTGGTGGCGGGCGCGGGCTCCAACAGCACCTCGGAGACGATCGCGGGCGTGCGGCTCGCGCGGGACGTGGGAGCGGACGGCGCGCTGCTCGTGACGCCCTACTACAACAAGCCCACGCAGGCGGGCCTGGTGGAGCACTACAAGGCCGTGGCCCGCGCCCATCCGGGCTTTCCCCTCGTCGTCTACAACGTGCCGGGCCGCACCGGCGTGGACCTGTTGCCGGAGACGGTGCTGCGGCTGTGCGACGTGCCCGAGGTGGTGGCCATCAAGGAGGCCACGGGCAGCATGCCCCGCGCGGTGGACCTGGTGGAGAAGTGCGGTGATCGGCTGACGCTGCTGTCCGGAGACGACTTCACCGTGCTGCCCTTCATCGCGTGCGGCGGCAAGGGCGTCATCTCCGTGTCCTCGAACGTGGCGCCCCGGATGATGGCGGATCTGGTGGAGGCCGCGCGCGCCGGGCGGTTCGAGCAGGCGCGGGCGCTCCAGGTGCGGATGAACGAGCTGCACCGGCTGCTCTTCGTCGAGTCCAGCCCCATCCCCGTGAAGTGGGCGCTGCACGTCCTGGGGCTGTTCGGTCCCGAGGTCCGCCTGCCGCTGGTTCCCATGACCGAGCCCAACGCCCGGAAGATGGAGGCCGAGCTGCGCAAGCTGGGCCTCGTCCAGGGCTAGGAGACGCCTCCCATGATTCGCACCGTCCTCACGGGCGCCACCGGGCGCATGGGCGCCACCCTGAGCCGCCTCGTGCGCGAGGCGCCGGACCTGGAGCTGGCCGGCGCCACCGCCCGGGGTCAGGCCGGGCAACTGGCGGCGCTCGGCGTCCCCTCGGGAGATGACCTGGGCCGGGTGCTCGACGCGGCTCGGGCCCAGGTGGTCATCGACTTCACCAGCGCGGAGGCCAGCGTGGTGCATGCGCGCCAGTGCGCCGAGCGCGGCGTGGCCCTGGTCATCGGCTCCACGGGCTTCAGCCCCGAGGCCCGCGCGGAGGTGGCCCGGAGCGCGGCCTCCATCCCCGTGGTGCTCGCCCCCAACACCTCGGTGGGGGTGAACGTGGTCATCCGCATGGCCGCCGAGCTCGCCCGCGTCCTGGGCGACGGCTACGACGTGGAGGTGCTGGAGGCCCACCACCGCATGAAGAAGGACGCTCCCTCGGGCACGGCGCTGAAGCTGGCCGAGGTGCTCGCCTCGGCGCTGGGGCGCGGCCAGGAGGACCTGACCTTCGCCCGCCATGGTCAGATCGGCGCGCGGCCGAAGAAGGAGATCGGCGTCCAGACGCTGCGTGGCGGGGATGTGGTGGGCGAGCACACCGTGTTCTTCTACGGCGAGGGCGAGCGCATCGAGCTGACCCACCGGGCGACCAGCCGGGATCAGTTCGGTCTCGGGGCCCTGCGCGCCGCGCGCTGGGTGACGGGCCGGACGCCGGGGTTGTACGACATGGCCGACGTGCTCGGCTTCCCGAGGGCCCCATGAGGTTCGCGGGAATCCGGACGCGGGCTCTTCCTGTTGAGATGGAGCCTTGAACTCCACCGTCTACGTCGGATTGGGCTCCAATGAGGGAGACCGGGAAGTCCAGCTCGTCTCCGCCCTCGAGGCGCTCTCGCGCATCGACGCGGTGATGGTGCTGCGCTGCTCCTCGCTCTTCGAGAGCGCTCCGGTGGGGCCTCCCCAGCCGCGCTACCTCAACGCCGTGGTGGAGCTGGAGTGCGCGCTGTCCCCCCAGCGCCTGCTGTGCATCCTGAAGCAGATCGAGAAGGACCTGGGCCGCGAGCCCGGAGGGGCGCGCTGGGGTCCGCGTCCCATCGACCTCGACATCCTCCTGTGGGAGGGTGAGATCGTGGCCGACCCCACCCTCCAGGTGCCCCACCTGGAGCTGCACAAACGCCGCTTCGCGCTGGAGCCCCTGGCCGAGCTGGCACCCGATGTGGAGCACCCGGTGTTGTGCCTGACCGTGGCGCAGTTGCTCGCGCAGCTCTCGCCCCAGGACGTGCAGCGGTGCGAGTCCACCCAGTGGCCTGAACCCTCCTACCCCCTGACCGAGTCATGACCCTCTCGCTGGCCCTGACCGCCACCGCGGCGCTGCTCGCCGCTGAGCCTCCCTCCCTGCCCGCCGGTCACCCGACCCTCGGCGCGACCGCCGAGCCCTCGGCTGCTTCCTCGCCCGCCACGGGTCTGCCCCCGGGCCATCCCCCCGCCGTCGGCGTGGGCAGCCCGGCCCCCGTGGATCCCTCCGCGCTGCCGCAGGGCCACCCCGCGATGACGGGCCGCATGGCGCCCAGCGCGGACGAGCTCCTCAATCAACTGGAGGGGATGCAGGGCCTGCGCGAGCGGGAGAAGACCTTCGAGATCGCCTCGTCGCTCGGCAAGCTCTACTACACGAGCGGCCGCTTCGAGGAAGCCATCCCCTACCTCCAGCAGGCCGAGGACAAGGCGAAGCCCACACGCGAGCTGTTCCTCGCGCAGCGCAAGAAGCTGGGCGCGGGCGCGGTGCCGAGCGCGGAGGAGGCCCGCTGCGGCTTCACGGAGCAGATGGCGATGGAGGAGCGGGGGAAGGTGGCGGCCGAGCGCGCGAAGAAGGGCGACACGGCGGGCGCGGTGGCCTGTGCGCGCGCGGCGCTCGAGCTGTCGTTGGACGTGGAGTCGATGCGCGCCAACGCGCTCTTCCTGACGAATGACGCCCCGGGCGCGCTCAAGGTGTACGAGCGCGTGCTGGAGGTGGCGCCGTCGTTCGCCGACGCGCTCTTCGGGCGCTCGGCGGTGCTCTACGAGACGCGGGGCGAGGACGTGAAGGCGCTGCGCAGCGCGCACGAGGGCTTCGAGGCCTTCATCGCGGCGCACCCCAGCTCTCCCCGGGTGTCGCTGGCGCGCAAGCTGTCGCGCATGACGGACGAGGCGGAGAAGGCCGGCGGCATGAAGAAGTGGCAGGCCACGCGCGACGAGGATCGGCGCATCCGCGCCACGAAGCTCGATTTGTCGCGGGGCGGTGCCCCCATGGCCCAGGCGCCGGCGCCCAACGCGGGTGGACGGCCCATGGCGGCGGGCCCCATGCAGGGCGGCGGGGCCTCGGCGCCCATGATCTCCCAGGAGACCATGGAGGCGATGAACAACGTCGAGCACACGCCGGAGCTCGAGGCCCAGCTCGACCAGACGGTGGCGCAGGGCGAGGAGCTGCTCTCCAAGGGGCGCTACGACGAGGCGCTCACGGCGTACCGCCAGGTGATGCCGCTGCGTCCGGATGGGCGGGTGAAGGCGGGCCTGGCGTGGACGCTCGTGGGCCTGGGCAAGCCCACCGCGGACCGGGTGTGGGGTGTGGCGGTGAGCTCGGATCCCGCGGCGGTGGACAAGCTCGGCGAGACGCTCAAGGCCAAGGGCGACACCAAGGGCGCCAAGGCCCTGTGGACGAAGCTGGCGGCCTCCGCGCCGGACTACGCGGCGAGCGCCTCGCTCCAGGCCAAGCTGGAGTAGCCGCCGCCGCGCGGTGCCTCAGGCGAGCCGGCGCACGGGCTTGCCGGCCTTCCAGGAGAGGATGTCCTCCAGCGCGTCGCGGTAGAAGACGGTGTAGTTCTCCCGCGTCACGTAGCCCAGGTGCGGCGTCAACACGACGTGGTCCAGGGCGAGCAGGGGATGGTTCGCCGGCAGGGGCTCGATGGAGAAGACATCCAGCCCCGCCCCGGCGATTCTCCGCTCGCGCAGCACCTCCACGAGCGCGGCCTCGTCCACGAGTCCCGCCCGCGCGGTGTTGATGAAGCAGGCCTCCGGCTTCATGGCGTTGAACTCCTCCGCGCCGACGATGCCCCGCGTGCGCTCACCGAGCACCAGGTGCAGGCTGACGATGTCGGAGGTGGCGAACAGCTCGCGCTTCTCCACCCGGCGGGCGCCCACCTCGGCGGCCCGCGTGTCGGTGAGGTTCTGGCTCCAGGCCACCACCTCCATGCCGAACGCCTGACCCACGCGCGCCACCTGCGTGCCCAGCTTCCCGAGCCCCAGCAGCCCCAGCCGCTTGCCCGTGAGGCTCGTGGTCAGTCCCGTCTGCCAGCGCCCCGCGCGCAGGGCCCGGTCCTCGAGGGGGATTCGCTTGATGAGCGCGAGGATGAGGCCCCAGGTCAGCTCCGCGGTGGACGTGCCCACCGCGCCCGTGCCGCTCACGGTGATGCCGCGCGCCCGGCAGGCCGCGAGATCGATGGACGCGTTGCGGTTGCCCGTGGTGATGAGCAGGCGCAGGTTCGGCAGCCGTTCGATCACCTCGGCGGGGAAGGGCGTGCGCTCGCGCATGAGGACGATCACCTCGAAGCGTTGGAGCGTCTCGAGCAGCACCTCGCGCTCGGCGATGTGGTGGTCGAACACCACGAGTTCACTGTCCGCGGGCAGGCGCGTCCAGTCGGCGAAGTCCCGCGCGACGCGCTGATAGTCATCCAGAAGGGCGATCTTCATGCCCCCCCAGTCTAGAAGGATCGCGCGGCGAGCAGGTCCTGCACATCGAGCAGGCCCACCGCGCGGCCCTCGGCGTCCACCACGGGGAGCTGATCCACGCGCGCTTCGCGCATGAGGCGGGTGGCCTCGAGCACCAGCACCTCGGGGCCCACGCACCGGGGCCGCTTGCCGCCCATCACCTCACGCAGGGGCCGCTCGAAGTCGGTGAAGCCCTTCTCCACGAGCCGGCGCAGATCTCCATCCGTGAAGATGCCCACCAGCCGCCCCTGCTTGTCCACGACGTTGGTGGCCCCGGGGCGCCCCGGCGTGTTCGTCATCACCACCACGGCCTCGGACAGCTTCGCGCTGTCGCGCACGAGCGGATTGGCGGTGCCCGAGCGCATCAAATCGACGACGCGCATGACGGAGCGGCCCAGCTTGCCCGCGGGGTGGAGCAGGGCGTACTCGGCGGAGCCGAAGGGGCGCGAGCGCAGCACGGCCATGGCGAGCGCGTCCCCGATGGCGTGCAGCGCCGCGGTGGAGGCGGTGGGCACCAGGCCCATGGGGCACGCCTCCTCGATGCGGCCGATGTCCAGCACCACGTCCGCGCCGCGCGCCAGCGGGCTCTCCGCGTCACCCGTGAGGGCGATGACGGGCGCGCCCAGCCGCTTGAAGGAGGGGAGCAGCCGCACCAGCTCCTCGGTGGCGCCGCTGTTGGAGAGCGCGAGGATGACGTCCCCGCGGCCCACCCGGCCCAGGTCTCCGTGCGCTGCCTCGGTGGGGTGGAGGAAGACGGAGCGGATGCCAGTGGAGGCCAGCGTGGCCGACAGCTTCTGGCCGATGAGCCCCGCCTTGCCAATGCCCGTCACCACCGTCTGGCCCGGGCAGTCGCGCACCAGCTCCAGGGCGCGCAGGAATGCATCGCCCACCCGCCCCATCAGCCCGAGGATGGCTTGGGCCTCCGCCTCCAGCACGCTCCGGGCGTAGGCGAGCGTGGCCTCGCGTTCGTTCGACATGGGCACGGACGGAGCCGTGGGTGCATCTTCCTGGGGAGGCACGGCCCGAAGGCGTGGCTTGCGGGCGGTGTTGCGGGGGGCTCGGGCCATGGTGGGGCGCCGTTGTACCTCTGGACACAGTGGGCCTGCCAGCTTGACGCCCCCGGGGGCATCGGCTACGCGCCTCCTCGCCCGGCGGGCATTCGGGAGTGCCTGAGCCCACCCCGCGGGTTGACTGACCGAGGGCCCACCGCCCGCTGACCTGAACCTGGAGAGGGGACGAGATGAAGTTCTTCATCGATACCGCCGACATCAAGGAGATCCGCACCGCCTACGACATGGGCTGTGTGGACGGTGTGACCACCAACCCGTCGCTGCTCGCCAAGGCGGGCCGGGGTCTGGAGGAGACCATCCGGGAGATCTGTTCCATCGTGGATGGGCCCGTGAGCGCCGAGTGCGTCTCGGAGAAGGCCGACGAGCTGGTCAAGGAAGGCCGGGGCCTCGCCAAGATCCACAAGAACGTGGTGGTGAAGGTCCCGATGGGCGTGGAAGGCATGAAGGCCGTCAAGACGCTCACCGCCGAGGGCATCAAGACCAACGTGACGCTGTGCTTCTCCGCCAACCAGGCGCTGCTGGCCGCCAAGGCGGGCGCCACGTACATCTCGCCCTTCGTGGGCCGCCTGGATGACATCTCCCAGGATGGCATGGAGCTCATCGCCCACATCCTGGAGATCTACCAGAACTACGACTTCCAGACGCAGGTGCTGGTGGCCAGCGTGCGCAACCCCGTGCACGTGCTGCAGTCGGCGCGCATGGGCGCCCACGTGGCCACGCTGCCCTTCAACGTCATCGCCCAGCTGGCCAACCACCCGCTCACCGACGCGGGCATCAAGAAGTTCCTGGCCGACTGGGAGAAGGTCCCCAAGGCCGCCAAGCCCTGAGCCGCAACCCCGGTTTCCGGGAACGCCGTTGAAGTCCAAGGCCACTGCCTCCTTTCCGGAGCCGGTGGCCTTCTCGTTTCATCAGGGGGAACGAGCGAGCACGGGCCGCGCGAGGGGGCGGGCGGACTGGCGGAATTCCGGGCCGCGGAGTATTCGTCTGGGCACCTACAGTCGTCTGGGGCCCTGGCGGAGAGGACGGATTCCTCGCGCCCACGCGGTCCCGGCCCCACGCAGCGAGGACCCCCATGGACTTCCAGCTCTCCGAATCCCAGCGCGCCCTGCAGGAGATGGCGCGCAAGTTCGCCCGCGAGGTCATCCGCCCCAAGGCGGCCCACCACGACGAGACGAGCGAGTTCCCCCGCGACATCATCGCCTCGGCCTGGGAGAACGGCCTGCTCAACATGAACCTCCCCGAGTCGTGCGGCGGCCTGGGGCTGGCGCACCTCGACCAGCTCCTCGCCTACGAGGAGCTGGCGTGGGGCTGCTCGGGCATGGCCACCTCCATCACCGCCAACGATCTGGCCAACCTGCCCATCGTCGTGGGGGCCACCGAGGAGCAGAAGAAGCGCCTGCTCACCCCCTTCACGGAGAAGTTCAAGCTGGCGGCCTTCTGTCTCACCGAGCCGGAGGCGGGCTCGGACGTGGCCAACATGAGCACCACCGCCGTGCGTGACGGCGACCACTACGTGCTCAACGGCTCCAAGTGTTTCATCACCAACGGCGGCCACGCGGACCAGTACACGGTGTTCGCCACGGTGGACAAGGCCAGGAAGCACAAGGGCATCACCTGCTTCGTGGTGGAGGGCCGTCCCAAGGGGCTGACTCCCGGCAAGCACGAGAACAAGATGGGCCAGCGCGCCAGCGACACCGTCACCCTCACCTTCGAGGACGTGCGCGTGCCGGTGGCCAACCGCATCGGCGAGGAGGGCGAGGGCTTCCGCATCGCCATGGAGACGCTCGACAACAGCCGTCCCATCACCGCCATCATGTCCGTGGGCATCGCCCGCGCCGCCCTCGAGTACTCCCTGGAGTACTCCAGCCAACGCCGCACCTTCGGCAAGCCCATCCGCGAGCACCAGGCCATCCAGTTCATGCTCGCCGACATGGCCATGAACACCCACGCCGCGCGCCTGCTCTGCCACGAGAGCGCCTGGCTGCTCGACCAGGGCCAGAAGAACACCCTCCTGTCCTCCTACGCCAAGTGCTTCGCCGCCGACATGGCCATGAAGGTCGCCACCGACGCCGTCCAGGTCTACGGCGGTTACGGCTACATCAAGGAATACCCGGTCGAGAAGCTCATGCGCGACGCCAAGCTCATCCAGATCTACGAGGGCACCAGCCAGGTGCAGCGGCTCGTCATCGCCAAGGAGCTGTTCAAATAGGGCTCGTCGGATAAGAAATCCTACAGTCCACGCGCGCTTCCCGGTTGCCGGTTGGGGGTGTTGATGCGAAAATCAATGCCCTCGATTATCTCCCCAGTGCGGTGCGTCATCCGACATGACGCCCCCGCCTTCTTCGAGTGGGAGATAGCCGCTCTTCGTCTTCGGAATGGAGAAGAACGACCGTGAAGATCCTCGTCACCGCCAAGCGCGTGGAAGACCCCGAGTCCAAGATCAAGGTGAAGCCGGACGGTTCGGACATCGTGAAGGAAGGGCTCAAGTACAAGATCAATCCCTTCGATGAGATCGGGGTGGAGGAGGCCCTGCGCCTCGTGGCCAAGCACGGCGGCGAGGTGGTGGTGGTCTCCATCGGCGGCAAGGAAGTGCAGGAGCAGCTGCGGCACGCGCTCGCCATGGGCGCCACGCGCGCGGTGTGGGTGAACCACACGGGCACGTTGGATCAGATGGGCGTGGCGGCGCTGCTGCAGAAGGTGGCGGACAAGGAGAAGCCGGACCTGGTCGTCCTGGGCAAGCAGTCCATCGACGATGACCAGAACCAGGTGGGCCAGTACCTGGCCGAGTACCTCGGTTGGGGCCAGGCCACGTTCGCCTCCAAGGTCGAGTCGCTGGAGAGCGAGCAGGAGAAGAGCAAGTCGCCGGCGCTGCACGTGAGCGCGGATGGCAAGTCGGTGCGCGTGGTGCGCGAGGTGGACAACGGGCTCGCCACCATCGAGTGCACGCTGCCCGCGGTGGTCACCACGGACCTGCGCCTGAACCTGCCGCGCTACGCGAGCCTGCCGGGCATCATGAAGGCCAAGAGCAAGCCCATCGAGGAGCTGACCCCGCAGAAGCTCGGCGTGGACGTCACCCCCAAGGTGCAGGTGCTCAAGATGGCCTCTCCTCCCGCGCGCAAGGCCGGCATCAAGGTGCCGGACGTGGCGACGCTGGTGGACAAGCTGCGCAACGAGGCCAAGGCCCTGTAGTCCGGGCCCCTTCCTTCCTTCTTCCGACAAGAATTGGAGTCGAACATGTCGATCGTTCTCATCGTCGCGGAGCAGCAGCCGGACGGCCACCTGCGCAAGGCCACCCTCAACGCCGTGGGCGCGGGCAAGCAGCTCGCGGACAAGGCGGGCGCCGAGCTGCACCTGGTGCTGCTCTCCAAGGATCCGTCCAAGGTCACCGAGGAGCTCAAGGGCCTGGGCGCCAAGGTGGTGCACACCGCCACGGCCCCCGAGTTCGAGCACTACCTGGCCGAGACGTACGCCCCGGCCATCGCCGAGCTGGCCAAGAGCCTCAACGCCTCCTTCGTGGGCGCGGCGTCCACCGCCCAGGGCAAGGACTTGCTGCCGCGCGTGGCCGCCCGGCTGCAGGCCGCCATGGCCACGGACGTCATGGGCTTCGGGGGCTCGGGCGCGGACATCGTCTTCCAGCGTCCCATGTGGGCCGGCAACGTCTTCGCCGAGGTGAAGCTGGCCACGCCGGTGAAGGTGTTCACCCTGCGCGCCACCGAGTTCCCGGCCGCCGCCGGGGGCCAGGGCGCCGCCGAGGTCAAGACGTTCTCCCCCAAGGTGGAGGGCGGCAAGACGAAGTTCGTGGACTTCAAGGAGGTCAAGAGCGCGCGGCCCGAGCTGACCGAGGCGCGCGTGGTGGTCTCCGGTGGTCGTGGCACCAAGGGCGACTTCAAGGAGATCGAGGCGCTGGCCGACGAGCTCAACGCCGCGGTGGGTGCGTCCCGCGCGGTGTGTGACGCCGGCTGGGTGCCCAACGACCTGCAGATTGGCCAGACGGGCAAGGTGGTCGCGCCCCAGCTCTACATCGCCGCGGGCATCAGCGGCGCCATCCAGCACCTGGCCGGCATGAAGAGCTCCAAGACGATCGTCGCCATCAACAAGGACCCGGAGGCCCCCATCTTCCAGGTGGCGGACTACGGGCTGGTGGAGGATCTCTTCAAGGTCCTGCCCGCGCTGCGCGAGGCCGTGCACAAGGCCAAGTAGTCCTCGGAGCGGTATGAGGTCCGGGCCCTCGCGGGTCCGGGCCTTCCACGGAGGGGCGGTGGCGGGGGGTGTTCCCTCGCGGCCGCCCCTTCGGCGTTGCGGGGGAGGCTACAGCTCGACGTCCTTGTCGTCGGGCGCGGGGGGCTCCTCCTGCATCTCCTCCTCGTCGGGCAGGGGCTCCACGTCGGGAAGGTCCGGACGGGCGGGCACGGTGCCCGGAGGCGCCGAGGGCGAGTCGCCCAGCAGGTTGATCTCCGGGTGGTCGGGCACGTCGAGCTCGAGCGTGGTGAAGGTCCACGTGTCCGCGTCGCGCTTGTAGGCCTCCACGTGGAGGGTGCCCTCGGCCTTGGGGCCGCGCACGGGAATGGCCAGCTGGGCCGAGCCCTGGCCATTCGTGGTGGAGAGCGAGCCCTGGATCTTCCAGTCCGCCTCGATGGGCTCGCCGAGTACCTCGCGGGCCTCGGGCGACTGCTTCGTCTGGGCGAGCGCCTCGGTGACGACGTTGTTGTCGCGGAGGCTCTTGAAGGTGATGCCCGCGATGAGGGCGCCCAGGCAGCCACAGGACAGCAGCAGGCCCAGGCACCCCATGGGGATGAACCAGGCCCAGTTGCGGCTGAACCAACTCTTCTGGGGGGCCATGGGGCCCTCGGACGTCGTGCTCATGGTCATTCTCCTGGCGGCGAGCGCCCCCCTCTTAGCGCTTCTTCCAGGGCCGGCAAGCGCCGCCGCGCTTGTTGCATCGCGCGGGAGGGTAGGCCAAAAGGCGGAGGTATTCCTTCCCCCTTCGTGTCTTGCCGAGCCCGTCCGTGAGCACGCCCCTCGTCACCCCCGGCCCCCGGGCCTCCCTCGAGCGCCTCCAGGTGGATGGCGTGCTGCTCCTCATGAATGCCCTGTGGGGCGTCACCTTCGTGATGGTCAAGGACGCGCTCGGCCACGGGGACCCGTTCTCCTTCCTCGGGCTGCGCTTCTGCATCGGCGCGCTGACGCTCTCGGCCCTCGCCCGGCGCAAGATGCTCGAGCGCGACACGCTGCTGCGAGGCGGCGCGCTGGGCGTGCTCCTCTTCCTGTGCTTCGCCATGCAGACGCTGGGGTTGGTGTCCACCACGCCGTCGCGCTCGGCCTTCATCACCGGGACGTACGTGGTGCTGGTGCCGGTGCTGGGCTGGGCGTTCTTCCGCCGGATGCCGAGCGCCTCCTCGTGGGCGGGCGTGGCGATAGCGGTGGCGGGACTCTACGTGCTCACCGGCGCGAACCTGCGCGAGGGACTCTCCCTGGGGGATGTCCTGACGCTGGGGGGCGCGGCGGCCTATGCCTTCCACATCCTCTTCACCGACCGCATCGCCTCGAAGACGGACGTGGTGGCACTCGTGGCGGTGCAGCTCTGGGTGGTGGCGCTGCTGTCCGTGCTCTGCCTGCCCTTCACCGGCGCGCGGGTGCACTGGACACCTTCCTTCGTGGGCGCGGCGCTGTTCTGCGGCGTCGCCGCCAGTGCCCTGGCGCTCACCCTGCAGGTGTGGGCGCAGGCCCGCACGACGGCGGTGCGCGTGGCGCTCTTCTGTTGCACGGAGCCCGTCTTCGCGGCGCTGTCCTCGGTGGGGGTCGGCCACGAGCGGCTCGGCCCGCGCGAGTGGGTGGGCGGCGGCCTCATCGTGCTGGGCGTCCTGGTGGCCGAGGTGAGCGGGCTGCTCTGGGCGCGCTTCTTCGTCAGCCGCGGGGCAACCGCACGGTGAAGGTCGTGCCCTCGGCCGTGCTGGAGCGCACCTCCACGCGCCCGCCGTGAGCATTCACGATGTGATTCACGATGTAGAGGCCCAGGCCGATGCTGCGGCTGGCCGTGCCCACCTTCTCCTTGCCCCGGGTCAGGGGCTCGAAGAGGCGCGGCAGCAACTCGGGGGGGATGGGCTCGCCCGCGTTGTGCACGTGAAGCAGGACGGTGCCGTCCTCGCCGCGCGTCTCCACGCGCACGGGCGTGCTCGGAGGGCTGTAGGCCAGGGCGTTGTTCACCAGGTTGGTGATGACCTGGGCCAGCCGGTCCCCATCCCACTCGCCCTCGCCCGCGCCGCTCGCCGCGTGGTGCACGTCCCGCTCGGGGTGGGCGAGCCTCACCTCCTCCACCACCTGCTGGGTGAGCGCGTGCAAGTCACAGGAGCCGCGCTGCAGGGGGATGCCCCCGCCGAGCCGGGCCCGGGTGAAGTCGAGCAGGTCGCGGATCATCCGGGTGGCGCGCTCCGCCGACGCCTGGATGCGAGAGATGCCCTTGGCCTGCCGCTCGTTCAGGTCCTCCTGCCGCACGAGCGCCGCCACGGACAGGTTGATGGCGTTGAGGGGGTTGCGCAGATCGTGGGAGACGATGCCGATGAGCTGCTCCTCGAACTCCGCCCGCGAGCGCGCCTGCTCTTCCTGGTGTTTGCGCTCGGAGATGTCCTGGAGGATGCCGACGAAGCGCACGGCCCGCGACCCCTCGAAGAGGACGCGGCCCGCCGAACGCATCCAGCGCTCTCCTCCCAGGCCCCGTGCCACCGTCCGGTACTCCGAGCGGAACTCTCCCCCGCCCTCTCCCGTGAGCGCCCGCTGAACCAGGGCGTGTGTGCGCTCGCGATCCCCCGGGTGGAGCCGCGAGAGGAAGAACTCGTAGGTCATCTCGGTCTCGGGCGGCAGGCCGAAGAGGCTCTTGCAGCGCTCGTCCCAGCGCAGCGTGTCCGTGACCAGCTGCCAATCCCAGGTGCCCAACTGCGCCGCCCACGCCGCCACCCGCAGCCGCTCCTCGCTCTCCTGGATGGCCACGCTCGCCATCTTCCGCGCGGTGATGTCCTGCATCGCCCCCACCATCCGCACGGCCTTGCCCCTCGCGTCGCGCTCGATGAGGCCATGGTCGGTGACGTGGACGTAATCGCCGTTCTGATGGCGGAAGCGGTACTCGCCCTTCCACCGTGTTCCGCCCCCGTCGATGACCTCGTGCACGGCGTGGACGACGCGCTCGCGCTCCTCGGGGTGGATGTTGTCGGACCAGCCGGAGATGTGCGGGCCGAGCTCTTCCGGGGTGTACCCGAAGAGCGTCTGGACACTGGGGCTCCAGGCGAGTGAGTCCGTCAGCAGGTTCCAATCCCAGAGGGCATCACTGATGGCCTCGGTCGCCATCCGGTGGAACGTCTCGGAGGCGCGCAGCCGCTCGTTGCTCGCGCGCAGCCGCTGGAGCAGGAGCGCCTTCTCGATGATGCCGGAGAGATACTCCACCAGCGTCTCGAGGTAGCGTTTGGTCTGGGGCTGGAAGACGCGCGTCTCCTCGACGCCGAGGTACAGCACCCCGAGCAGCTTGCCATGGGGCCACAGCCGCAAGCCCAGCAGCGAGCGCAGGCCACTGCGGCGGATGCCCTCGGCGAGGGGGAGATGGGCGTCCGTCGCGTCCGCCAGGGTGAGGGGTTCCTCCGAGGCCGCCAGTCGGCCCACGAAGGACTCCGGGTCGTCCACGGGCTCGGCGTCGACCCGGCCGCTCCATCGGCCCGTGTACATGGCGGGCTCGAGTCTGGTGGCGTTCGGGTCCGCGAGCAGGAGCGCGGCCGCGTCCGCGTTCATCGCCTGCTGCACGACCTCGACCAGGGCCCCCAGCCGCTCGTGGAGGGGCACGGGCACCTCGGGAGTCGCGAAGAGCCCCGAGGCGATCGCCTCGAGGCGGCGAAGGAAGAGCTTCTCCCGCTGCCGGTCCTCCACGGTGTAGCCACTGAAGGTGACGATGACCTGGTTCATCGCCTCCTGGAGTTCCGAGAAGAGGAGCGCCTTGTCCGGATAGGGGGGCTGCTCGCGCTGCGGCAGGTGCTCCCAGAGCGAGGAGATGAGGCGTCCGAGGAGGACGTACTCGCTCGTCGCCTCTTCCTGGTTGTAGCCGGAGCGCAGGCGCATGCCGATGTGCGTCTCCTCCAGGCGCCGCTTCGTCGCCTCGGGATCTCCCCGGTGGCCCAGGCGGGAGATGGCGGCGAGCGTCGCGAGGTACTCGGGCATGGTGTCGATGATCTGGTGGGGCTTGAGGCCCTGGGCCGACTCCAACCTGCTGGCTTCTTCCAGGAAGCGCCGGACGAGGAGGTCGCGGTTGTTCTCGATGAAGTCGGCCACCTGGGGCATCGGGCTCGGTCTCCGGTGTTCGTGCATTCGGCGGGCGGCGGCGTGCCAGTACGATGTATTTCCCCACTTCCCCGGGTAAGTGGCCCGCTGGCCGTGGGGTGACATTGGGGATGCCCTGCGCTCCGCTGCCCGCCCGGCGCCCGGGCGAGAGGGGCCAGAAGACGTGCACGCCCGTGCGGACGCGCTATACCCAGCGTCTCCCATGAGCGTCGAACTGCGAAGGAATGGGCTGCAACTGGCCGGAACGCCCCTGTTCCTGGACGCCACCCGGAAGACGCCGCTGTCCTTCGTCAGCCACGCGCATGCGGACCACATCGCCCGGCACGAGCGCACCATCGCCACGGCCGCCACGCTGCGCTTCATGGCGCACCGCCTGGGCAAGGTCGCCGCGCCCCTGCCCGCGCCCTATGGTCGTCCCTTCGACCTGGGCCCGCTCTCGCTCGAACTGCTTCCCGCGGGCCACGTGCTCGGCAGTGCTCAATTGCGCATCATCCGCGAGGACGGCAAGCGCATCGTCTTCACGGGGGACCTGAACCTCGAGCCCTCGCTCACCGCCGAGCCCGCCCAGGTGGCCGAGTGCGACCTGCTCATCATCGAGTCCACCTTCGGGCACCCGCGCTACGCGTTTCCGCCGCGCGAGGAGGTGCTCGGGCAGGTGGAGTCCTGGGTGCGTCGCCACCTGGAGCGCGGGGCGGTGCCGGTGCTCCTGGGCTACTCGCTGGGCAAGAGCCAGGAGGCGATGAAGTACCTGTCGGGCCGGGGCTTCTCGCTCGTGGCCCATGAGTCCATCCACGAGGTGGCCCTGCTCTATGGTGAGCTGGGGGTGCCCATCGAGCGCATGCGCCGCTTCGATGGCCGGGTGGAGCCGGGCGAGGTGCTCTTCTTCCCGCCGCACCTGGCTCGCAACGGGGCGCTCGCGTCCTTCTGGCCCCGGGCCACCGCCGTGCTCACCGGCTGGGCGCTGGATGGGCCGGGGGCGGCGCGGCGCTACGGCGCGGACGTGGCCTTCCCGGTGTCCGACCACGCCGACTGCGCGTCCCTGGTGCGCTACGCCAAGGCCACCGGCGCCCGCGACATCCTCACCCACCACGGCTTCGCCGAGGAGCTGGCCGAGGTGCTGCGCGGGCAGGGGCTGGACGCGCGAGCGCTCGGGCAACCCCGGCAGCTCGCGCTCCTGTAGTGCCCCTCCCGCCTCCGTCACGCCTCGCCGGGCGACTGGACGATGAGCTTCTCCTTGCCGCACACGTCGCAGCGCAGGTGGACGAAGAGATCCTCGTCGCTGTCCTCGGGCACCTCGCCCTCGGGCACGCCCAGCTCGCTCTTGCCCAGCGCGGGCACCTTCTTGGGGATGTCCTCGGCGCGCAGCGACTGCACGTAGGTCATCTCCCGGTCGTGACACTCGCGCGTCTCGGGGCCGGTGAGCCACGCGGGCTCCATGCCCTCGGGCAGCCGGCCGAGCAGCTCCAGGTGGCCCAGGGCCTCGGCGAGGTAGGCGAGGCGCCGCAGGCGGGCCTCCTCGGGGAGGGCGGCGAACACCTGGAAGCCCTCGAGCAGCGCCTGCCGGTCATCCCCGGTGGCCAGCTGCGCCAGCTCCATGGCGGCGTCGGCCGACTCGAGCGCCTCGTCCCAGTTGTTCTCCGGGTTGAAGCCGGCCTCCAAGAGGGCGGTGTAGAGCTGGGTGGCGGCGTGGCGGCGGCGCACCTCGTGGGTGTGCTCCACCACTTCCTGGGGCAGGCGCAGCTCCAGCAGGGCGCCCGTGGTGCGCGGGTCCACCGTGCCGGTGAGGTCATCCACCTGGAGCTCCTCGCGCAGGGCCCCCTTGAGGACCTTGGCCGCGGAGAAACGGAAGGAGGGCACCACGCCCACCTCGCGCAGGTACATGGCGGCGATGTTGGCGTCCTTGGAGCCCATGCGCAGCGAGCGCTGGGCGCGCTCCACGGCGGCCGGGTCCGCCGAGGGCTTCTTGTTCTCCAGGCGCGTCTTCACCGACTCGCGGTAGAGCGTCTCCAGGGAGCTGCCCGGCGGCAGGCGCGTGGGGATGAGCGGGCGCAGGCCGGGCACGTCGAGCACCCACACCGGCGGGGCCCCCAGCCGCTTGAGGGCGCGGAAGAAGAGCTGGCCGGGGTTGTCCTGGGGCCGGAATGGGGGCAGCTCGCCCTCGGCGGGAGCCTCCGTGGAGGGCAGGCCCAGCACCGCTCCCGGTCCCATCACCTTGTCGCGCTGCTCGCGGGTGAAGGCGGTGATGCCCTGGACGGGCGGGGGAGGGGGAGGGGGCGCTTCCTGACCATCCAGGCCGACGACGCGGTCCATGTCCACGTCGTCGAAGTCCGCCTCCTCCAGGCCCTGGGCGCCGGTGAAGTCGCAGCGCAGGAGCTTGAGCTTCTCGAAGGTGGCGCCTTCCAGGTTGGCCCCGCGGAAGTCGCAGTCCTGCATGCGGCCTCCGTGGAAGTAGGCGTTGGAGAGGTCCGCGTCCCGGAAGTTCATCTTGGACAGGTCGCAGCGCTCCCACTCGCTGCCGACCAGTCCCAGGCCGGACAGGTCGGCGTTGGCGGAGAAGAGCTGCGAGAAGGTCGCGCCCGTGTGCTCGGTTGGCACCTTGCCGGCCTTGCGCAGGCGGTTCCAGTCCGCGCTTCCGTTCTGCAGGAGCTGTTCAATCGTGGGGGCTTTCGGCATGGACCCGAATTTATCGGTGTGGTGAGGTCCGGGCGCCAGTCAAATGATCGAGTTCCGAATCGAGGAAGACAGCGCGGGCATGCGGTTGGACAAGTTCCTCCGCAAGAAGCTCGCGAACGTGCCCACCTCCCACCTCTTCAAGATGATTCGCGTGAAGAAGGTGAGGGTGAACGGCAAGCGTGCCCAACCCGAGCAGCCCCTGGCCGCCGGGGACACCATTTCCATCCGGGGGACCGAGCAGCAGCTCATGGCCCCCGCCGCGCCCGAGGAGCGCAAACCCGCACCCGCACCCGAAGTGGACCCCTCCGAGCTGGACATCCTGCTCGAGGACGACTGGCTCATGGCCGTCAACAAGCCCAGTGGGATGGCCGTCCACACCGGCAGCGGCATCACCGGGGGCACCCTCGTGGACTATGTGCGCGCCTACCTCGGCCCCAAGGCCACGCGCAACGACTTCACCGCCAGTCCCGCCCACCGCCTGGACCGGGAGACCAGCGGCGTCATCCTCGTGGCCAAGCGCCGCCCGGCCATGGTCCATTTCACGGATCTCTTCACCAATGGACATCCGCGCAAGCGCTACCTCACTTTGGTGAAGGGCAAGATGCCGCGCGACTCCGGGGTCATTAACCTGCCGCTCTCCGAGCACCAGCAGACGGCCGAGTCCAAGGCCCGTCGGGGGGTGAACATGCAGGAGGCGGTTACCCGCTGGAAGGTCATCCGGCAGTCGAGCGAGGCAGCCCTCCTCTCCTGCGTCATCGAAACCGGACGCACCCATCAGATAAGAAGGCATCTGGTGGCCATCGGACATCCGGTGGCGGGCGACAAGAAGTATGGAGACTTCGCCTTCAACCGGGACGTGCGGGCGCGCTGGGGTCTCAAACGGCTGTTCCTGCACGCCGAGTTCATCGAATTTCCCCACCCGGCCCATCAGGGCAAGGTGGCAGTGGAGGCGGAGTTGCCGCCGGAGTTGAAGGACGTGTTGAAGCGCGCCGCGCTGGAACCCTCATGAGCACGAATTCCCCCAAGCCCAACCACTCCGAGTCGAAGCTGGTGCTCGACGGTGTCCCTCCCAAGCGCGCCTGGTGGGTGCGCCTGCTGAAGTTCGCCGCCTGGGCCACGCTCACCGGCGCCACGGCCGCGGGCGTGACGGGCCTCGCCCTCTACTACCACTTCTCCGACGGGCTGCCCGACATCCCCCAGGTCAGCCGCTACTGGCCCCCCATCACCAGCGAGGTCTTCACCGACGACGCGGTGCTGGCCGGCGAGTTCTACCACCACCGGCGCAAGGTCGTGCCCTACGAGCACATCCCCAAGCGCTTCGTGCAGGCCTTCATCGCCAGCGAGGACTCGAGCTTCTTCGATCACCACGGCGTGGACGTGCTCGGCACGGCGCGCGCCGCCTTCAAGACGGCGTCCAAGAAGCTGGGCCTGGGCGGCAGCACCCAGGGTGGCTCCACCCTGACGCAGCAGACGGCCAAGGCGGTGCTCATCGAGGCCGAGGGCTACGCGTCCGCCACGGCCAAGAACCTCACGCGCAAGGCGCGCGAGGCCATCCTCGCCCGGCGCCTGGAGGCGGCGCTCACCAAGGAGGAGATCCTCTACCTCTACCTCAACAACGTCTTCCTCGGGCACCACAGCTACGGCGTGCAGAGCGCGGCGGAGAACTACTACCGCAAGGACGTGCGCGACCTGACGCTCGGGGAGATGACGCTCATCGCCGGCCTGCCCCAGGCGCCCAGCCGCTACTCGCCCTTCCTGCGGCCGGAGGCGGCCAAGAAGCGCCGCTCGTACGTGCTGCGTCGCATGCGCGACGAGGGGATGATCTCCGAGGCCGAGCGCAAGCAGGCCGACGAGGAGCCGGTGCGCGTGTACCCGGTGGAGGACGTCTTCCACGAGTTCGCCCCGTATTTCACCGAGCAGGTGCGCCGCAACATGGTGGAGCGCTACACCAACAAGGCGCTGCTCAACGAGGGCCTGAAGATCTTCGCCACCATGGACAGCGAGCGCCAGCGCGCCGCCCAGGAGTCGGTGCTCGAGGGGCTGCTCGCCATCGACAAGCGCCAGGGCTACCGCGGGCCGGTGCAGCAGCTCGCCACCGAGCAGGAGCGCCGCGCCTTCCTCGACAAGGCCATCAAGGTCATGGGCGACGAGAAGCTCGTGGAGAACAAGTTCTACGTGGCGCTCGTCACCAGCATCGAGCCGGACGGCTCGGGCGCGCAGGTGCAGGTGGGACCGCACAAGGGCCTGTTGCCGCTGCTGGGCATGCGCTGGGCGCGCAAGGTCAACCCCGAGGGTTACTACCCGGGCGCGCAGCTCACCTCCGTCAAGCGGGCGGTCGCCGTGGGCGACGTCATCGTGGTGCGCCACGTGGTGCAGAAGGAGCTCACGGACGACAACGTCCAGTTCGACCGCAAGCTGAACAAGGAGATCCCCGAGGGCGTGACGCTCTTCCGCCTGGAGCAGGAGCCGGAGCTGCAGAGCGCGCTGGTGTCCATCGATCCGCACCGCCAGTACCTCACCGCCATGGTGGGCGGCTACGACTTCGACGCCAACGAGTTCAACCGGGCCTTCCAGGCGTGCCGTCAGCCGGGCAGCTCCTTCAAGCCGCTGGTGTACTCGGCGGCCATCGAGCAGCTCGGGTGGACGGGCGCCACCATCATCGTGGACTCGCCCATCGTGGAGCATGATCCCGAGAGCGGCGTGGCGTGGAAGCCGGACAACTACAGCGACGAGTTCCTCGGCGACGTGCTCTTGCGCACGGCGCTGGTCAACTCGATGAACATCCCCGCGGTGAAGACGTTCGGCGCGGTGGGCGTGAAGCCCATGGCCGAGTGGTCCACGCGCCTGGGCCTGACCACGCCCATGAACATGGACTTCTCCGCGGCGCTGGGCTCCTCGTGCGTGTACCCGTACGACCTGGCCAACGTGTACGCCACCTTCAACCGCTACGGCCGCAAGAAGCCCACGTACTTCTTGCGCAAGGTGGAGGATCGCTTCGGGCGCACGCTGGAGGACCATACCTCCTACGACGATCCGTGGGCGCCCCTGCAGGACCGGGTGGCGGCGGGCTACGCGCGGCTGTTCGAGCCGGGCGAGCAGGTGATGAGCCCCGAGACGGGCTTCATCCTCACGTCGATGCTGCGCGGCGTGGTGCAGGAGGGCACGGGCGGACCGGCGCAGAAGCTGGGCAAGCCCGCGGCGGGCAAGACGGGCACCACCAACGACTCCTTCGACACCTGGTTCGCCGGCTACACGCGCGACCTGGTGACGGTGACGTGGGTGGGCTACGACAAGAACGAGCACCCGCTCAGCCGCTACGAGACGGGTGGCCGCGCCTCGCTGCCCATCTGGCTCAACTACATGAAGCCGGCGCTCGCGGCGCGTCCCCAGTACGAGTTCTGGCCGCCCGAGTGGATGCGCGACAACCTGCGGCTTCTGCGCATCGACAAGAAGACGGGAAAGCTCGCCTCGGCCGGAGCCCGCGACAAGGACGCGGTGAACATCTGGTTCAAGAAGGGCACCCAGCCCGCCGACGTGGCCCCGGAGAAGGGGGCCGTGGGCGCGCAGGACTTCATGATGGGCGCGCCCTGAGCGCGCCTTGTGCGCCGGGCCTCAACGGGCTCGGCGCGCGATGCCGTCGAAGAGGCCGTTGGGCAGGTGCTTCACCAGGCCCATGACGCCCTTCATCTGCCAGGGGAAGGCGTACTCGGCCTCCCCGCGCAGGATGGCCTGGCCCATGAGCTCCACGGCCGCGTCCGTCTCCAGGAGGAAGGGCATGGAGAACTTGTTCTGGGCCGTCATCTCGCTCTTGACGAAGCCCGGGTAGAGGCAGCTCACCTTCACCCCGGTGCCCTGCAGGTCCACGCGCAGGCTCTCCAGGAAGATGTGGAGGAAGGCCTTGGAGGCGGAGTAGGCGGCGTTGCGCGGCAGGCCCCGGAAGGCGGCCATGCTGGCCACGCCCACGACGTGGCCCCGCTTGCGCTCCACCATGCGTGGCAGCACCGCGCTCAGCGTGGCGGCGGCCCCGCTGACGTTGACGTCGATTGTCCGCTTCACCGTCTCCCATTTGATTCGCTTGCCGGACGTCTCCTGGCCGAAGCCCGCGTTGGCGACGATGAGGTCCAACCCCCCACAGGCGTCATCCAGCTCGCGCACCCGGGCGAGCGTGGCGTCCGCCTGGGCCACGTCCAGCTCCACCGGCTCGATGTGGGCATGGGCCGCGCGGGCCTCCTGGGCGAGCGCCTCCAGGTTCTCCTTGCGCCGGGCCGCGGCGTACACCTTGACCCCTCGCCGGGCGAACCAGAGGGCCAGCCCGCGCCCCAGGCCACTCGAGGCCCCCGTGATCAACGCCGTCCGATAGCTCGACTCCGCCATGTGTGTGCCTCCCTGAATCCGGGGGGCTTCCTGCCACGGAACGCCCTGGCGGGGGAGGGAAAGCGGCGGGCCGGGACGCTGGCGCGATTGGGCCGCGGGCCGGAATGACGCTGGGACAGCAAAGGCCACTTCATGACCCGACTTCTGCATGGTTCCCTCCCCAAGCGTGCACCGCGCCGGGAGTAGCATGTTGGATATGAGAGGATGTGGAACCAGGATGCGTAGCACCTTGGGGCTGGCAGGTTTTCTCCTGGTGCTCGTGGCGGCGCTCGGTGCTCAGGCGGAGCCACCTTCCTTCACGCTCCCTGGTCGTAATCCGGACTCCAGGGAGCCTTGGGGCGCTTTTCTTGGCAAGGCCGCACATGAGGCCATTGGCATAGAATACACTTTGCAGCACCCCTCCAGCGTCGTCTTCCTCAACACTGTCAGCCTCTCCACCATTGTGAAGGAGGGGAGGCTGGGGGATCCCGAGCGTCTTTCAGAATTCGTGAGGCTCTTGCGCCCGGATATCACCGATACCCGCCTCCTGGTGTTGTTCGAGATCAAGCCGAACAATGAGGAGTCGCGCAGGGAAGGGAGAGGACTGGTGGGGCGCTACTTGGCGGCGCTCAATGCAGCCGTCGAGCCCGACAAGAAACTAGTGGGAGGCACTGACTTCGAGGGGTCCCTCTTCCTCGAATTCGAGAATGGGGGCGCACTCTGGCATTTGTCTTGGCGCACACCAGAGCCCGGCGTGACTCTGTACCGCTGGAACTACCGGCGCAAGAAGCCCAATGCCTCCTGGAAGGAGCGGGCGGCCCAGAAGGCAGAAGAGTTGCCCAGGGAAGAAATAGCGCTGCGCGGTGAATTGGCCGAGCAGGCGATCCAGGCTGCGTATGGAAGGGGTGAATGGCCCAGTGTATTCCAGGGCCAGGTCTACCTGCCCGTGGACTGCCGCTGAGTGGGCGAAAGGCGTTTGCCGCCCTCGGAGCGAGTGAAGTGCCTGGCGCTTGAGGTGCACCTGAACTCGGTGTTAGGGCGAAAAGCCATGACCCAGGAACACTCCCCGGTGCTCGAGTTTCCAGCGATGCTCTACGGCTCCTCCTCCGCCATCCTCCGCAAAGTGAGAGCCGAGGGCCATTGGTGGGCCCGGGAGTATCGCAAGACCGGTGCCTTTCCCCATCCCCGGCAGATGCGTCAGGTGCCTCCCGGCGAGGTGCTGGTGGTGCGCCCCGGGGCCGAATTCGACTTGAGCCGCCCGCGTTGGTGGATGCACATGTTTGTCGGCGTCTTCACCAGCGTGGACGAATGCGTCCCGAAGGAAGAGCGTCAACGCACGGAAGATGCCTTCGAGTCCTTCTGCCTGAGCACCTCTTGGGGGGCCCTCTACCATGTCGTGTCTCCGCCCCCCTTGCGGAACGCTGAGCGCATGGCGAAACGGCTCGCCTCGGTGCTCCGCTTCTGGGATGTGCTCCAGGGCCTTCGCTATGCGTTCTGGTTTGGCAAGAAGTACACGCTGGAAGAACTCATGGAGGATATCTACCGCAAGACTCTGGAGGCATGGTGCCCTGGAGGCCCTGCTTCGGTTCGCGAGCACTTGGCCCTGACGGTGGAGCGCATGTCTCGCGCTTCCCGAGAGGATTGTCTGGATGCCGTGCTTCGGATGATGCCTATCCTGGCGAAGGAGGACACTGACTTGAAGCACCGCGAGGTGCTCAGCGACCCGGGTTTCCTGCGCGAGCGCTTATGCGCGCTTTCCCTGGAGGACTTCGAGGATTTCTCCAGCGCCTACAAATACACGGTGTCCGTACAGTTGGCTGCCTGGGACAGGGAGTTGGGGCGGCACTGAGGGTGTTCATCCCCAGGCCCGGTCGAGATGCGGGAACAGGCGGGCGTGACCCGGTCCCCCCCCATAGGTCCTTTGGGGCTTGTAGATGTTCCGGCAGAATCCGTTCTGCATGACACCTTCGCCGGCCTACCCTGCCCCGCAGGCTTGATCCAAAGTCCTGGGGGGAGGTTTTGAGGAGGGGTGGGAGGGAGACAAGCCGTATCAGGCAATGAGGTGGCGTTCTCCCAGACGGCCCTCGCGTTCGCCGCGCTCGTCAGCCCCGCGTCCCCTGTCACATACTTGAAGTGCTCGCCATACTTCTCCACGACTCGTCCGAGCAACTTCGCAAAGGCCGTCGCTTCTCCTTGCTTGCCTTCCAACATCATCTGGTCGAGCACCGGGCACGCCCTGCTGCTGGTGAGCGCCGCCCGGAGCGCGAAGGGGTACCAATACTCCTGCCCTTGCTCATCCCGGAGTGTGTGACAGGGCTCGCACGGCGCTTGTCCTCGCGTGCTCTCCCCCGCCTTGCCGTCAATCGACACCACTCCCGCCGCCAGCCTGTCTTGCCTCAGCACTCCCTGCTCGAGTGCTGTCCGCACCGACTGCTGCAACACCTTGTCCCATCCCTCGGGCCCAAGCTGACTGAGCAGTCTATCCAACGTCGTGTCCGACACCGCTCCGCTCAACCCCTTCGGCTCCGTCCCTTCACGCACCAGGTCCTCCCCCAATGCCTCTACCTGTCGCAGCACTCTTCTTCCCGTCGCCATCCCCACCACCAGCAGCGACAGGAGCGCCCCCAACCCGTGCCTCTTGCCGCGACTGGCCCGCGGGTCCACTATCTCCTTGAACGTCAGTCCCAATCGCGTCAGCATCTGCTGCACGGCCGAGGTGTTTGCTCCCTGCTGCTTCCTCGTCCCTGTTTGCTTCTCAGGGGGTGTGGAGGGCCCGCCAGCTCTCCCGCCCCGGTTTTTCTCCCCGTCCACGTCGACTCTCCAACGGCCTCATCTGGCCCGCGTCCTACCTGTGCCGGACTCGTGCCTCGCGATCAGCCCACCGCTGCCCGCGCCACCTCGTCCCATGGATGGGCACCTTACCTCGCCCGTAGGTCCAGGTGGGATAACTTCTCTCGTGGGACTTTGAATCAAGCCTGTGGGGGAGCGGAACGAGTCCTTTGACACCTGTCTGGCGGCCCCATTTTCCAAGAATCGGGAATGATGCGAAGACGGTCCTGGCGGGGCAACTCCGCCGCCCCCGTGCCGACAATCCTGGCACGAGCAGTCGACTCGCCACGATTTCCAGGGGACACCAGGTATGGGCTTCGGATCCAATGTTCATGGCACTGGTCGCGGCGGGTCGCGCCCCGTTCACACCCCCCCGACCCAGAAGACTCCCGAGCACGGCCGTCCCGACGCGGCGCACACCCCCACCGTGCTGGCCGACAAGAAGGGCCAGCGCGAGCTGGGCGACACCAAGAGCAAGGACGTCTTCAAGCACACCTCGCACGACGGCACGCGGGTGACCGCGAACACCACCGGCTCCTACTTGAAGGTCGAGGGCGGCGCCAAGGTGCACCGCAGCCACGACGGGTTGGTTGCCGACTTGAAGTTGAAGATCGATGCCAACGCCATCAGGGCGGGCACGGAGGTGAGCCGCACCTTCACCGTCACGCACGGCGATGATCGCATCGACATGAAGGTGAAGCTGGGGGCAGAGACCAAGGTGGGCGCCGATGGCGAGCTCCGGCTCCGGCTCAATCTCACTCCGAAGAACCCGTCCTTCAACGCCGGGGGCGCGGGGTTCGCGGGCGCCCGGGGCACCCTGGCCGGCAGCATCAAGGTGGCCGTCAACGACAACAAGGTGCTGGGCAGCGACATCAAGATCAACATGGGCGTGGGCGTGGGGGCCGCGGCCTCCCTGGAAGGCTCGCTGACCCACTTCAAGGCCAGGGCGTTCGCGGCTGTCGGCGCGGGCGTCGGCATGGAGTTGGATGGCCGGGCGTACACGAGCAACATCGTTCGGGCCACCTGGGATCTCTCCCACTGAACCCCAGCGCCTTCTGGCCAGGAGTCCGAGATGGCATCCGATGCGGCAACCGAAGGGCTGCGTTGTCTGAAGGTGGGACGCTTGGAGGACGCGGTTCGCGCCTTCCGTCGAGGGCTACAGGCCCAGCCGGACGATGAGGCGTGTCTGCTGGGGCTCGCCCGGACCCATCTGGCCCAGGGCGATGCCGCCGGGGCCGAGCCCCCCCTGCGGCGTCTGGTCCAGTTGAGTCCGGAGCACCTGGAGGCCCACAGCCACCTCGCCGTCCTCCAGGCGTCCGCGGGAGAGGCGGCGGCCGGCGAGCGGCTCGAGGCCATCGCCGCCGAGCCCACGGCGGGCTTCTTCGAGCACTACAACCTGGGTCACTTCCTGCTGGAGCGAGGGGACGAGGCCGGCGCCGAGGCGGCCTTTCGGGCGGGACTCCAGCGCTGGCCCGACAATGCCTTCGCCCTGTTCGAGCTGGGCCGGCTGACCTTGCGCCAGGAGCGCATCGACGAGGCGATCGACCTCCTCGGCCGTGCCACGAAGCTCAGCTCCGACAAGCGCCTGCCCGTGCTGCTGCTGTCGCGGGCCCACACCCTGAAGGGCGAGCTGGGCCAGGCCCTCAATCTGGTGCGTCTGGCGTGCAAGCTGTCACCGGACGATCCCGTCCCTCATGAGGACTTCTACCGGCTGTGCATGCTCGCGGGGGACTTTCCGGCGGCGGCACAGAAGGCCATCGACCTGCGGCTGCGGGTGCCCGGGCATGCGGACTACCTGTACATGCACGGAGTGGCACTGCTGGCCAGCGCCGAGTTCGCCCAGGCGCGCGCGGTGCTGGAGGAACTCTGCCAGCAGGTCCCGGAGTCCCTCGAGGCCCGGCGAGCACTGGCCCAGGCCTGCGAGCAGCTCGAGGACCTGCCCGCCGCCCAGATGTTGCTGGAGGACGTGGTGCGGCAGGCGCCCACGGACGTGGACGCGGTGAACGACCTGGCCACCCTCTACTTCCGGATGAAGGGGGGAGCGGAGCGCGCCCGCGGCATCCTGGCGCGCGCCCTGGCCGTTCACCCCGAGCATCCCGGCCTCCACCTCAACCACGCCATCGCCCTGCTGGATAGCGACAAGGGGGCTGCCCAGCGGCACGCGAGCAAGGCCAGCACGAGCGCGGATCCCGAGGTGCGCGAGCAGGCCCAGGAACTGCTGCGACGGTTGGGCGCCCGGCCGAGCTGAGCCGACTCCTAAAGCGGCGGCGGATGAAAGCCGGTGTCCAGGCTGCCGTCTGGCAGAAGCTGAACGAGCTGGTGGAACGTCTTTCCGCCAGCCGAATCAGGCGCGAAGCGCTCGAGAAGCACGGTGCCGTTGGGCCTCACCGTGAGCTCGCGAATGCTCGAGATCTCTTGCGCGGCGAACGCTGAACGGAGTCGCTCGGCGACCGCCCTGTCGACCCGCCCGTTCGAGTCCAGGCGTGCCAGCACCACTGGAGTCCGTTCTTCGAACGCGTTCAAGATACCCACTCGGGCGACGAGGAGGCCTCCGTCCGCGAGCGCGCTCAGGTGGTTGGCTTCGAAGGGAAACTCCTCCCGCTGGAAGGTGTCGTCCAGGGTTCCGTCGGGGTTCAGACGCATCACCTCGGAACGAGCCTCACCCGTCACGAAAGCGGTGACGATCTTTCCGTCCGCCTGAACAGCCAGGGCTGTTGCCTGGCGCAACTCCTTCTCGCGCTGCATCCCCAAAAGCCGCTCATGAAAGACCTCATCGGGCTGCCCTTCCGCGCTGAAGGAGTAGACCGCCGGGAGGAGAGACTCCGCGTAGTTGGGATTGTCGGCGACGATGAAATGTCGCCCATCGGCACCGCTCACGCCGCGAATGGAATCGGCCACATCCAGCCCTGGCATCTCCCTCCATGAGGACAGGTCTGGCAGCCCCTCGGGAGTGATCCGCAGGATGGGGCTCCTGGACTTGGAATCCGCCTCACGACGGAAGCTTCCATACAGCAGCAGCCCGCCATCCGGCTGGAGCTGGACCTCCGCGACCAGGCCCTCGACGTGCTGCTCGGCCGGGAGCTTGGGGATGGACACCCGGCGGAGTTCTTCTCCCTCCGGGCTGACGATCAGGGCCAGCTCGTTCTCGCGATTCGGAGAGCTGGAGATCGTCCTTGCGCCCAGGAGGATTCTTCCATCCGTCTGAAGCCAGACGTCGCCTGGCTGCGCGGGCGTGGTGAGCCTCATGCAGCGGTCCTGTCCCTTGAAGGTGGGATCGATGCTCCCATCCGGCAGGAGCCGGGAGAGCTTCACGCCGTTATTCCACGTTCCTTCCTTGGAGATGAAGCCTTGGATGAGGATCTTGCCGTCGGGCTGGTACGTGACACCCAGGATTTCCGTGCGGAGCCCATGCTGGCCGGCTTCCCACAGGGACACCTCGCAGGGCGAGGCGAACGTGACCCTCTTCAGCTTGCCATAGAGGGTAGCCCCGGGCATGAACCACACGTCGAAGGACGGCACGTACACCGTGACGTCCAGGAAGGGGGCTCTTCGGGGCAGGGGCAGCACGGCCAGGATGATCAGGAGGATCCCAGGCACGAGCGCGCTGATGACCATCCTGCGTGCCTGGGACATGCGCATCAACCACACCGGCCAGGTGAGCACGAAGTAGTAGAGCGTATAGGAGAACAGGCCCGTTACCAGCCAACCTCCACCTCCCAACCGGTCGGTGCTTTGGTTGGAGTGGAGCACCACGCCAAGGGCCACGGGGATGGCGAGGACCAGCGGCCAGAACCACAGCAGACGTCTTCTCATGCCCTCGACTATAGCGGAGGGCCTCCAGTCCTAATGACTCGCCAGGGCGGGGAGCACCCAGGAGAGCCGCTCCAGGGCCTCCCACACGGCGTTGGGCGGATACGCCCCATACCCCAGCACGAGCGCCGGAGGCATTCGCCGGCGCATCGTGAACCGCGAGAGCGGGAACACGTCCACGTCGACCCGTGCCGCGGCCCGTGCGACCTCCTGGTCATCCCGTCCCCGCTCCAACCAACCCAGGACGTGACTCCCCGCATCGGGCACCTCCACTCCGAGGCGCGCTCCAAACAGTTGCCCCACCGCGGAGACCAGGTGGTCACGCCGTTCGAGCGTCGAGGCACGAAGCCGTCTCAGGTGACGCGCGAACCGACCGCTCTCGAGGAACTCCGCGAAGGCGAGCTGGGTGAGGTACGGCGAGTGACGATCCACGAGGACTCGCACCGCGGCGAAGGCCTCGACGAGCTGCTCGGGCACGATGACGTATCCAAGACGCAAGCCTGGAAGGAAGACCCGGCTGAAGGTGCCGACATAGAGCACCCGGTGTGACTCATCCAACGCGGCGAGCGCGGCCACGGGGCGGCCCTCGAACCGGTACTCGCTCTCGTAATCATCTTCCACGATCCAGCGCCGTCCCTCTCGCGCCCACGCCAGGAGCTCGAGACGCCGCGACAGCGAGAGCCGGACGCCCAGGGGAAATTGGTGCGACGGTGAGACGAACGCCACGGCCGCGTCCGGAGCGCGAGCCCGTCCCCTCCCCACGCACAGCCCCTCCTCATCCACGGGGACCGGCACCGCGCGGCCTCCATTGGCCAGGAGCGCGCCTCGGATGCCCGGGTAGCCGGGATCCTCGACCCACGCCGTCGCGCCGGGCTCGATGAGCACGCGGGCACAGAGATCGAAGCCCGCCTGGGAGCCCGCGGTCACGAAGACCTGGTCGACATGGGCGTGTACACTCCGCACGGCACAGACATGCTCGAGGATGGCCTCCCGAAGCCCGCGCGCTCCCTGCGGCTCGCCATAGACGAGATCCCGCCTCGTCGCGCGCCGGGCGGCACGTGCCACCGCCCGAGTCCAGTCTTCCAGTGGAAAGAGATCGAGCGGTGGAAGACCCGCCCGGAAGGGACGGGGGCCTCCGTCATACGACAGCAACGCGCCGCGGCCCGTGTGGAGCAGTTGGCGCGCACGGGAGGAGATCCTCGGAGGTTCTCGTTCCACCCGCCGCGCGGGCGCGTGTTCCGCCACGTTCATGCGCGCCTCGGGAGGAACGTCGACGACCCTCGGAGCACGGCGCTCCTCGAGCTCGACGTACCCCTCGTCAGCGAGCGCGTGGTACGCGGTGACGACGGTGATCCTCGCCACGCGCAGCTCGCTCGCGAGACGTCTCGCGGAGGGCAGCCTGGCGCCACCGGGAAGCTCGCCGCTGAGGATTCGTGCCCGGAGCTCTCCGACGATTTGCTTCCGCAGCGGTGCATCCCGCCGCAGCGTCACGAGTGGGTGTGAGACCTCGGCTCGAGCGTTTCGCATCTGGCCCCATGCTTCGTGCGGTTTCTGGCCCTATGGATGGGTCCAGGCAGGATGCTATCAGGGTGGCATGCAACACCTACCGGTCCGACACCGTGACTTCCTGACCTCCGCACTGAGTATCTGGCGGGCCCACCCCGGAATCCTGGGGGTCCTGGCGGGTGGCTCGTACCTCGGCCGGAACATGGACGAGTTCTCCGACCTGGACCTCATCCTCGTCGTCTCGGACGAGCTGCGGGCCACCATCGCGCGGGAGCGCATGGTGATTGCCCGCGCCGCGGGTCCCCTCCTCCAGGGATTCACGGGGGAGCACGTGGGCGAGCCCCGCCTGCTGATCTGCCTCTACGGCCCGCCGCTGCTCCATGTCGATCTGAAGTTCATCTCCGTCGCCGAGCTCGACTCCCGCATCGAGGACCCCGAGGTCCTCTTCGAGCGTGCTGGCATCATCACGGAGCGGTTGGGCTCGACGCGGGCGAGTCCTCTGGGGATGCCGTCGGCGCAGTGGATCGAAGATCGCTTCTGGGTGTGGATCCACTACGGCATCGACAAGCTCCGGCGCGGAGAGCTCTTCGAATGCCTGGACATGCTGGCGTTCCTGCGGGCCCAGGCCCTGGCGCCGCTGATCCAACTCATCGACGGTGGCGTGTGGCGCGGGGCGCGGCGGCTCGAGGCCTCACGCCATGCCTCGGCGCTCTCGCGGGTCTGTGCGCGCCACGACGCGGAGGAGTGTCGTCGCGCGCTGGCCGCCGCGGTCGAACTCTACACCGTGCTGCGCGGTCAGCTCCAGGAGTCGGACAGACCGCGCCACTCACCGGCGGAGCCTGTCGTCCGCGCCTACCTGGGAGCATAGGAGAACTGGGGGAGCTGTTGAGGGGGGCTGGTGGCTTGGGGGAACACGGGTGAGAGTGATAGGTTCGACGTGGCTCCCGCCAGGGTGAAGCCTTCGCGCGTGCGCGGGACCGCCACCCAGCGGGATACGCGCGCCACACCTCCCACGGTTTCCAGCCCATGCGTCGACTGTCCCTGCTCGCAATCCTGACCCTCCTCCTGGCCGCGTGTGCTGACACCGACACGCATGACTCCCCCGCGCGGGATGCGGGGGGCAACGGACCTGGCGCGGATGCCTCCACCGGAGACAGCGGAGCCGACGCGGGCGGCGAGGACCCGGACGCCGGAGTCAGCGGAGCCGACGCGGGCGGCGAGGACCCGGACGACGGTGGCACGCAGGAGCCCCCGCCGGACAGTGGAACCCACGATTCCGACGCGGGCCGTCCGGACAGCGGCGCGCCGGACGCCGGTCCGACGGACGCGGGAGTGCCGGACGCAGGGCTCACGTTCGAGGGAACGCCGGTGACGGCGCAGACGACCTGTGGACGCACCGCGCCGTTCTTCGCGACGTCGCAGTCGACGGGAGCGGGGCGGCCTCGGGCGGTGGCGCTCTCGGACCTGAACCGGGACGGAAGGCTGGACCTGGTCTTCGCGCGCTCCGGCCAGGTGGCCGTGCTTCTCGGAGAGGGCACCGGGAGGTTCACGGCCGCGGTGGCATACACCGTTCCGTTCAGCCCGTATGCGATTGCCGTGGCGGACTTCAATCGCGACGGCTCGGTGGATGTGGTCACCACCGGTAGCGAGTTGAACTCGGCCAGCCTGCTCCTCGGGCGGGGAGATGGCACCTTCGTCCTGGCGGAGACCCGGCCCCAGGGCCTGAGTGGCTACACGCTCCGGGCCGGGGACTTCAACGGGGACGGGATTCAGGACCTCATGGGGCCGTACGCGTCCGGCCTCGCGGTGGTGCTCGGCAAGGGGGATGGAACCTTCGCGGAGCCCCTGCTCACGAGCGTGAGCACGACGCCCCCGGCGTTCGACGTGGCCGACGTGAATGGGGATGGCATCCTGGACGTGGCCATCACCCTGTACTCCGAGGGCGGCTTCGCGGTCCTGCTCGGCAAGGGGGATGGGACGTTTCCCACCCGCCGTACGGGAGGCTGGACCCGGCACACCGACATCCGGCTGGCGGACTTCAACGCGGACTCGAAGCTCGACGTGCTGCTCGGGAACCTGAACGAGAGCCGGGCCATGGTCTACTTCGGCTCTGGCACGGGCACGTTCTCCTCGAGTCAGTACCTCCCCACCCAGACCTTCGTGGACGCGGTGAACGTGGCGGACGTCAACGGTGACGGCCGCGCCGATGCCATTGCCCTCAACGAACGAAACGGCGGCGCGGATGTGTATGTCTTCCTGGCGAAGACGGACGGCACCTTCGAGGAGCAGCTCCGGTACGTCACGGACGACGACTATGTCCAGACCGCCGTGGGCGACATCAACTCGGATGGAATGGTGGACGTCGTCATGTCCTCCCGGGACGCGAACACCTTCGGCGCGCTCTACGGAAACCGGGGTGGCCTCCTCGCGCCGCACCGGGCGTACATGGCCCGGGCCTCCCCCGCCACCTCGTCCATGCTGTCGGCGCTGGCCGTGGCGGACCTGAATGGGGACGGGCGGCTGGACGTGGCCGTCGCGGATGGGCTCAATGGAACCGTCAACCGACTCCACGGCCTGCCGGACGGTGGGTTCAGCACGCCGCTGGCGACCGTGGTGCGTGACAACCCCGCCGCCCTCGCGGTCGGCGACCTGGATGACAATCCCCTGCCGGACCTCGTCGTCGCCAACGCGGGGGATGACTCCATCACCGTCCTGCGCCAGGACGCCACGGGCGCTCCACTCCGGCAGACCTACTTCGTCGACGAGGTGCCCAACGGTGTCGCCCTGGCGGACCTGAACGGGGACGGCAGGCTGGACGTGGTCACCGCCAACCGGATTTCGGGAACGGTGACGGTCCTCTTGAACGATGGCACGGGCGGCCTTGGCACCATCCGTCACATCCCCGCGGCGAGCGGGGCCAACTCCGTGGCGCCGGGCGACTTCAACGGCGATGGCAGGGTGGACCTGGCCGTGGCGAATCGCGGCGCGAACTCCGTCATCATCCTGCGCAACGACGGGAGCGGTGGCCTCACCCACGTGCAGCGGGTGTTCACGCTGCGCCAGCCCCTGAATGTGAAGGCGGGCGACCTCAACAAGGATGGCTTTCTCGATCTGGCCGTCGCGGGCACCGGCGGCGTCCAGGTCCTCCTGGGCTCGGCGAGCGGGTTCCAGGCGCAGGCGATCCAGGCCCTCGGAGCGACGGCCTTCGAGTTGGCGCTGGCGGACCTGAACGGGGATGGTCGGCTGGACATCCTCGCGGCGACGCGCACCAGCGACTTCGTGAGCATCCTCGCCGGGCGGGGTGACGGCACCTTCGAGCGGCCGACGAACCACGGCGTCCTCGACAGCCCGGGCTCGCTGGCCGTGGCGGACGTGGATGGGGATGGGGCGCTGGACCTGTTCACCGCCTCCTTCCACGGGGACGTGCTCCAGGTGTCCCGCAACCAGGGCTGTCGCTGAGCACGCCGGGACGCCTGCTCCTTCTTCTCGGCGCTCGGCACGGAGTTTCCCCTTGATGAGCGGCGGTATGCCGCGGGGCGGGAGAGGTATGACTGAGATTGGAAGTGTGGATGAAGTCCCCGTCATCGATGTTCGCGCGCTCGTGGACGCGTCGTCGGGTGCCGCCGCGCGCCGCGCCGTCGCGGAGCGGCTCGGTGCCGCCTGTCGGGAGAGCGGCTTTTTCTACGTCGTCGGTCACGGTGTCGACGAGGCCCTCCAGACGCGCCTGGAGGCATTGAGCCGCCGCTTCTTCGCGCTGCCCGTGGAAGAGAAGATGGCCATCCGCATGGCTCTTGGCGGGTTGGCCTGGCGGGGCTACTTCCCCGTGGGAGGTGAGCTGACCTCGGGCCGTCCCGACCGCAAGGAGGGCCTCTATCTCGGGACCGAGCTCGGCCCCGACCATCCTCTCGTCCGGGCCGGCACGCCCCTGCATGGCCCCAACCTCTTCCCGAGTGAACCGTCCGGTCTGCGCGAGGCCGTGCTCGAGTACCTGGCCGCGCTCACCCGCCTGGGCCACTCGCTCATGAGCGGCATCGCGCTCAGCCTTGGCCTCGAGGAGGATTACTTCGCCGCGGGGGTCATGGCCGATCCGCTCGTGCTCTTCCGCATCTTCAACTACCCGCCTGGACCTGGCACCGCCGGGGATGGACAGCCCGCCTGGGGCGTCGGGGAGCACACGGACTATGGCGTGCTCACCATCCTCAAGCAGGACGAGGCCGGTGGCCTCCAGGTGAAGTCCCGTCTGGGCGGCGAGGTGCGCTGGGTGGATGCGCCACCCATCCCCGGCTCGTTCGTCTGCAACATCGGTGACATGCTCGACCGCATGACCCGGGGCGTGTACCGCTCCACGCCGCACCGGGTGCTCAACCGCTCTGGGCGCGACCGCTTGTCGCTGCCCTTCTTCTTCGACCCCGGCTGGACCGCCGAGGTCCGTTCCATCGACGCCCCGGCCCTTCGTGGCGTCACCACCGCCGAGGACTCCAGCGAGCGCTGGGACAGGCAGAGTGTCCACGCCTTTCGTGGCACCTACGGCGATTACCTGCTCGGCAAGGTGGGCAAGGTCTTCCCAGACCTCCGCTCCGAGGTCCTCTCGAAATCCGAGTCCTAGCGCGTCTGGCTTCAGGAGCGCGGGTGGAGCGCTCCCTGGCCGAGAACGGCTGCGAGCCGAGCAACCTACCCGAGTCGGCGGACGGGTAGTCTACGGGCCATGCTCAGCCCCACGCCTCCTGTCCGCCGTGCGACCCACGAAGACATACCCCAGCTCGTCCGGACGCTGGTGCGATCGTTCGATCGGGACCCGATCCTCCGCTGGTTCCTGCGCGAGGACGAGCGGCGTGTGTGGGCGCTGGAGATGTACTTCGAGATCACCCTGCGCGAGTTCACCCTGCCTCATGGAGAGGTATTGACCACCGAGGATGGTGCGGGGACCGCGCTCTGGGTTCCCCCGGGCCGGTGGAAGCTGGGGCTGAGCGAGCAGCTTTCGGCGTCATCCACCATTGTCCGCTGCGTTGGCCTGGGCAAGGTGGTGCGCACCCTGGGCGGGTTGAGACAGATGGAGAAGCACCATCCATCCCGGTCCCACTACTACCTGGCATTGCTCGGCGTGGAGCCCGAGCACCAGCGGCGAGGATATGCCTCCGCGCTGTTGCGGCCCGTGCTCGAGCGCTGTGACCGGGAAGGCGTGGGGGCCTACCTGGAGAGCACCACTCCGGAGAACACGGCCCGCTACCAGCACTTCGGCTTCAAGGTCGTCTCTCACCTGCAATTGGGACGCAGTGCTCCTCCCTACCCTGGCATGTGGAGAGAACCAACCACCTCTTCTTCACCGGGCTAGCTCCGCCACGACTCCATGCAAGCACTCAGGGCTCTGTCTCTTTTGTTCGTTTTTCGTCAAAGTCCTTCTCTCTCCGGGGCCGTGCTGGAGGGCGGGTAGCTCGCGCACCTGACGCTGTTCCCATCACGAGGGGCCCATGTGATGCTGGATTCAGATTGGGCAGGGGTTCCATGAAGGAGCCCCGGGCCGGTGCCGACAGCGTTGGTTGAGCTGCCTCCCTGGCCCCATGCGACAACCGCGGGGGGAAACACAGTGAAGTGGTTCCGCAACTTGAAGGTCGTCACGAAACTCACGCTCGGATTCGGGCTGATCACGGTGCTTGCCGTCTTCGTCGGCGTGCAGGGCCTGCGTGGCATGGCCCAGACAGACGAGAGCCTCCAAGAGATACACGAGCACCACGCGCTCGGTCTCGCGAAGCTGCTCGAGGCGGATGTACACATGCTCCACATGTCTCGCACCATTCGAAACGTGGTGCTGGACGTGGGGACGGAGCGGCTCTCGAATCGCACCGAGGAGCTCGAGAAGAGCCGGGAGCAGCTCGAGGAGGCGTTCGCGGCATACCGGCGGACGATCTACAGCTCGGATTCGGCCCAGCAGCTCAAGGCCGCGGAGGTGGACCGGCTCCTGACCCAGCTCCGGAGCGAGCAGCAGGATATCCTGCGACTCGCGGTGAGCGGGCGGCTGCCCGGGATGCTCACGACGAGCAAGGATCTCTACGTCGACGCGGGCGTGAAGGAGGTCCGGGCGGTCGAGAACCAGATCGAGGCGGCCATCAAGGAGCTCGAGGCGCACCAGTTCGCGGCGATGGAGCAGTTCTCGGCGCGGTCGACGAGTTCATACGCGGAGTTCAGGTGGTCCGTCATGGGCGTCATCTTCGCTGCCGTCGTTATCGCATTCGGGATCGGATTGCTCACGACGGTGGTGATCGCGGAGCAGCTCGGCGGGGAGCCGGGATACGCGGCGGAGATGGTGCACAGGGTGGCGGACGGAGACCTCTCCGTGAACGTGGAGACGAAGGGGAACGACAGGACGAGCCTCCTGTTCGCCCTGAAGGAAATGGTGAGGAAGCTCTCCGAGGCGATGGCGGAGGTGCGGATGGGAGCCGCCACGCTCAGCGCGGCCGCCACGCAGGTCTCGGCTTCCTCGCAGAGCCTTTCTCAAGGTAACGGCGAGCAGGCCAGCCGCGTGGAGCAGACCACCGCCAGCCTGGAGCAGATGACGGCCAGCATCACCCAGAACCGGGACCACAGCCGGCAGATGGCACAGATGGCCGTGAAGGGCGCCAGGGACGCCGGGGAGAGTGGCCAGGTGGTGAAGAAGACGGTGGAGGCGATGACCTCCATCGCGGAGAAGGTCTCCATCATCGAGGAGATCGCCTACCAGACGAACCTGCTGGCGCTCAACGCGGCGATCGAAGCGGCGAGGGCGGGAGCGCACGGCAAGGGCTTCGCGGTGGTGGCCACGGAGGTGCGCAAGTTGGCCGAGCGCAGCCGGACGGCGGCGAAGGAGATCAGCGAGCTGGCGACGAGCAGTGTGAAGGTGGCGACGCACTCGGGACATCTGTTGGAGGAACTGGTGCCCTCCATCCGCAAGACGGCGGACCTGGTGCAGGAGGTGGTGGCCGCCTCCAACGAGCAGGCCGACGGGGTGGTCCAGATGAACAAGGCCATGCGGCACGTGGACCAGGTGACGCAGCGCAACGCCTCGGCCTCCGAGGAGCTGGCCTCTACCGCCGAGGAGCTCTCCGCGCAGGCGGAGGTGCTCACCCAACTGGTGTCCTATTTCCGTGTGGAGGACCGCCACGAGCGCGGCGCTCGCATGCGGCCCCGTCCTGGAGTGGGGAGCGCCCCCCATGGGCGGACTCCACCCACGGCGCACGCGCTCAAGGCCGCGGTGAATGCCCATGGTCCCGTGGCTCCGGCTCCCCCTCCCGCCGACGAATCACCGATGACATGAATCACCAGGGCTCGCCCTGGGGCTTCATCCACGGTTCGATTCTTCCTTGGACGAGGATGCTTCGCCAAATGGCTACAGCCAGTGCCTCGCCTCCGGCCGTCAGCCCAGGGTCAGCAGTGCGCCGCAGACCATCATCCCCACGCCCATGACGAGCTTCCACGACATGGGCTCTCCCAGAAGACCCCACGCCAGGACGAGCGTGAGGGCCAGGCTGAGCTTGTCGAGGGGTGCCACCCGCGAGGCGGGGGCGAGCTGGAGCGCCCGAAAGTAGGCCAGCCAGGACAGGCCCGTGGCCACACCGGAGAGGGCGAGAAAGAGGAGCGTGCGAGCGTTGAGGGTGGGAAGGGCGGCCCCCTCTCCCCGGGCCAGCGCGATGCTCCAGGCGAAGACTAGCACCACCCCTCGGCGAGGAGGGTCTCCCGTGGGAGCGATGATGTTGCCGCTCTTTCGCGGTTCCACTCCTGCTGTGTCCGTTTCCAGGGCACAGGAGTTGGGGGCCGAGCCCGCCGGGTCCTGGCGATTGAAACCCGATTCCGCCGCATGGTAGGACGAGGGGGGCCGCTCGCTCCCGACCGAACATCATGGAATCCCCCGGAGCTGGACGACCTCGTCGGCGGTTGGCTCGAATCTGTGCAGGCGTGCTCCTGCTTCTCGTGGCGACCCTCGCGCTGGTGCTGGTCACGGCGGTGGTCGCTCTGCACAGCCTCGACCGCCCCTGGCTGAAGCAGCGCATCGTCTCCACGGTGGAGGCGGTCACTGGCCTGCGGCTGGACTACCAGACAACCCAGGTCGCCGTGCTCTCGGGTCTGCGCCTGGAAGGACTGGTGGTGCGTACCCCAGCGCCGTTTCAGGACGTCGCGCCCGAGCTGCTGCGCGTCGGAGCCCTGGAGGCGCAATGGTCGCTCGGCTCCGTGCTGAGCGGGACCACCCTGGTCGAGCGGGTGGCGGTGCGGGACGTGGTCATGACCCTGGTGGCCGACGAGGCGGGGCCCACGTCGCTCACGGGCTTGATGGGGTCGGAAGCCCCCGAGCCGCCGCCCGTTGACGAGCCTCTCGGGGCTTCTCGGCAGGCCGCTGCCCTCCTGGCCTTGGCGCCTCCCATCGGGAAGGTCGAGGTGTCGGGCGTGTCGTTGAGCTACGTCCGCGTTCGGCACGGTGAAGTGATCGATCGCTGGTCCTTGCGTGGGCTCGCGGCCACGGTCGAAGCGAAGCATCAGGACGATGGATGGAAGGTCTTCGCGCGAACGGGCCAGACCGGTACGCCGCTTCCACTGGAGTTGAGCCGTGAAGGCCCGGCCATTTCGTCGGCCCTGGCCCAACTGGAACTGACCCTCTCGGCGGAAGCAGGGGCGTCGGCCGCTCGTGCGCGGGTGGACCTCGATGTCGCGCGGCAGACGTTCGATCCGCGGTTCACGGTCCGCACACTGCTGCACGGCACGGCCTCCGCGGAGTTCGATGCCGAGAAGCGGCACATCGCCATCGAGCTGGACCGCGCCCAGTTGGCCGACAGCGCCGAAGTGCAAGCCCGGTTGGTGCTTCCGGATGCAGCGGAGGTTCCGCCAGTCGTGACGCGGGCCCTGGCGGATGTTGATCTCGGACGGCTGCTGCAACGGCTCCCCGCTGAATGGCTTCCATTCTCCATCGAGCGCGGCAAGGTGCATCTGGACGCCCACGAGGTCACGCTCAGCGCCATGCCTCAGCTGGGCTCCCAAGGCAAACTCGGGCTGGATGTCGACGTCGCGGCGCTCCAGCTTGTTCGAGACGATCTTCGGGTGGCACTCGGAGGTGGACGCGTCTCCTTGGTGGCGACCCCTGAGCCCCAGAAGGGGCTGGCCGCCCAACTCGCCTTCGCGCTCCAGGGGCTCGATGTTGGAGGGCCCACCCCGCTTCGTGTTCCGAAGGCCCACGGCGAACTGAAGGGTCACCAGCTGCGGCCAGACCCCTCCTCACCCATCAAGGTCGCGGGGGATGCCTCCCTGTCCGGAATGGTGGATGCACTGGACGTCCGTGCCTCTGGGATCCGTGCGACCGCTGAACGTCTGGGATTTCAGCTCCATGCCCCCTTGGCGGGTGAGCCGCCCTTCGCACTGAAAGCGGACGTGCCCGTGGGCGCACTCCAGGTGGTCATGGCGGATGGCCGCGAGGTGTTGAAGGGCCCCGTGCACGTGAAGCTCAACGTGTCGGAGGCGTTCCCTCGGTTGGACGAGCCACGGCTTGGCCGGGCCCGCGCCCGTCTGGAGCTCGACGTTGGCACGATGCACGCGTCGATGGATGCCACCAAGGGGCTCGACGATGTGGCGTACACCTTGGCCGTCCAGACCCCGGACCTCGCCGTTGCCCGGCCCTTCATCCCCGAGTCGATCGCCGCACGCATTCCCTGGAAGCACCTGGCCGTGAACCTGGTTTCCACGGGCAAGCTGGCGGCGCTCTTTTCCTCCTCGCCACGGTTGGAGCACCGAACGGAGCTGGGCCTGCAGCGGCCGGGATGGGACGACGTGTCGGCCAGCAACCTCGCCGTCGTGATGCGTTCGCGAGGAGATGCCTGGCGGCACAAGGGCGAACTGGATCTTCGCGTCGAAGGGCTGCGCGTTGGTGAGAACGACGCGGGTCCTCAGCATCAGACCCTGACGTTGGACCTCGATCGCCGGAAGCCGTCGCTCCAGTTGGGGCTCACCAGCCACGAGGGGCTGAAGATCGCGCTCGATGCCGCGCTGGCGTTCGACCGGAAAGCCCGAGCGCTTCGCTGCGATATCAAAGGCGACCTTCCGCCCCTCGGTGCGCTGTCGCCTCTGCTGGCCAAGGCCCGGGTGCCCGCGGAGCTGGATCCCTCGCGGCTCGCGTTGAACGTCGAGCTGCATGGGACGCTGCTCGGCGTGATCACGGACATCGCCGCCGACGGAACCCCGAGCCTGGTCCCCGCACCACTGCGGACCGGCAGCTTCGAGGGAACGGTGGTGGTGGACGCGCGCGGCATCCGCTGGAGACAGGAGGGCCGGTCGATCAACCTCCCCGCGTTGCATTGGCGGGTCGAGTCGCACGCCGAGGGGTCACGGCGAATCGTCCACAGCAACCTGGCGGTGGAAAAGCTCTCCGTGGGCATGGGCGATCGACGGCTGTCATTCGCCGACGTGTCCAGCGACACCACCGCCACCATCCCCGAGAAGTGGGAAGCGGACGAAATCGAACTGAAACAACACTTGAAGGTCCGCTCCCTCGAACAGAGGCCAGCGCTGCCCTATCCGGTTCAGGACCTGGAAGGGTCGTTCTCCGCTCGCCGTGAGCCCAATGGCGTCATTCACATCCCCGACCTGCAACTGTCCAACGCGGGGACGAGCACCTGGTTGAAAGCCAGGGGCCGGCTCGAGCTCGGTGACGACCGGCGCCGTCTGGCGGTCCGGGGGGAGCTGGAGCAGGACTTGTCCAAGCTCGCGCAGCCCGGCCTGCTCGAGAGCAGCGGCAAGGTCACGGTCAACTTCCAGGTGGCTTCGCCCAACCTGGTGGTCTTCCGAACCCTCTCCGAGCTTCTCCTCCAGAACGTGAACCTGAAGCTGCCCGGATCGGGCGTCGCGGTCGAGAGGCTCGATGGCAACGTGCCGCTGACCGAGAACGTGGAGTTCACCGAGGGCCGGGTACGGCTGCTGAACGACATCGACGTGAACCCGTACTCGATGCTGCGTTTCGCCGACCAGCACCCCTTGCTTTCGCGCAACGGCTTCATGTCGGTGGGCAGCATCACCACGCCGCTCATCTCCATTGCGCCCCTGGCCGGAAACCTGTCCATCAACCAGAACATGGTGTCCTTGAGTCAGCTGGAGATGGGCGTCCGCGGTGGGCGTATCACCGGACAGTGCATGTTGGACTGGCAGGGAAAGCACTCCACCCTGGAGGCGCATGTGCGGGCGACCGGCGTGAAATCGTCCCGGGGCGAGCCCTTTGACGGAAATGCCGCCGTGGTCATCTCCGGCAAGGATCGCAGCGTCAACGGACGCGCGGAGATCCTGCGCATCGGCAACCGACACCTGCTCGATCTGCTCGATCTCGAGGATCCGCTCCACACGGATCCCGCCACCAACCGTGTCCGCTACGCGTTGGGATTGGGCCACCCGGAACACGTGCGGGTGAGCTTCAACCGCGGCTTCGGCCGCCTGAGCATCACCATGGGCGGCCTGGCCAGGCTGCTCAGCATCGACGAGATCCGGGGCATTCCCATGGGCCCCATCGTCGACCGTGCCATCAACTCCTTGTCCCTTGTGGAGGCCACGCCATGAAACGCCGCGGGTTGCTGCTGCTCGCCGCCCTTGCCCTTCCCGGGTGCATCCGCGCCCCCGAGATCGTCATGGTCGATCGCGCGACGGCGCTCGAGGAACAGGCCTCGGGATCGTTCGAGGACGTGGAACGGCGTCTGGCTCGTGCGGGCATGAGCCCGACGCCGGTGCCGCTCACGCCCAACCAACTGGAGGAGCTGGGCATCCAACCCACGCCGCTGGTCGAGAACCTGGGCAGGACGCAGGCGGACCGCGTCGATGAGCTGCTGCGGCGCCACTGCGTGGGCGAGGGGAGGGACGGGTTGCTGGTGGACACCCGGAGCCGCTGCCAGTCCGGACGCTTGTCGGCCGATGACGCCGCCCTGGTGGATCGGGTGAACCGGGCCCGGCGGCAGCTGTGGCAGTGGATGCGGACGGTCCGCCCCGGTGTGCCCGAGGAGTCGTTGCGCCGGAGCTGGCAACAGGTGCACGCGCAGGGGGTGATCTGCGGCGGCTGGGTGGAGTCCGAGGACGGCACCTGGGGAGAAAAGAAGTGCTGACGCCTCGTGGCCGGTGCTTCCTGGTCCTGGCTGTTCTCCTCGCGGGCAGTGCCTGGGCGCAGGACGATGAGAACGACGGAGGCTTGCGCAGGCCCTCACGGCTCACCGTGGGCATGGGAGATCAATTCCTGGGGCAGTTGGCGCCCGATGGGAACACGCTGATCTTCGTGTCCAACCGCAACATCGCGACCGAGATCTACGTTCAGGATCTGGAACAGGGCCGCGAGCGCCGCCTCTTCGACGAAGGCGCCGATGTGACCTGGCCGCGGGTCAGTCCCGACGGCAAGCACCTGCTCTACATCTCGTTCCGGAACCAGGCCAGCGGCCAGTTGTGTGTGCGGGAACTGCCTGGGGCGGAAGGCCGCCGCTGCCTCGAGGAAGAGACCAGCGCGCTGCAGGCGGAATGGATCGATGCCTCGCATATCGCGCTGGTGAGCCGGGCGACCATCCAGGGCGATCTGCGCTTGTCGCGAGTCACGGTGGCGCGCGAGTTGAGCGCGAGTCCCCTGCTCGAGCGCAACCTGACCAGTCCCGCCCTCTCACCCGATGGGCGCTGGCTGGTGTACGTCCCGGTCGAACGCTCCGTGCAGCAGGTGGGCCCTGGCTTCGCCGCGCGCGCCTCGTCCCATCTGGAGGCACTTCGGTTGGATCGCTCCGGCGCGGCCCCCATCCCGCTGGCGCTCGATCTTCCGGGACAGACCGGCCAGCCGGTGTTCGCGCGCGATGGGCGCTCCCTGTACGTGGTGCAGTTCTTCACCGACTCCAATACGGACGGGGTGATTGACGCCAGCGACAGGGGAGTGCTGTTCCGGGTGCCTTGGGCCACCGAGCGCGAGGACGCGCCCGGGTTGGCCGCCGCCTCCAGTCCGGACCAGCTCACCAGTGTGTCCTGGAGCTGCGAGTACCCGGCGCCCGCGGCCGCGTCACTCATCGCGACCTGTTCGCGCGATCAGTCGCTGGATGTGTATCAGTTGCCGCTGGATGGCCAGGTTCCCAGCACCTGGGATGTTCCTCGTCTCAGCGCGGAATTGAAAATGGTCGGCAGGCGCGCGGATCAACTCCTGCTCTACCACCAACGCCTGTTGCGTGAAGTCCGGCCCAAGCTGCGTCGTCTGCTGATGATGCGCCTGAGCCAGCTCCACCTGGCTGCCGAGGACTTCGATGCGGCGGAGTTCTACGCCCGCCACATGCACTCGGTGAACGATTCCGCCACCGCGGGACTATCGGAGCCGCTGCGGCTTCTCATCGACCACCGGCGCGCGATGAAGGAGAACGAACGCGGCCGCATGGTGGACGAGCCGCTCGACGCCGAACGCAAACGCATGGCCGCGTTGGATCCCGCCGCCGCTCCCAGCCCACCCTCCGCCGTCTTCCAACACGTGGTGCGCAGTGAGCTGGCGGAGGCCGCTGGTGACTTCACGCGGGCACGTCAGGAGTTGGAGGCAGCGCAGCTGACCGACACCACGCCGCGCGCGGTGCTGGAGGCCTATTACGAACGAGCGGACGCGCTGTACCGCAAGCTCGATGATCGGGAGGCCCTGGTCGAAGCCGGCCGCAGGCTGTCCATGAACAAGGTGTTTCCCGACGACGACCAGCTCGACTTCGCTCGCGCCGCCGTCCGCTCCCTGTACCGGGGACGCCCCTATGACGAAGCGGATGCCGCCATGGCCCGGGCACTCGCCTCGGCACCGGCCGGCTCGGCCTATGCGTTCGCCTTGGAGCTGGGTCGGCACGTCAACGCGTTGCACGACGAGCGACCCCCCCGAGCCGTCCGGGATGCATTGATCGCGTTCTACCGTCAGCAGAAGGAGCCCCTTCGCCGGCGCGTCCTGGTGCAGGACGCCGTCGAGCGCGCGGCGGGCCTCGGCGCCGATGGCGTGCTGGAGGCCTTGGCGACGGTCTACGTCGACGACGCCCCGCCCGGCACCGAGGAACGCCGCCAGGCCGAGCGGTTGTTTCGTCGCGCGATCATGGGCCGCGCCTACCGCCGGTTGGGGAGGCAGCGTCTGGACGAAGCCCGTGCCGACTTCGACCTCGTGACTCAACGGACGGGCTCACTGGAAAGTGCTGTCGAGTCCATGAGCCTGCGTTTGCGTGCCGGCGTCAGCCCCGAGGTGGTGGAAAAGGAAGTCACCACCACCTCCGCGAGCATGGCCAGGCCGCTCGCGCACTTCGTGAAGGCCTACCTCACGGCGCGCCAGTTGCCCAAGCTGGAGGATGACCGCGCCCACGCCCGGGCGGTGGCGGCGGCCGTGAAGGAGCTGCGTGCCTCGTGGCAGGAGCTCAAGAACCAACGCGAGGTGCATGCCCTCTCGGGTGCCATTCATCACGAGGACTTCCTCCGCGGCCACGCTCCCGCCGCCGCCGAGCGCGCCAACCGGCATTACCTGATCGCCCTGGACCTGGTGCGCAACAACGTCCGCTACCGGGCGATGATCCTCGGCGCGTTGGGGCTGTTGCACACCCAGGTGGGCAACTTCCACATCGCCCTGGGCTATCTCGAGCAACGGGACAAGCTGCCCTACGTGGACAACGCGGCGGGGCTGGCGGTGTCCCTTTCCCGCGCCCGGGCGCTCTTGCACGTTGGCCGCGAGGAAGAGGCGGCCCAGGCGGCGGAGCAGGCCCTGTCCATGGTGGACGCCACACCGAAGCTGGCCAGGTTCGCCCTGCTGGTGATGGATCGCGCGGCGCTCTACAACCTCGCCGCGGGCCGCTTCGAGCGTGCGTTGGCGCTCTACGATCGCGAACTGCCCACCGTGGAAACGGGCCCCAGCGACGCGGAGGGTCTACGCAACCGGTTGGTGGTGCGGCTGGCCCGCTGCGCCGCGGAGTTGGGGGCGGGTCAGCCCCAGCGGGCGTTGGAGGACCTGGACAGGGTTGAGCGCGACCTGGTGACCCCCGCCGTGCGAGCCTCGCTGAAACAGGCACACGCCACCCCCCAGCACGTTCAGCGCTCCTATCGCATCATCGCCGCGGGATTGCGCGCCAATGCGGAGACCCGACTCGGGCATCTGGACGCCGCGGCCCACGCACTCGAACAGCGGCGCGAGCTGTTCCTGGAACAGTTCGCCGAGTCGGATCGTGATGAGGATCTCCGCGCGGTGACGCTGGCGGAGATGCGGCTGGCCGAGAATGCCGTGGATCGCCGGGACACGGCGCGGGCGGGCCGCTGGTTGGGCAAGGCGCTCGAGCACGCCGACACCCTGATCGAGCGCACCCACGCGCCGCTCGATGCCGGTCAGCTCGACGTGCTCTGGTTCGCGGCGCAGTTGCACTCGGATGGGAACACGCAGGTTCCTTTCGATGTGCCCAAGCGTCTGGGCCAGGCACAACGCTCCCTCATCGACCAGCGTGATCCTTCCTGGCGCTCCTATCTGGCGTGGTTCGAGATCTATCTGGCGCTTGATGCGAACCCGCCCGCGGAACTCCGGGACGCCCTGGTGCTGCCCGCACAGCCCTAGTGTCGGTGTCCACCGGCTCGCCGCGCGAGATCGTCAGGCCCCCGGCATCCAATCGCGCCACGAACGATTGCTCCCCGCGGCGAAAGCCCACGGTCGCCTCGGTTCCGGCGGCGCGCTCGGGCGCGAACATTGTCCGGAAGGACAGCATCAGGGCCGCCGGGGACAGGGGGCGCGAGGGAGCGTGGTCCGGCGAGCGGACGGCCCAGTGGCCCATCACCTGGAAGATGGGCTCGTTTTCGTCTCCCCAGGCATGGTTGTTTTTTAAACCAAGGAGGTCATTCATGTCATGACCAGGTTGAACGAGGGCACCATGGCGCGCTTCATCTGGCAGGAGTTCCATCCCCCGGAGCCGGAGGCGGCGGCCAGGTTCTACGGAGCGCTCGTCGCCATGTTCGCGCTCACCGGTCCACGTCAGGCGTAAAGGAGAACGGCCATGGAGAAGATCAGTCCCTGCCTCTGGTTCGACGGACAGGCCGAGGAGGCCGCCCGTTTCTACGTGTCACTCGTGCCGGATAGCCGGATCGACGAGGTGGTGCGCTCGCCCGCGGACAACCCGGGTGGACGTGAGGGCAGCGTCCTGACGGTCGTGTTCACCCTCGGCGGCCGGCGCTTCGTCGGGCTCAATGGCGGCCCGCACTTCAAGTTCAACGAGGCGGTGAGCTTCCAGCTCCATTGCGAGGATCAGGCCGAGGTCGACCGGCTGACCCAGGCGCTGTCGGCGCATCCCGAGGCCGAGCAGTGTGGCTGGGTGAAGGACCGGTTCGGCCTGTCGTGGCAGATCGTTCCCCGCCGCCTGAGCGAGCTGCTCAGCAGCCCGGATGCCGCGAAGGCCCGGCGTGCGATGGAGGCGATGCTGAAGATGAAGCGGATCGACATCGCCGCGGTCGAGCGCGCCGCGGCGGGCGGCGCCTGATCTTCCCCGAGCACCTCGTCCTCGCCGCGCGCGGGGCCTCGTCTACTCGTACACCCAGCACAGTGGCACGGCCTCGAAGGAGCGCGTCAAGGCGTGCTCCGGACCACAGCGGATTCAGTAGCCGCCGTAGGGCAGGAGGGCGGCGTGAGAGGGCGCTAGGTACGCTTGAATGCGGCTTCGAGATTCGGGAGAACCCCGAGCTGGCCCAACAGAATGGTCGCGGCGGTGTAGCAGTGGAACGACTGGACCTTGCCGTCCTTCAAGTGAAAGACGTCACAGCAGGGTGCGTGGATTTCCTTGCCTGTCGCGGGAATTGTTCCGGCAGGCAGCTTCAGCGGCCCCCGATGCGTGCCATTCAATGACAGCTCCACCACGACGACATCACCGCGGACATAGAACTGGTCGAGTTCCCGGTGCATGTCGGGAAATGCCGTCGCATAGATCTCGACCGTGAGGCCAATCTCGTCGCCACGATATTTCTGGCCGGCGGACACGTCGTAGAAGTAGCCGTCGTCCGCGAACAACGACACGAATTTCTTGACGTCCTGGACCTCGGCTGCCTCGTAGAGTGCGCGGATTACCTGCTCGTTCGTGGTCATTGCCATTCTCCTCGTCGGGGTGGGTGAAGGGATGTGTTGATGCAGAGGTATCCACACGCCCAACTTCGCGAAATAGAAAAGCCTGCAACCCATCGTTGCAGGCTTGTCGATACTGGAGACTTCCGGAGGGGAGCTGGGGAATGGGAGCGCCAGCAGGCAGCGCTCAGGGACGCAGCGGCGGCACGCGGACGATGATCAACTCGGTATCGTCTGGCCGATCGCGAGAGAGCCAGCGCCCGTCACTGCCAGGGTAACCGTCACGCCGTTGTCGGGGGTGACGAGCGAACCCGAGGGCTGCCCTGACTGGTAGAGCTCCGCGGGCAGGATCGCCCGGCTGATGAGGGTGGGTTCCTTGACCGCGCCGTTCTCATTGGGGGTGGTACTGCATGCCATGCGGAGAAGTGTCTTCACCCCCGCGGGTGTCGAAGAACTCGCGCGGGTGGGCTACCGCCCGAAGAACGACACCTGCTGGAAGCGCAGACCGGCCAGGATCTGCTCCACCCGCGCGTCGGACAGCGAGCCGATCCTTTCACCCAGGCGGGCCTTGTCGACCGAGGAGATCTGCGACACGACCACGACGCTCTGCTTGGGAAGGTTCCCCTCGCCCACCTCGAGCAGGACATTCCCCGGCTCGTTCGCCCGGTGCAGGTTCGACGTCAACGCACACACGACCACGGTCGTGATGCGCGAGTGGTTGAAGACGTCGTCCTGAACCACCACGTGGGGATGGGAGTAGCTCGGGACGGGGCCTCGCGAGTCATCTGGCCCTATCCAGAACACGTCACCTCGGTTGATCCTCGTTGAGCGTGCGCCCGTGGGTTCTTCTGGGGTTGTCTTCATGTCGTGCTCACGGGAGGGGCCGGAGGTGGGGGGCGGGGCTCCCGGGGCAGGTGCAGGACGAAGGTCGCGCCGTGGCCCTCTCCCGGACTGTGCGCCGAGACGTGACCTCCGTGCAGCTCGGTCGGCCCGGGACATCCACGCGAGGTGGGGAAGCGTGTCGATTGGAGGGGACGCGGACCGGAGGGGAACCAGGAAGGTACTCGCGCTGAAGAAGTGAGGCCGACCATCTGCACCCCGTAACAGCGCCCCCTCCACGGGCTGTCCCGGTGGCGTTGGAGAAGGAGGCGCTGGAAGGAGCGCTCGTATAGCAGGACGCTGGCACGAACGTCAGGCGGGTGGGGGCCGTGGTGACACCCCCGGAGGGCGGGCTGAGCGGACGCGCGAGGATTACAGAGCGGTTTGCCGCCCCACGTCCATCCGCCGTGGCACGTCCGTGGCGGAACGGGCCGTCTTCTCCGGAGTGCTCGCCAGCCAGACCCCCCAGAGCGTCATGGCGATGAAGAGGAGGGAAAGCCCGAGGTTGATGGGGATGCCCATCTGGCGCAGTTCGTCGGTGGCATAGACGTCGGTGCCCGGGATGAACCAGGCGACGAGCAGACCCGGCCAGAAGGTGAGGGGCGCGAGCGCCGCGAGCCACGCCTTGGCTTTGTCCAGCGGCCCGGCGAGCGCGCCGAGCGAGGCGAGCGACACCAGGACCAGCGTGGTGAACTGCATGCCGATGTGGAAGCGGGCATGACCCGGCCACCGCGGATTGAACAGGTGGGTGGAGTTGAACACGTCGGCGATGGCGACCACGACGACCGTCGCGACGATGGTGAACCCGAAGAGGGCCTTGGTGAGCCGGGTCCGGGTCGAGGCATGGGGGGCGGTGGGGAAGACCGGCATCTCGGGGCCGGTCGCGGGGGGAGGAGTCATGGTCCTGGATATAGAAAGCGCTGCCTTGGACCAACAGCGTCACCTCTGGAACAGCGGCGTCCATGGGACGGAACAATGCCGCGTGGCGAGGCGCAACCTGTCTTCAGGCCCGTGGCCGGGCCGGGTGGTAGGGCAACTCCAGGATGAAGGTGGCTCCGTGTCCGGTCCCCTCGCTGTGGACGGTCAAGGAGCCGCCCAGCTCCTGCGCCGCCAGGGCACTGGCGTGCAGGCCGAAGCCGTGTCGGTCCTCGTGCGTGGTGACGCCAGGCTGGAAGACGCGGGGGCGCATCTCCGGGGCGATTCCCATCCCATTGTCATGGATGCCGATGCGGACGCGGTCCGTGGAGGCCCGCTCCAGCGTCACCGTCAGGCGCCGTTCGCCCGGTGCCACCGTGTCCAGGGCGTATCTGGCATTGGAGACCAGGTTGACGAGGATCATCAGCGTCTTGTGCTTGTCCGTCAGTACGGGGGGCAGGGACGCCAGGTTCCGCGCCACCTTCACCTGATGACGCGTCAGTTCGGCCGAGTTGATGCGCAAGGCGTCCTCCACCAGCAGCGCCAAGTCGACGGGCTCGTGCAGCCGGGGCATGCGGGCGTAGTTCTGCTGCACCTTGACGATGTCACCGATGTGCTCGGTATAGCGGCCCACGTCATCCAGCAGCGAAACGATCTCCGCGCGGTCCTCGCGCAGGTTCTCCCCCAGCTTGTCCAGGAAGGGCATCAGGTGACGCCCGCGCGCGTCCCCGGTCAGGAAGGTGGCGAGGTCGGACTGGTGCTCCTCGAGCATCCGGGTCACCCGGCCCACGTGTTCCAATCGCATCCCAGCCGTCCGATCCCTGGCGAGCTGGACCGAGGTGTAGACGCTGTTGAGCACGTTGCCCACGTTGTGCAGCACGTTGGTGGCGATCTCCGCCATGCCCGTCCGCCGGGCCGTCTGCATCCACCGCGCGTGGACATCATTGAGTGCACGGGTGCGCTCCTCCACCCGTTGCTCCAGACCCTCGTTGCCCTGGCGCAGGGCCTCCTCTCGGTGTTGGACCTGGTCGGCCATGCGCTGGAAGGCGTGGGCCAGTTGTCCCAGCTCATCCTGGCGAGCGGTGTCCAACGCCACCTGGAAGTCGCCGACCGCCACCTTGTCGGTGGCCTGGAGCAGCTTCTTCAGGGGATGGGACACCTGCTGTTGGAGCACCCGGGACATGATGACCAGCTCCACCAGCAGCGACAGGATGCCGAGCAGCAGGATGTAGCGTGCCGCGGCGAAGGCGGGCCGCGACACCATGCTCTCGGGCAACACCGTGGCGAGGTACCAGCCGGGGCCCTTCAGCCGCATCACCGCGACGTATTCGCCGTACTCCGGCAGCGCCAGGAGGGTCTGGGCTGGCTCGCGGTTCTTCACCCGTTCGAAGATGCCGCGCAGATGGGCCGCGTTCTCCTTGGACCCGAGGCGATGGGCCGCATCCCCGGGCTGCTCGGCGGCGCGCAGGATGTTGTAGGGCGTGGTGGCGCCCTTCGACTTCAGCTCGGAATGCGCGATGAGCTGGCCGTCCTCGCGGAAGATGATGTTGTAGACACCGGGCAGGTGCTCGTTGACGGTGCGGTGCATGAACTCGTCGAGCAGGACATCGTTGCCGATCGACGCGACATGGTGTCCGTCCACGTCCAGTGGTGTCGAGACCGAGGCTATCCAGACCTTGGAGACGGTCTCCAGATAGATGCCAGTCCAGATGGTCTGCCTCTGGGGGTTGTTCTCGGGCAGGGTGAGCGTGTAGTCCTCATAGTTGGTGATCGAGAAGTCCGGCCCGACCTGCTGGGCCCAGGTGGGAGCCCACGGCCAGAAGCCCACGATCCCCCCCTCCGTCAGGTTGATGTAGGTCGTAGTGAACCGGACGCCGATGGCTTGCCCGTACCGGGTGAGCACGTCATGGGCGGCCATGAACCGGGAGCGGAAGCCGTCATCGATGACCACGTTCGGGGAGATGAAGCCCTGCACCTCCCTCTTTCCGTCGACGAGCTCGGGTCTGTTGCGGACCGTGCCATCGGGCCGCCGCGCGAACAGGCGATCGAAGCGGGCGCTCACGTCTTCCCGCTCGAGCTCCCGGATTCGCTCCTCCAGGGCCTTCTTGAGGAAGGTGTGGTTGTCCTCCGCCAGCACGAAGATGGCCTGCTCCTGCTCACTCCGCTCCGCGACATGCTGCTGCAACTGCGCGAGTGCCTTGGTGCGCACGGTGTGAAGCATGTGGAGGAAGCTGAAGAGCGTGCCGAGGGCGATGATGATCCCGATGCGCACCCCCATCTTCAGGAGCGTTGATCGGGCCAGCGGGGCTCGGGGGCTGGACGATGGAGACATGGGGCTCGCTGGGTCGGGGACCGGCGGGAACCATATCGCGGGAATGCTCCTCGGTGGGCCCGCGAGGGCGCGAGGGGCTCGGCGCTGGCCTGCGACGCCGCGGCCACCCGAGTCCGGGTCAGCGGCGTGCGTGCTCTGGCTCGTCTGCTTGATACGACTTACACCGCAAGCCTAGTGTCGGATCGGGTCAACTTACAGCGTAGGCCAGGAGCGCCCGATGAAGACCATGAATGCGATCGTCCAACCGGCATACGGCTCGGTCGAGGTGCTTCGGTTCGAGGAGGTGGAGCGGCCAGAGTTGGGAGACGGCGAGGTGCGGGTCCGGGTGCATGCGGCCGCGGTGTGCCAGGGTGACGTGCACCTGCTCACCGGTACGCCGTACCTGGTTCGTCTGGTGTTCGGCCTGCTGCGGCCCAAGCGCCGCATCGCGGGACAGGAGATGGCCGGGACGGTGGAGGAGGTGGGCCCCCACGTCACCGCGCTCAAACCCGGAGACGAGGTCTACGGCCAGGTGCCGGGTGGCGCCTTCGCCGAATACGTGTGCGCGCCCGCGGACCTGTTCGCGCCCAAACCGGCCAATCTGACTTTCGAGCAGGCGGCGGCGGTGCCCATTTCAGGAATGACCGCGCTGCAGGGGCTGCGCGACGTCGGGCAGCTCAAGCCGGGGCAGAAGGTTCTGATCAACGGCGCCTCGGGCGGCGTAGGCACCTTCGCGGTGCAGATCGCCAAGGCGCTGGGCGCGGAGGTGACCGCGGTCTGCAGCACGCGCCACGTCGACAAGGTCCGCTCACTCGGCGCCGATCGGGTGATTGACTACACCCGCGAGGACTTCACGCGGGGCCCGGAGCGCTACGACGTGATGCTCGACCTGGTGGGCAACCGCCCTGTGTCCGACTGCCGGGCGGTGCTCGCGCCCAAGGGGGTGTTCGTCTCCTCCGCCGGCTCTCCGGGCGGAAACTGGATCGGGCCGGTCGTCTGGATTCTCGGGGTGATGCTGGCGGGAATGTTCGGCAGCCAGAGGATGACTTCGCTGATGGCCAGGCCGCGGCGGGAAGATCTGCTCGTCCTCCGGTCGCTCATCGAAGCCGGGAAGGTGACTCCGGTGATCGAGCAGCGGTACGCGCTGCGCGAGACCGCCGCGGCGTTGAGTCACGTGGCCGAGGGGCACGCGCAAGGCAAGACGGTGATAGTCGTCTGAATCGACCCGGGACGATTGCCTGGCGCCCCGGGCGAAGCGGGTGACTCAGTGGCCGCGCGCGTAGCGCCAGGAGGCGGTCACGAGCGTGAGGACCACCTCGATTTCGGCCGGATTCCGGGGCGCGTACACCATGACGATGTCGCGGGAGACGGTGGGATGGCCGGCGAGGGGATGCTGCTCGGCCCAGCCGCTCGCGATCGCCTTGCTCCGCAGCGGTTCCGGCAGGGGCAGGTGGAGGCTGCCGTCCGGACTCGGATGGAGGTGGGCGAACTCGAGGCCCAGCAGGAAGGCCTCTTGCGGACCGTGGGCCTCCTGCTCCTTCAGATAGAAGCCGATCGTGCCGGGGGGCGCCCGTCCGCTCAGGCCGAGCCGGATGCCGGGCAGTTGAGCGATGCGTTTGGCGAGCTCCTGGCTCAGGAGCGGGGTCGGCATCTGATCCAGCTGGCTGTGCGGGTTGGTCGGCGTGGTCCTCGGGCGACTGCCCTGGCGGACGGGAAGCGCGAGGTCGGCGACCGACTTCCCCGCGTCGAGCGCGGTGGGGTTGGACATGATGCTGAAGTATAGGAGCCGGGTTTTGGAACAATAGACGCGCTTTTGAAACCGCGGCGTCCAGGAAGTGGAACAATGGATCAGCTCATCGATTTCGAGGGCATGGCGCTCTTCGTGAAGGTCGTGGAGCACGGCTCCCTCAGCGCGGCGGGCCGCGCGGTCGGCATGCCCAAGGCGACGGTCAGCCGTCAGATCGCGCTCCTGGAGCAGCGGCTCGGCGCGTCGTTGCTGCACCGCTCCACGCGCGCACTGAGTCTGACCGATGTGGGCCGGCGCTACTTCACACGCATCCGTCCCATCGTGCGCGATGCCGAGCTGGCCCAGGTCGAGGCGATGGCGGAGCACGCCGCGCCTTCCGGCCTGCTGCGCGTGTCCGCGACGGTGGCCTATGGTCAGCTGGTGATTGCGCCGAGGCTGTTCCGGTTTCTCGAGCGCCATTCCGCCGTGAACATCGATCTGCGCCTGAGCGACGAGCGGGTCAACCTGGTGGCGGGGGGCTATGATCTCGCCATCCGCATGGGCGTGCTGGACGACAGTGAGCTGATCAGCCGGAAGCTCGACACGGTGCCCATGGTGCTCGTCGCCGCTCCCTCCTATGTGGAGGTTCACGGCGCGCCGCGGCGAGCCGTGGACTTGAGCCGTCATCGGGCGATCGTCACGCGCATCGACATCGATCACTGGAGCATCGGCGAGGAAACGGTGCGCATCGCCTGGCGCATGAGCACGGGCAACATGTTCGTCACCCGCGATGCCGTGCGGGCGGGGTTGGGAATCGCCCTGGTGCCGTTGTTCCTGGTCTCGCACGAACTCGCCCAGGGGTCGCTCCTGCGGCTCCTGCCAGATCAACCCCTGCCGGAGACACAGGTGTCCGCGGTCTACGCGCGCTCGGTGACGCCGTCGCTGGCGCTGAAGGCGCTGCTCGACAGCCTGCGGTCGGAGCCTTGAGGCCCCGCGTCAGGCGAAGTGGTGGCCGGGCAGACCCATCTGCGTGCGGCCGAGGCTGGTGAGTGCGTCCCCGCGGCTGAGGACCATGTGCATCGAGGCCGCGTTCACGTCGCGCCACAGCGCCTGCATGGCGGACGTCTCGAACAGGGACATGGCCCCCGAGTCGAGGAACAACTGGTTCGTCAGCTCGGCGCAGGTCCGCGTGATGAAGGCACGCTGGCCGAACATCCGCGCGCGCTCCTCCGGGCTCGGCACCCCTTGCCCGGCCTCGGCGGCCTCCCACGCGTCGCGGACATACTGCAGCATGAGCGCCCGCGCGGCGTCCCACTTGACGGTGGCATCGGCGAGCGTCATCTGCGAGTACGGGGCCTCCTTCGCCGCCGTGTGCTCGTAGGCGCGCACGCGCTTCTTCGTCCATGCCGCGTACTCCTCGATGACTCGCTGCGCCGCGCCGAGCGCCGGATAGCACAGCTGGATGGCCGCCATCGCCATGAAGGGCAGCTTGTACAGCGTGCCGGGCTCGCTCACCTCACCCTGCGGCTTGCCGTCGGCGGCGAAGCGCGCCAGGGCGAAGATGCGGTGCAGCGGCACGAACACGCGCTCGAGCTTGATCTCGTTGCTCGCGGTGCCGCGCAGGCCGACCGTGTGCCAGGTGTCCTCGATCTTCAGCTTGTCCGCCGGGACGAACATCACCAGCGGCTCGGGCTCCGTCCGGCCGGGCAGCTTCGCGACGACGGCCAGACCGGCCCACGAGCACCACTCCACGCCGCTGACGAACTTCCAGTGACCGGACAGCAGGAAGCCTCCGTCGGCGGGCTCCACCTGGCCGGCGGGAACCAGCGAGTCGACGATCAGCCCCGGCTTGGAGTCGCGGACCTCCTGCTGGAAGCGCTCGGACATGAACGACAGGTACCACTGATGCCCGACCGTCAGGCCGTAGAGCCAGCCGAGCGCCGCCGACCCACGCGACAGCTCCCGTCCGACCTCGACGAGCGTCAGCGGGTGCCCCTCGAGGCCGCCCATTCGCCTCGACGTCCCGAGCCGCGGCAGTCCCGAGTCGAACAGCGCGTCGATGACCACGCGGGGAATCCGACGGGTGGACTCGGTCTCCTCCCGGTGCTTCCAGGCGAGTTCGGCGAGCCCTCGGGCACGCATCATCAACTCCACCTCGGTGAACTCGTTGCTTTGAACAGCCGTTCCCTGTCTCGACATGGCATTCATCCGTTCCCGGCGCTCCGGGGAGCAGCCGATCGGTGTTTTCCATGCGGCGCATCCGCGCGGAGGGCTCCCTCCGGAAGACCGCGATGGAAAGCGGTGTGACGGTGCGGGCCCATCTAGTGCCGTGCCTGGCTGGCTGTCAATTAGCGAATGGTCGACCCGGGTTGCCTGCCGAGGCAGAAATCCGCTTGTATTGTAAGAAAGCGACGGGGCCCAGGTCACCAACCCAAACGCTGGTTACTGAACCCGGGACAGCCGCAGCTTCAGGGTATGGGTCCCGTCCGCGGAGAGGGGGAGCTCGATCGTTCCCGTCGCGAAGTCCTTCTCCTCGAGCGTGTAGGACGTGGTGAGGATCTCCTCGCTGGAGAGGAAATCGACATCCAGGACCTTGATGCGGATGGGCGCGTTCCGCCACTCGGGTGAGGTCGTCACACAGGTGCCATCCTTCCAGCTGGGAGTGAAGCTGGGGGACTCCTCGGTCTTCACCTTGCTCACGGAGCCCTCGACGGGGCAGTCCAGTTCCACGACCACGTCGGGCGCGTCGGAGCCCATGTCCCAGGAACCTCCATCCGGTTTCGTGGGGGGAACCGAGGCGCTCAGTGGCTGGAGCGACCAGTGCGTGGCGCGATCGGTGAGGCATTCCCAACCCCGGAGCACATCCTGTTTCTGGCAGCTCTGGAGCAACTGGCACATCGAGCACTGCGCCCCCATGCTTCCACACGCGTAATCGGACTGGGTGCGGTAACACGCGCCCCTGAGGCAGCAACCGCCCTCGCAACTCTGCGGGGTGCAGGTGGGCTCCGCGGGCGAACCGGGCTCCGTGGGTCCACCGGGCTCCGCGGGCCCACCCTGCTGTGGAGACTCGAGGGGGGGACCTCCCCTGCTGGGCAGATCTTCCAGCCCCAGACCACAACCCCCAACGGCCCCGGTCAGTGGAGCCACGAGGAGAGAGAAAACAAGCCATTTCGAAATCTTCATACCGTCTCCCTTGTGTGCCACCAGAGGCCTTTTGACTCTCATCTACAACCGGGAAATGCATGAGACGGATGCGGTGAGGTTCGCGTGTTCAGCCACACCATCCAGATACCAGGAGCCGTTCTTGATGTAGGCACGCACGGAGTCCAACGTGCCTCCGAAATGGCCCGACACCCTGCTCAAGAAGCACACCTGCCCGGTCGCCGTACCCAGGGGGAGGGTCCCCATGCCCTTGGACCAGGAGAATTCGCTGTGCCTGGTGACCTTCCCCACGCACCGCGCGGTCGCCGAGGCGTCGGGCTGTGAGCCGCCCCCGAGATAGTAGTAGCCGTCGCTCCCCACGGAGATCTCGATGCGATCATTCGCCCCCTGGAGCCGGCCCGAGATGCTCGTGAGGAAGCAGGCATTGCCCTCTTGAAGCACCATCCGCACGGGGGACGTCCCCGCGCTCCACATGAAATCACCGCTCCTGGGATAACCATTGGCACAGGTCGCCGACGCGCACACCCCAGCCTCGCTCGAATTCCCAGAGAGGTACCAGGAGCCATTGCTCGTCAGGGTGGAGACCGAGTCCGTGGCGCCTCCAAACCTGCCAGACATCCGGCTCAGGGCGCAGGTCTGCCCGACATCCTCCGCGAGGCGGGGCGGAGCGTCTCCCTGGCACCAATCGAAATACGTCGGCAGCTTGGAGACGATGCTGATCTCACTCAGGACCTTCTTCCCCGCGGTGATCACCAGCTTCTCGCTCTCGCCGCTGTAGTCGATGCGCGTATCGTCGACCCGGATGGTCATGAGGTAGTGCGACAGGAAGGATCTGGCGAAGGTGATGTCCTGCTGGGAGCCATTCCTGTTCTGCAGGAAGATCCTGACGTTGGAGTCCCGGATGTCCTTCTCGAACAAGTCATAGCCATAGAAATTGACGCCCACCAGGGAGCCTTGTTGGATCTGCTCCAGTTCGATCACGGTCGGAGACACCGTGCAGAAGTGTGGCACCGGGGGCGCTGGGGTCCGGCCTTCCATCTCATCGAGAATCCGCTTGAGCCCCTCGATCATCCGATTGCCAATGAAGTCCACGTCACATCTGATCTCGGCGCTGCCCGTGGCGATGCCTCGCTCCGCCAACATCGTCACCTGATGGGCGATGAGGTCATCTCCATCCTTGAACAGGTTGGCTTCGAGTTCCTTCATCGTGCCCTGCCATGATGAGGATTCACGGCCAATCATGTCGATCGCGCCCTGGATCGTGGTGACAGCGCCATTGATTTCCTGGCAGGAGCTGCTCAGCACCACCATCAGACAGACGAGGGGGATCTGGACATGTCGGCGGAAGGAGAGGGTTTGACGCTTCATGTCCTGGCTCCGGGAGTGATGAAAACCTGACGGTTGGAACATAAGGCTTTTCTAAACCTGATTTCAAGGAGAACCAGGCAAAGCTGTTATCCGTGTAAAACTCCTATGAGGGTGAGAGGTTCCAGGCGAAGGGTTCTCCCTTTGTCCGGCCGGGCAATACCGTGGGCGTGGGTCGCGCCTTCTTCTTCGCCCCGCCGAAGGCAACTCGATGGAGTTCATAACAATTCGGACCGGCGGTTGAGGCTTGCCGGGCGTAGGGTGTCCGGGTGAAGGAGGAGCTCCAGGAGCCGGTCGAAGTCGAGGCGCGGAAGAGAACGGATGAAGAGGAGCTGGCGGTGGAACTGAGCGCTGGGGTGTGGGAGTCGCTGAAGGCGGTGCGGGAGCGTTCGCCGCTCGTGCACAACATCACCAACTACGTCGTGATGAACAACACGGCCAACGCCCTGCTCGCCGTGGGGGCCTCGCCCGCGATGGTGCATGCGCGGGAGGAGGTGGCCGACTTCGCGGTCCTCTCGCAGGCGCTGGTGGTGAACATCGGCACTCTGTCTCCGGAGTGGGTGGAGGGCATGCGGCTGGCCGTCCACGCCGCGCGCCAGGCGCGGGTGCCCTGGGTGTTGGATCCGGTGGGCGCTGGCGCCACGCGCTATCGCTCCGCCACCTCCGCCGAGCTGGCGCGACAGGCTCCGACGGTCATTCGCGGCAACGCCTCGGAGGTGCTCGCGATGGCGGGCGAGGCGGGGGCCTCGCGCGGGGTGGACAGCACCCAGTCCTCCGAGGCCTCGCTCGAGGCGGCACGGGGGCTGGCCTCCCGCCTGGGGACCGTGGTGGCCGTCACGGGCAGGACGGACTACGTCACCGACGGCTCGCGTGTGGTGGCGGTGGACAACGGCCACCCGCTCATGGCTCGGGTGACGGGCATGGGGTGCACGGCGTCCGCGCTCGTGGGCGCCTTCCTCGCGGTGGAGCCCGACGCGGTACTGGCCGCCGCGCGCGCCCTCTCCGTGCTGGGTCTGGCCGGGGAGCTCGCCGCCGAGCAGTCCAAGGGTCCGGGGTCGCTGCAGCTCCACCTCCTGGACGCGCTCTACACCCTGGATGAGGCCACCGTGCGCGCCCGGGCGCGCCTGCGCTGAAGGAGACCGTCGCCATGAGCCGCCGTGTGCCCGACCTGTCCGTCTACCTCGTCACCGACCGTCTGCTGTCGCGCGGGCGCGGGCTGGTGGACGTGGTGCTCGCCGCGGTGCGCGGCGGGGCGACCCTGGTGCAATTGCGCGACAAGGACGTCCCGGCGCGCGAGACGCTGGCGTTGGGCCGGGCGCTGCTCGAGCGGCTTCGGCCGCTCGGGGTGCCGCTCATCGTCAATGATCGGGTGGACCTGGCGTTGGCGATGGGGGCGGACGGGGTGCACGTGGGGCAGGGCGACCTGCCGCCCGAGGTGGCCCGGCGGCTGTTGGGGCCCGACGCGCTGGTGGGCCTGTCCATCACCGGGGCGGAAGACCTGCCCACGTTGGATCCGGCGGTGGTGGACTACGCGGGCGTGGGTCCCATCTTCCCCACCGGCTCCAAGCCGGATGCCACCCCGGCGCTCGGGCTGGAGGAACTCGTCCGGCTGCGGCGCCTGTTGCCCGTGCCGGCCGTGGCCATCGGTGGCATCTCCGCCGCCAACGCCGCGGCGGTCGTCGCCGCCGGGGCGGATGGGGTCTCGGTGGTGTCCGCCATCTGCTCCGCGGACGACTGCGAGGTGGCCGCGAGCACCCTCGTCCGCGCCGTCCGCGAGGGGCGCGCGCGCAGGGGCGCCTTGTAAGGCCAAACAAAAGCAGGGGGATGCGCCCCCTCACCACTTGAGGTGGTAGGTACAGGCGGCGTCGTCCAGGGCGCGGCAACCGCCGGGGCCGTGCGTGATGCGCAGCCGCAACGAGCCCGGGTGCGCGAAGCGCATGTGGAGGGCTTCCAGCAGGCCCTGATCGAACTCACAGGGATAGGGATTGTCACACCGCATGCGCGCGGCATGTCCGTCCACGGGCTCGTGGTGATAGCCGCCGATGCTTCCCGGGCCCCGGTGGTTCATCCGGTAGGCCTCATCCACCAGGAACAGGGCCGTTTCGAAGGAAGTGATGTGGGGAGGAAAGACCGTGTACCGGGGAAGCTGCTGGCCGATGGCGCGCAGGGAGAAGCGGCCCACGTGGGTCTGGATGTCCTCCAGGCAGCGCAGGAAGTCCGGCAGGGGGTACCACGGCTGGAGCGAGGTGGCCGTGAACCCGTGCGCGGCCATGATGCGTTTCACCTCGGGCCGCACGGCCTCCCCGGAGTCGATCAGGGCGTTGACGAGGTGACCCTGCGCCTCGACGTCGGATGCCTGGATGACGCGAGTCATGGTGTTCCTCCGGGATGGGGAGCCCTCACTCAAGCACGCACGCGCGAGCCATCTCAAGACGCAAGTCGCCTGGAAAAACGAGGCCCCGCTGTAACGCTTTTCACGAGGCGTCACGGTGGGGCCAGACCCTCGGGCCCTTCTCCGGTGAGGGCACACCGGTCCGCGCCTGGCTCAGATGAGAGGCAGCTCCAGCGTGGCCACGGCGCCCTGGCCGGGCCCATTGCTCTCGAGCGTCAGGCGTCCATTCAGGATTTGCGCCGCCAGCGCGCTCGAGTGCAGCCCGAAGCCGTGGCCATTCTTGTGCGTGGTGAAGCCGTGCGTGAAGAGCTTGCCCTTCACCTCGGGAGCGATGCCCATCCCGTCATCCTCCACCTGGATGCGAGCCACCGGCCCCTCCGCGGCCAGTCTCACCCACAGGTGGCGCTTGCCCTCGGGCATGGCTTCCAGCGCGTGCCGGGCATTGCTGAGCAGGTTGATGAGGATCTGCAACACCTTGTGCTTGTCCACCTTCACCTTGGGGAGCACCGACAGCTCGCGTTGGACGCAGACGCCATGACGCTGCAGCGTCTCCATCTGGATGCGCAGGGCATCATCGATGAGCTGGGCCAGATCGCACTCCTCCGTCATCAACGCGTTGCGCGCATACGTCTGCTGCACCTGGACGATGGCGCGGATGTGGTCGATGTGCCGGCCCATCGCATCCATGTCCTCCATGAGGCGGGTCTGCTCTCGCACCAGCTCGTCTGCCACCACCGAGAGGTATTCCGGCAGGCGGCTGCCACGCGAGCTCTCCGCCAGGAACTCCGCCAGGTTCGTCTGGTTCTCCATCAGCAGGGCCGTGGCTTGCTTCAGCCGACCCACGCGGGAGGAGCCCACGGCCTGGCGCATCATTTCCAGGTTGACGACGGCGCTGGTGAGCACATTGCCCACGTTGTGCAACACGTTGGAGGCGACCTCGGCCATGCCCACCTCGCGCGCGGTGTCCACCAGACGGGCTTGGGCCTGCTTGAGTTCGCGCGTGCGCTCCTCCACCCGCCGTTCCAGCTCCTCATTGGCCCGGCGCAGCTCCGTCCGGGCGCGCTGCACGTCCGCGTACAGCCGCGCGTTCTCGATGGAGATGGCCGCCTGCGACGCGATGTGTCCCAGGAGCGCCAGGCGCGCCGGACTGAAGGCATTGGTGGCCAGGTTGTTCTGCAGATACAGCGCTCCGGAGAACTGCTCCTGCTTCATCAGGGGCAGACACAACACCGAGCGCGCTCCGCCACGCGCCAGGGAGGGATCGGCCGAGAACGGGTGGGGCTTGGAGGCGTCGCCAATGAGCACGTGTTCTCGGGTGCGCCGGACATAGGACAGGATCGTCCATGGCAGCTCGTGCGCTGCCCCCTCCGACGAAGTCCCGGAGATGGCCGCCACCGAGAGCGTGTTGCCTTCCGGCAGCAGCAGGGCGCCGCTCTGGGCGCCCGCGTTCTCGATGGCCGCGCGCAGCAGCGTCGTCACCAGACGCTCCAGCACGATCTCGCTGGAGACAGCCTGCTGGGCCTTGACGACCGTGAGCGCGTCGATGCGGGTCGAAGCCGTGCTGTGGGTGGTCAGTGCCTCCTCGGCGTCCACCGGGGACGCGAGGTGGGGCCACTGGGATTCCAGGTGCTGCACCTTGCCCACGGCTCCCCACTGTTGGTACGCCGCCCGGGCTTCTCTGGCGAAGGTATGGGCGACCACCGAGGCCTGCCGCGTGCGCCAGAAGTTGGCCGCGAGTTCGCTGGCCAGTCCCACGTACTGGGTGGCACCGTTCTCCCGCGCCGAGCGGATGGCCTCTTCATAGGCGCGTGTGGCCTCGTCCGCCCGGCCCGCGAGGCGCGCCAGCTCCGCGGACACGAGCTGCTCGAGCGCGTGGAAGTTCTCGGGGCAATGCTCCGCCCAGTCCGCGAGCTGCCGCTGGTGAGCCTGGATGGCCTCGAGATAGCGCCGCTGCTCCTCGGGCGAGGCCTCCTCGAAGCACGCGGCCAGGCTCAGGGCGCGAAAGAACTGGTACTCCCTGCGAAAGAGCATGCCGTGCATGGACCAGAGCAGCTCGGTCGCCTTGTCCGCCGCCTCCAGGGCCTCCGCGTAGGCGCCGCACATGAAGCGCGACTGGAGCTTCACGATCCAATAGACGCACCGCATGGTGCCCATGCGCGCGGGAATCTGCCGGGTGGCCTCGAAGGACTGCTCATCGAAGTCGCCCCCGCTCAACGTGTCGAAGGAGCGCGAGAGCCCGCGCAGCTGCTGCACGTAGGCCTGGTAGCTCAGGAGCATGTCCATCGCATCCACGACCCCCGCCTTGTGCACGAACTCGCCGCGCGAGACCGCTTCCTCGTAGACGTCCTTGAGGTTGTGCCCCATGGCCAGACGGTTCTGGACGATCATGTGGCAGAAGAAGCTGGCGTTCAGGTAGTCCCCGGACTGGAGATCTTCCCGGAAGCCACGCAGGGAGATCTCGTGCACGAGGTGGATGGGGCGGGTCCAGTAGTCGGTGTATTGCACCCCGAAGAGCACCCGCGTGCGGCGATCGGGCAGGTGGTGCCGCTCGATGAGCTCGCAGGCGAGCTGGCCCAGGGCCTCGCCTTGCCGGTACCGCTTGAAGTAGGAGCTGGTCAGCACCCCGAACCAGCAGATTCCCAGCACCGCGGCCTCCGAGAATCCGTAGCGGAGGGTCAGCGACACCATGCGGCTCAGGTCGATGATGAGCAGGTGGTGATCGCTGAAGTAGGCCGGTCCGAAGAGCGAGGCGAGCACCCCCATCACCAGCTTCATGTCCGGATCCGTCATGGGCGGCAGGTCGATGAGGCTCTCGATGGAGCGCTCCCCCAGCAGCGCCCACACCTCGTCGTGGGCGGCGATCGCCTCCTCCTGGGTGGGGTGGCGTGAGACGGGCATGCCCAGCACGTCGAGGCATTCCAGCATGCAGGTGACGGCGCCATGGATGTCGCCCGTGACGAGGCCGATGTCGTTCTTCAGGCAATACGCGGTGGTGATGTCCGCACGGCTCCGCGCGCGGGTCAGGAGCTCCTCCGTGAGCTGGCGCGTCTCGGTGATGTTGCCGCTCAGCAGCTCGCATCTGGCCCGCGCGAGCCGGACCTTGAAGGCCAGCTCGGGATCCGTCTCCCAGGGGTCTCCCGGGATGAGCGTGAAGGCCATCTTGAGATAGGTGAGGGCGGGGCGGAGCGCGACCGCGGCCGCGGCCTTGCGTCCCGCCTCGGCGTTCAACCGCGCGAGCTGGTGGCGCTCCGCGGCATCCTCCATCAGCTCCACCCCGGCGTTGAGCTGGCTCACCACGTCGAAGAGCGACTCGTGCACCTGCTCCTGCGTCAGGCTCTGGAGCTGCAGGCGACCGATGCGCAGGTGGATGGCCTTCTGCTCCTCGTGGGAGACGAGGGAGTGGGCCGCCTGCTGGATGCGATCATGCTGGAAGCGGTACTGCTCCGGGCCGGAGCGCACCAGCATGCTTTCCTGGAGCGCGGGCTCGAGCCCCTGTTCCACCTCCTCCAGTTGTCCCAGGTCAGCGAGGGTGCCCAGCATCTGGAGGGTGAAGTGGTTGCCCACGCACGCGGCCAGCCGCAGCAGGTGCTGGGTGCCCGGGGGGAACTGGCGCAGCTTGCCCACCATGAAGTCGACGACGTTCTCCGAGTAGTCCCGGGCCCGCACTCCCTCGGCATCCCACCGCCACCCGCCCTCGGGCACCCGCACCAGCAGGCCATCCTGGTGGAGTGCCACCAGCAACTGCATCAGGAAGAAGGGGTTGCCTCCCGTCTTCTCGTGCACCAGCGCCGAGAGCGGGGTGATGACCTTGCGTTCCGCTCCTGGCAACGCGTCTCCCACCAGGTGCTCCACCTGCGCCACGCTCAGCGGCTCCAGCCGGATGTCCGTCAGCCGGGTCCCCGCCGCGAGCACCTCGCGCAGCATCGGCAGGAGGGGATGCGCGGGGCCCACCTCGTTGTCCCGGTAGGCGCCAAGCCAGAGCACCGGCGGGGCTTCCGGCTGGGTATGCGACAGCAGATGCCCGATCATCTGGAGGCTGGCCAGGTCCGCCCACTGCAAGTCATCCAGGAACACCACCATGGGGTGCTCCCGGGTGGCGAACACCGAGAGGAACTGGCGCACCACCCGGTAGAAGCGGTGCTGCGCCTCGTTGGAGGACAGTTCCTGGAGCGCGGGCTGCGGGCCCGCCAGGATTTCCAACTGAGGCACCAGGTCCACGAGCACCTGGCCCTTGCCTTCCCAGGCCTGGTTCACCTGTTCGCGCCACCGGGCGAGCTCCTCATCGCTCCCCGCGAGCAGTTGCTGCACCAGCTCGCGCAGGGTCTGCGCCAGGGTGGCGTAGGGAATGTCTCGCTGGAACTGGTCGAACTTGCCACGCAGGAAGAAGCCGCGGCGTTGGACCACGGGCTTGTACAGCTCGTTCACCACCGAGGACTTGCCGATGCCCGAATACCCGCTGACCAGGAGCAACTCCGGCTCGCTCGTCTTGGCCACCCGCGCGAAGCTCTCGAGCAGGGTGGCCACCTGCGCTTCGCGCCCGTAGAGCCGTTGCGGCAGTTGGAACCGGTTGGGCGTGTCGCTCGTCCCCAGCGCGAACACCTCCTGCTCGCTCTGGCTCAGCGTCTCGCGGCAGCGCTCCAGGTCCGCCTTGAGTCCCTCGGCGCTCTGGTAGCGCTCCTCGGCCACCTTGGCCAGCAGCTTGAGCACGAGGGCGGACAAGGCCGGCGGCACCCGCGGATTCAGCTCGTGGGGAGGGCGGGGCTTGCGCGCCATGTGCGCGTGGAACCATTCGAGCGCATCCTTCCCCTGGAAGGGTCGTTCCCCTGTCAGCAGCTCGTAGAAGGTCACCCCCAACGAGTAGAAGTCCGTGCGGTAGTCCACCGCGCGGTTCATCCGCCCCGTCTGCTCCGGCGACATGTACGCCAGCGTGCCCTCCACCAGATGCGTCGGTGCCGCGTCCAGGTGCTCCACCTGCTGCAGCGTGGCCACCCCGAAGTCGATGAGCCGTGCCTCACCCGACGGCTCCTCGATGATGTTGGAGGGTTTGATGTCCTTGTGGATGACGTTGCGGCAGTGGACCTCCCCCAGGGTGGACGCCAGGGAGATGGCCAGGTGCAAGAACCGGGAGAGTTCCATGGGCTGACCCGTGGTCTCGGACAGGGGTTGGCCGAGCACCCACTCGAGCAGGAGCAGGGGCCGCTCGTGGAGTCGGTCGCAGGCATAGGGCCTGGCCACGCCCCGCACGTCCTTGAGCCGCTGCAGGATTCCAAACTCCCGCCGGTACCGCTCGTTCTCGACGGGACCCGGCGAGGCCGCGATCGGCGTCTTGATGATGACGGGTAGGGCATCGGCCTCGCGCACCGCCTGGAACAGCACGTTCGAGCCCATCGCTCGGATGGCGCCGAGAACCCTATAACCCGGTATGTCCAGCATGCGGAGGACCCTCGTGGGCGAGAACCAGTCTCAATGACGGTGTCGCGCCAGCACTTCGGATCATACGTGTTCGAGCGCATGCGAAATCCACAGGGGAGGAGGGGTGCATGGTGTGCCCCCGAGAACCTGCCGAGGGGGCATTCCTCCGGGGTTTCGCCAGGACGAGCGCTGGAACCCGCGATGTGGCCCGACTGTGACGCCGCGTGCGGACAGGCGCTCGAAGCCTCGCGCGGAGCCACGGGTGTACGGCGACAGGCAGGTGACCACGCCCCGGGTGTATTGCCTGCCCATGGCCACGCTCCTTCCCCTTGGGATGGAGCGACCGTGAGGCCACTATCTTCCGGACGCCGCTCCGCTGGGCGGGTTCCCCTGTTGGAGCGTCAGCACGGCGGGATAGTCAACGACGTGCACTCCCTGGTTGTCGCGCGCGAAGCTCGCCAGGAAGATGCCCTCGTGGCCCGGGTTGACCTTGGAGATGGAGCTGACGCGCTGCCCGTCGTGCAGGGTCAGGTAGAGTGGCTGTCTGCCACTTGGATCCAGCACCAGGTAGCCCGTCTCGTGCGAGATGGGGAGCAAGGCGGGCGGCAATCTCAAGAGCAGCGGTTTGATCCACGGGTTCGCGTGAATCCATGCCGCGCTCCTGGGGCGGCCACGATAGAGCGCCACGTAGATGCGTCCGCGCTCATCCCGGCTCAGTCCGTCTGGCATTCCTGGCAGGCCCTCTTGCAGGATCTCGGCGGTGCCCGCCTTGGGGCCCCCCATGAACAAGCGCAGCAGCCGGAACTTGGGCGTCTCGGAGATGACGATGGACTCCTCCCTTCCCGTGCCGCCCTGGGCGGATGCGGAACCGGGATCCAGCAGGACTCCGTCGACGAAATGGAAGTCCTGGGCCACCAGTTGAGCGCTCTTCCCCTCCAGATCGAACATCCACAGCCGTCCGTTGCGCGCCAGCGTGATTGCCTCGCGGAAGCCCGCCTCATGCCCCATGGCCGCGCCGGGATAGTCATAGGGCTCCGATACATAGACGCGTTGACCGTCCTCGCTGATGTCCAGGTCGTTGCAGAACGCCATGGGCCGGCTGTTGGCCTCGGTCATGTCGGCGAAGCGCAGCGCGGGGGTGGACGCGAGGGGGTACACCGCGCCCTCGCCTCCTCCTCCCGCTGGCTTCAGGGGCGGAGGCAGGGGAACCCGCAGGGCGACGGCTCGTATCTCCCGCGTGGACAGGCGCAGCTCATAGACGCCCACGGAGGCTTCGTGCTCCGGCTGGAACCCATGGAGATGCGAGGCACAGAACAGCATCCGGTCCGGATCCCGGGGTGGGAATTTCGCGCCGGACGCCACCAGGGGGGTCCGCACGAAGCGCTCGGCCTTGCCACTGCCGAGCTCCAGCCGCCAGATCCAGCCGTCTCGAGCGGTGATGAATGCCTGGCCGCGCTCCTCCTGCAGCACCACGTCGTCGTGGCCGGGCACCGTCGGCCCCAGCAGGCCCGCCGCGCCCATGTCATCGACGGCCGCCTTGACCGCGAGGAGCGCCGCGCTGGGCTCCGGCAGGACATAGGCCTCGGCCGGACGGATATGCGCCGGTGGCGCGCTGAGCAACCAGGCCGCGAGGACCATGACCACGAGCCCTCCCACCAAGCCCTTCCTCCTACGCACCATGGCCCACCTGCCTGGGGACGCCGTTCACCTGTGGCGCATCGTCATCCAACCAATACGCACGCTCCGCTCCGACCACCAGGATACCCTCGAACCTGCCGCCACCTTCCCAGCCGATGTGGGGCTCGATGGCCCACAAGCCCAGCTTGCCGCCGCATGGCCTGTTCCAGCTCGGCGCTGCGCTCCACCACCCGGAGGACCGCTATCTGGCTTCACGCCAGTTCGCGTGAACATTGAGTTGGACTTGCCCCGAGCCGCTCGCGGACCTCGACGGGATGAGGTTGCGCGCGAGCAGGGGTGTCATAACCTACGCGCCCTCTCTCTTATCCCACAGGAGATGCCTCATGTCTGAACTCCGACCGCCCCTGCCTCCGTTCACCTACGAAACCGCCGTCGAGAAGGTCCGTAAGGCCGAGGACGCGTGGAACTCACGCGATCCGCAGCGGGTGGCGCTGGCCTATACGCAGGACAGCCGTTGGCGCAACCGCTCCGAGTTCGTCCAGGGTCGTTCCGAGATCATCGGTCTGCTGACCCGCAAGTGGGAGAAGGAACTCGAATACCGTCTCATCAAGGAACTTTGGGCGTTTCACGAGAACCGCATCTCGGTGCGCTTCCAGTACGAATGGCAGGACTCCGCGGGCAACTGGTTTCGCTCCCATGGGAACGAGCAATGGGAGTTCGACGAGAACGGCTTCATGCGTCGGCGCGAGGCGAGCATCAACGACGTGCCCATCTCCGCCTCGGAGCGCAAGTTCCTCTGGCCCCTGGGCCCGCGCCCGGCGAATCACCCGGGGCTGCGCGAACTCGGTCTCTGACGTTGATGGGTCCCCTCGAGGTAATCGTGTAGGGTCCAGCCGACCGCCGAGGCGATGCCCCCGCCAGGAGCAGGCGGGGAGCCGCCAGTTGCTCGTTCGCCAGGCAGGGCGCCGCGGCCCCACCCACGTCGTTGCGCGGTGTGGAGCGTGCCCACTGTAAGGCCCTGGCGGGTGCTCCGTCCGCCGGGGTGAAAGGAGTCGTTCTTCCCATGGCTCACGAGCACATCCACTCGCAGCACCCCCACGCGGACCCCCAGCACGCTCCCCCCTCGAACGCGGAGGGCAAGGTGCTGGATCCGGTGTGTGGGATGACGATCGATCCGGCGACCGCCAAGGGAGGCAGCCACGTCCACAAGGGGGCGACCTACCACTTCTGCAATCCGAAGTGCCGGGAGCGCTTCGCCGCCGAGCCCCAGAAGTTCCTCGTGCCCCAGGCCGCGCCGGAGCCGGTGGAGGCGCCGCCGGGCACGATGTGGATCTGCCCGATGGATCCCGAGGTCCGCCAGGACCACCCCGGGGCCTGCCCGATGTGCGGCATGGCGCTGGAGCCCGAGCAGCCGGTGACGATGACGGCGCGCACCGAGTGGGTGTGCCCCATGCACCCGGAGATCGTGCGCGATGTGCCGGGAGCGTGCCCCACGTGCGGCATGGCGCTGGAGCCCCGTGCGGTGCTGCCCGAGGAGGCGCCGGACCCCGAGCTCGTGAGCATGACGCGGCGGTTCCGGGTGGGCCTCGTCCTCTCGGTGCCGCTGTTCCTGCTGGGCATGTCCGAGATGATTCCGGGCCAGCCGCTGGGGCGCGTCCTGAACCCGCGGGTGCTGGCCTGGGTGCAGCTCGTCCTGGCGTCTCCGGTGGTGCTCTGGGCGGGCTGGCCCTTCTTCGAGCGGGGCTGGGCCTCGGTGAAGAACCGGCACCTCAACATGTTCACCCTCATCGCCCTGGGGACGGGGGCGGCGTACCTCTTCAGCGTCGTCGCCACGCTGGCGCCGGGACTGCTCCCGCATGCCTTCACCGGCCATGGGGGCGCGGTGCCCGTCTACTACGAGGCGGCGGCGGTCATCGTCACGCTGGTGCTGCTGGGGCAGGTGCTGGAGTTGCGCGCCCGCCGGGCCACCTCGGGCGCTCTGCGGGCACTGCTCGGCCTCGCCCCGGCCGTGGCCCGGCGCATTCGCGAGGATGGCGCGGAGGAGAACGTCTCGCTGGAGCAGGTGCGGGTGGGGGACTCGCTGCGCGTGCGCCCCGGCGAGAAGGTTCCGGTGGATGGCGTGGTGCTGGAGGGGGCGAGCGCGGTGGACGAGTCCATGGTGACGGGCGAGTCCATCCCCGTGGAGAAGGGCCCCGGTGCCCGCGTCACTGGCGGCACCGTCAATGGCACGGGTGGCCTGGTGATGAAGGCCGAGCGGGTGGGGCGGGACACGTTGCTCGCGCGCATCGTGCAGCGGGTGAGCGAGGCCCAGCGCTCGCGCGCGCCCATCCAGAAGCTGGCGGACAAGGTGGCGGCGGTGTTCGTGCCGGCCGTGATCGCCGTGTCGGGGGTGACGTTCCTCGTCTGGGCCTCGCTGGGGCCCGAGCCGCGGCTGGCGCACGCGCTGGTCAACGCGGTGGCGGTGCTCATCATCGCCTGCCCGTGCGCGCTGGGCCTGGCCACGCCCATGTCCGTGGTGGCGGGCATGGGCAAGGGCGCCGGGGTGGGGTTGCTCATCCGCGACGCCACGGCCCTGGAGCTGCTGGAGAAGGTGGACACGCTGGTGGTGGACAAGACGGGCACGCTCACCGAGGGCAAGCCGAAGCTGGTGTCGGTGGGGGCGGCGGACGGCATGGACGAGGCCCGGCTGCTCCACCTGGCGGCGAGCCTGGAGCGGGGCAGTGAGCACCCGCTGGCGGCGGCGGTGGTGGCGGGGGCCGAGGCGCGCGGAGCGGTGCTGACGGCGGCGCGGGACTTCCGCTCGGTGACGGGCAAGGGGGTGACGGGGCTGGTGGGGGAGGCGCGGGTGGCGCTGGGCAACGTGGCGCTGCTGGAGTCGCTCGGCGTGGACGCGGGCTCGCTGCGGCCTCGCGCGGAGGCGCTGCGGCGCGAGGGCCAGACGGTCATGTTCGTGGCGGTGGACGGCCAGCCCGCGGGGCTGCTCGGCGTGGCGGATCCGGTGAAGGCGACCACGCCCGAGGCGCTGGCCGCGCTGCACCGCGAGGGCGTGCGCGTGGTGATGCTCACGGGGGACAGTCGCACCACGGCCGAGGCGGTGGCGCGGGAGTTGGGCATCGACGAGGTGGTGGCGGAGGTGCTGCCCGAGGGCAAGGGCGACGTGGTGAAGCGGTTGCAGGCGGGGGGCCACACGGTGGCCATGGCGGGGGACGGGGTGAACGACGCGCCGGCGCTGGCCCAGGCGGACGTGGGCATCGCCATGGGCACGGGGACGGACATCGCCATGGAGAGCGCGGCGGTGACGCTGGTGAAGGGGGACCTGCGCGGGATTGCCCGGGCGCGCAAGCTGAGCCGGGGGACGCTGCACAACATCCGGCAGAACCTCTTCTTCGCCTTCGTCTACAACGCGCTGGGGGTGCCCATCGCGGCGGGGGTGCTGTACCCCTTCTTCGGCCTGCTGCTCAGTCCGATGCTGGCCGCGGCGGCGATGAGCCTCTCGTCGGTGTCGGTCATCAGCAACGCGCTGCGGCTGCGTCGACTGGACCTGTAGCCCCTGGCGGACCGCTCCGGAGCGGTCCGGTCCTTGCCATAGGCCGCATACCCGCCTGCGCACGGTGGAGGCTCAGGGCGTGGTCTTCAATCCATATGACAGGCGCAGCAGGTCGGGAGGGTATTCGGGTATCGACACGCTGGGGCGCCTGGCGAACAGCCGACGAGCTTCGAGCCGTCGGCTGGCAGTGCAACTCCATAGACGCCCTTGGCGAATTGGAACAGCGCCATGGCCATGCAGTCCGCGATCGTCACCTTGTCGCCGGTCAGGAAGGGTGCATCGGCCATCATGGTGTCGAGCCGCCGAACCCTCTTGTCATACTCCTCCGCCGCCATGGCCGCCGCCTTCCGCGCTTTGCGGCTCACTCCCCGCGAACAAGGGGCTGCCCTTGTGGCACCAGAGCCCGAAGAAGGTGTTCGCCTCGTCGATCAGCGCCATGAGTTCGCGCGTCGCGGCCCGCGCCGCCGGGGTCCCGCCTAGCAGGTTCGGTTCCGGGAATCGCTCCTCGAGGTACTCGAGAATCGCGAGGGATTGCCGGATGACGAGGCCGTCCCCGGTCTCGAGGCAATGGTTCTTACTCACGGCCGCGGGGTGGCCTGCTTCGCCGCGGCGGGGCCGGCTCGGGACCGCAGGGGCGCATCCGAGCCCAGGGCGGTGAACGAGGCCCAGAAATAGGGATGGGGCTGACTCTGGCGCAGCTCCCTCATGGCTTCACGCAGCGCGGTGGTGCGGCCCTGGCCCTCCAACAAATGGCGGTAATAATCCCGCATGAGTTGGGGAACCACCGTGTCATCGACACGCCACAGGCTCGTCACCAACGTCTCGGTTCCCGCGATCAGGAACGAGCGGCGCATGCCGTAGACCCCCTCGCCCACCTTGATGCCGCCGCGGCCCGTGTCGCAGGCCGACAGGACCACCAGCTGAGTGCCCCAGAGGTCGAGCCCCGCCAGTTCCATGGCCGTGGCCAGTGAGTCCTCTCGGCGAGGTGCCTCGGTCTCGCCAGGAGGCGCAGCCAGGACCAGGCCCGAGCGCAACAGGGGGTTGGTGGGAAGCGCCTTGGGGTTCATCCCTCCGGCATCCACGACCACTACCCGGGTGTCTGGCGAGGCCTGTCCCTGAGCCAGGAAGAAGCCGTGGGTCGCGATGTGCAGCAGGTCGGGCGCGGAGAGGCTCATCAGGGCCTGCTTGGTGGCGTCCGGACCCAGGAGCAATCGCGCCCTGGGAAACATGCGGTGGATGGCCTCGGCCTCCTGGCGGGTGCCCTTCAGTCGGACCCAGGGAACGTTGCCTAGTCCCAGGCGTGGCCTGGAGGTGGTGGCATCGGGGGCGCTCCGCTCCTCAAGTGCCGCGACGGCATCCGGCGGAGGGAAGGAGGGATCCGCCAGGATGACCATGGGGGCCCTGCTGGAGAGGGTTTCGGTACGTAGCAGCAGGTCCTTGCCCGAGGAGAGGTAGGAAGCGTTGAAGGCGTCGATCAGGAAGCGTTCCCCATCGTGGAGGGCATCGAAGGGAACGAGGTTGAGCTGACCATCGGGGGCGAGGAAGAGCCGCCGCACGCCGTCGAGGTGGGGAAGGAGGGGCCGGAAGGCCGCGTCGTGGAGGGCTTGCGCCGCGGGCAGATAGGCGACAAGTCTTTTCGCCAGGGCGTCGTGCAGCTCCTGGGCGGCACGATCGAGAGGCTCGGCCGGACCCAGGTCGACGGCCTGGATGCGCCCCGAGGGAAGAAGCACGAGCGCGAGGTAGCGCGCGGGGGGGTACTCCTTCGACAGGGACTCATCCGCCCTGGAGGCGAAGAGACGATTGCGGTAGGCGATGAACTCGACGAGCGCGCCATCCTGGGGAAGCGCGGCCGCCACCCGGGAGACGAGCTGATCGACAGGCGGCGGACGGTAGAGCGCGCGGAAGGGCTCTGAGCGCTTGGCGAGGTCCGCTTCCAGCGCATCGACTTCGTCCGAGAGGGTCTTGAGCCGCAGTTGGTGATCCGCGGACGAATGCGAGCCGGGACCCGAGAGCGAGAGCGTCGAGAGCTGCGCCCTCATCGCCCGCAGGCGCTCGAAGGGCTCGCGGTCGGCGGGTTCCAGGTGGCGGTAGATGATGCGCGAGGTGTTGGCGATTTCCTGGAACGAGCGGCCCTTGCTCAGCAGCGCCGAGGTGAGGGAGAGCTGGAGAAGACGCGGGTTGTCCGGGTACTCGCGGACAAGGCTGTAGAGGATTTCTTCCCGAGTGCGGTGGCGGCCGAGGATGGTGGACAGGTTCTGCTCGGAGAAGCCGAGGAGTTCCTGGCGCAGGTGGGACTCGGAGGACGAAAACGCCTCTTCGAACAAGGGAAGCGCCGCGTCCAGTCGGCCTTGGGCCAGGCGGAGCATGGCGAGATTGGTGAGACTGGTGGCGACGGTGGGGTGATTGCTGTCGAGCGTCTTCTTCCAGATTCCCAGCGCGCGGACGTACAGGGGCTCGGCGCGCGCGTGCTGGCCCTGGGCCTCATAGAAGCTGGCGAGGTTGTTGAGGGACGCGGCGACCTCGGTGTGGTTCTCTCCGAAGGCTGCCCGCCGGATGTCGAGTGCCCGAACGAACAAGGGCTCGGCGCGTGCGTGTTGGCCCTGTGCCTCATAGAGGCTGGCGAGACCATTGAGCGAAGTGGCGACTTCGGGATGTTTCTTGCCGAGCGAGGCCTCCAGGATCTGGAGCGCGCGTGTGTACAGGGGTTCGGCACGGGCGGCGTTTCCCTTGGTCGAGTAGATTCCGGCGAGGTTGTCGAGGGATCGCGCCACGTTGGGGTGGTTCTCGCCGAGTGTCGCCTCGAAGCTCTTGAGGGCGCGTGTGTACAAGGGCTCGGCACGCTCGAGAAGTCCCTGGCTCCTGTAGAGGGCGGCGAGATTGTGGACGGAAATGGAGACGTCCGGGTGGTTTTCTCCAAGAGTGGTCTCGCGAATCCTGAGCGCGCGGACCAGCAAGGTCTCCGCGCGGGCGAAGAGTCCCTCTGACTGGTAGAGCCCGGCGAGGTTGTTGAGGGTGTTCGCGACGTCGGGATGGTTCTCGCCCAGGGCCATCTCCCGAATCCGGAGCGCACGGACATAGAGCGGCTCAGCCCGCCAGGGCTCCCCCTGTGAGTCATAGACGGCCGCGAGGTTGCTCAGGGAACCCGCGACGTCAGGATGGTTCTCGCCCAGGGCCGTCTCCCGAATCCGGAGCGCGCGGACATAGAGCGGTTCGGCGCGTGCGTAGTGTCCCTGAGCGTTGTAGAGGAGTGCGAGGTTGTTGAGCGTGCTCGCCACCTGAAGATGGTTCTCGCCAAGTGTCTTTTCCTCGATCCCGAGCGTGCGGTCATAGAGCGGCTCGGCGCGCGCGTAGTGCCCTTGTAAATAATAGACGTAGGCGAGGTTGTTGAGCGCGGTGGCGACCTGGAGATGGGTCTTGCCAAGCACCTCTTCCCAGATCTCGAGCGCGTGTGTGAGCAAGGGCTCGGCACGCGCGTAGTGCCCTTGTGAGACGTAGAGCGCGGCGAGGTTGTTGAGCGACAGGGCGACATCGGAATGCGTCTCGCCGGATGCCGCTTTGCGGAGTTCGAGCGCGCGTGTGAACAAGGGCTCGGCGCGCGCATAGGTGCCTTGTTCCAGGTAGATCCTGGCGAGGTCGTCGAGGGCCTCGGCGAGCTTGGGATGGTTTTCTCCGAGGTTCGCCCGCTGGATTTGAAGTGTGCGCTCGAACAAGGGTTCGGCACGGGTGTAGAAGCCTTGGTCCTGGTAGAGCTTGGCGAGGCTGCGGAGGATGGTTGCGACCTCGGGGTGATTCCCACCGAGTGTGCCCTCCAGAATACGCAGTGAGCGCACGTACAGGGCTTCGGCGCGCCCGGCATGGCCCTGGGCCTGATGCAGGCCGGCGAGATTGCCCAGGACAATGGCGACGTTGGGATGGTTTTCGCCAACCGTCGCCTCGAAGATCTTGAGGGCACGCTCGAACAAAGGCTCGGCGCGTGCGTGAAGCCCCTGGTTCCGGTAGAGGCTCGCGAGGTTCTGCAGGGAGCTGGCGACGTCGGGATGGTTTTCGCCAAGGGCCGCTTCCCGGATTTCGAGTGCCCGGACCAGCAAGGGCTCAGCGCGCACCACGTCTTCTTGATGCTTGTAGAGGGAGGCGAGGTTGTTGAGAATGGTGGCGACGTCGGGGTGGTTCTTCCCATGGATCGTTTCTCGAATCCGGAGCGCACGGACATACAGCGGCTCGGCGCGCGCGTGGCTTCCTTGTGCGTCGTAGACGCCGGCGAGATTGTTGAGGGATGTGGCGACGTCGGGGTGATTCTCACCCAGGGCTGCTTCCCGAATCCTGAGCGCGCGGGTTAATAGAGGCTCGGCGCGCGCATAGAGCCCCTGTCGTGTGTAGAGGAGGGCCATGTTGCCCAGCACCGTGGCGAGTTTGGGATGGTTCTCACCAAGGTTCTTTTCCTCGAGCCGGAGCGCGCGGACATACAGGGGTTCGGCGCGCGCGTAGTGCCCCTGTAGGTAGTAGACGTAAGCGAGGTTGTTGAGCGCGGTGGCGAGCTGGGGATGGTTCCTTCCCAGGGTTTCCTCCCAGATCTCCAGTGTGCGGACGAGCAGGGGTTCAGCACGCGCGTATTGGCCTTGGGCCTGGTAGAGCGCGGCGAGGTTGTTGAGCGAGAAGGCAAGGGTGGCATGGTGCCCCCCGAGGAGTTTCTCCCGCAGCCAGAGTGCGCAACGGATCAAGGGCTCGGCGCGCTCGTAACGCCCCTGCTCGTGGTGATGTATGGCGAGACTGTCGAGAGACTGGGCGAGTTCGAGCTGTTGGTCGTCGGGGACGTCCGGTCTCGTGGGTCCGGTGGCGTCCGCATCGGCACACCTCGCCACCTTCATCAGCGTCTGATCATCGGACGCGGCCCTTGGTGCTGCCTCCGGGGGGGCGTCCGACGAAGCCCGCGCTACCGTCGCGAAGGTCACACAATGCAAGACGATGAGCGTCGTCGACACGAGTGCTCGGTTCATTCACCCCTCCAGATCGTCGTTCCGGGAAGCCGGATGCGGCGCGGCTCATGCCGGAAGCAGGGGCGCGAGCGCTGTGCCAGTACGATGGTGGGAGACAGGATACTCCTCTGCGCCGGTGTGGCGACAGGCGCGTTGCCTCCGAGAGTGCCGCCTATGCTCGCGCGCCGGTTCGACAACTACGTGTACGCGTATGGGCTCGGAGAGCATAGGCTGGAAAGGCTGGAAAGGTGTCCTGGAAAGGTGTCAGACGATTCGTGTGCGCCAGGCAAAGCTTGGGTGAGGAGGAAGCGATGTAGGAGCGGAAACTTCACGAAGGGACCCTGCGGGTTCAAACCCCGCCCGGCAAAGGAGGCCACCAGCCGGAAGCGAGTCTTGCGTGGTGCCGGGGCAACCCGGGCTGCGAAGCGTAGACAGCGAGTATGTGGGCCGCGTGATTGAGCCTCGAAAGATCTGAATCGTCGCGAGAGCCGACGCCGTACGAGTAGCGGAAGGCAGCAGCCCAGGGCCGAAACAGGCCAGGTCCTGGGGTCTCGCCGGGGTCTGAGAGCGGGGCACGCAGACAAGAGGGTCCTCCAGGAACCTGGGAGGTGCTGACGACTCCACGTCGAAGTGGCCGGAGGGCAACCGGAAGAAAGCCCAGGCCCGAGGGAGATGGGCGCCCGACTCCCGCGGGAGCGAAGGACGGGTGGCGGTGGTAGCGCGCTGGCGAAGGAAACGAAGCCGGGCGTGAAGGTCGTCAGGAAGTCGGAGTGCCTCGTAGTACCGCTGAAGCAGGGGAACGCACCCGGGCGGACCCTGTGGAGGGAAGGGGGCACCGGAACATGGAACCGAGGGAGGGAAAGATGGCGGGGACACCGAGGCCCTACAACCGTCTCAACGTGGGCAACTGCCCCGGCCTACCCGACAAGGGGGTGGACGGGTGACCCGACGCCGGGAGACAAAGCCGAGAGTGGAGAGAGCCAGGAGGGGGGACCTTCCGCCAACTTATCAGGGTGAAAGGGACATGCCCGCAGCGGCAGGCACCTGGGTAGGGGGAGCCGTGGGGGGTGGACGTGTCGGGAATGGAATGACCTGTCCTCCTCCCTGAGTGGGCGGTTGCTGAACCCCCGTGTTTGAACTCTTCTTGCCAAGGATTGCACCCCACAAGACTGCCGTCGCGACTCCACCGATGAGGTCGATGACCAGGCCAATGGTCCCGGTGACGGTAGCGAGCTTTTCACGTCGGCTCATCATGCCTTCCACTGCCTTTTCCACCCACCCACCATACTGGCGCAATTCTTCCGCCTCGATGTCCACCCACTGAGCGGCCTTGTATGCCGCTGCTTCCGAATCAAAAGGCTTCTGGCTGCGTGTCCACTGGTACTGCACTACTCCTGGTTCTGAAGTCTTCCACTCCAGCCGCCAGATGTACTGCCCTCTTGCGAAGCGAATCAGGAGTTCGCCGTGGAAGTTCGTGCCACCTTTGAAGTAGGCACCGTCCAAAATGGTCCGGTTCAGTGCGGTGATGTATCTCCGCGCCTCCTCACGGCCTTCCTGGAGGGCTCGCTCATTCCATGGTTTGATTTCGAAGAGCACCAAGAGAGAGACGTCGGTGATGTCCGGGCTTATCAAGTCCTCGTTCGGAAGCAGAGTACTTCCTGACGCGGAGCGGCAACTCGCGGCGCCTCGAACATCAGCCTCTCCTGGGACCACGCAGAGGACGTTGTAGTACAGCCGGCGAGTAGCGCGACGAGGTACAGGGCCATGTACCTCGCGGCCAGGGACATGGTTGGACAACCGGCGGCGGCACTCACGTGTACCTCTCGTTCCGCTCATGTAAGCAGTTGCTGGACGCGATGTTCGACCGAGAGTGCTTCCTACTGCTTCTCCAGCTCACGGTCCCAGCGAGTCAACAGCCAGATCAGGTCCGCTGTACATGCACCCGATACCCGCTCGAAGGATCTCGGGTCGAGTGAGGTGAGGCGCTCGCGCTGGAAGTCAGGGTCGGCCACCACCTTCCCGTGCTTCAACTCGCCGACATGTGCGAGCGCTCGCGGCATCTCCCGGAAGATGGCGTTGATGCAGTCCTCCCGCGTTGCGTTCTCCATGCGTTGCGCCACCACCTCCAGGCGCTCGCGCACCGAGGTTTCCCCCAATGGGCACCACGCATCCATGGCCCAGTCGCAGGATGCAACCATCAGTTCCTCCAGCGAGTGCGCCGCCCCCAGCTTCTTGAAGAGATAACGCGCGCACTGGAGCGGCTCCCAGAAGCGCAGCACCGCCTGGAGGCGCCGCGCCGTCCGCTCCGCGCTCACCGGACCCAGCTGCGCGAGGGTGAAGTAGAGCGCTCCCCAGGCCGTCTCCAGGCAGGTAGCTTCATAGGCATCCCTCGTGGACAACGTGTTCCGCGAGTCCACTGCATCGAGCAGACTGTCCAGGACACTCGACACCATGTACAACCGCCAGGCTGGGCGTTCTCGCTGGAAGTCCACCACCTCGTGCGCCACCACCACCTCTCCCGGGGAGACCTCCAGCATCTGCCGCGGAACGGGAAAGGTGCCCTCCTCTCGATACTGCTCGCGACACCGCGAGCCGTCCCGTCTCGTCTTCTGCTGCACCGAGCGGAAGGTGCCATGTAGGAACGATGGCAGTTGCAGCGCAGAGGTCTGTCCTGATGCCATGAAGCGCGTCCTACCAAACTGGTTTCTCAAGGGGGATGCGCACGAAGCGCATGCACGAGGCCCGCATAGCATGCGAGCTGAGCTGGCGCACTTCGCGGAGACCTGCCAGCTCACCCCCGAGGCGTTCCGTCACGAGTTGTTCCACTTGGTGAAGGACGAGCCGGAGATCGCGGTGGACGTCGGCCTCGCCCTGGCGGCTACGCCCACTCCGGGAGGCAACGCCGAGGGCGGGGAGAGCCAGGAGGGCGGTCCTCCCGCCACCTGACGCTCTCTCGGCGGCTCCGGGTCAGGCTTCGCGTGCCACATCCTCGCTTGTGGCGAGGAGTACGGGACTTGAACCCGTGGGCAGGGCGATAGCATGGCATCATTCCCGCTGGCACTCCCGCCCGTCCGCCGAGCACCGCATGGCCCAGACCATCCACCCGGGGAACCTGCACCTCATCGACTCCACGGGGCTGCGCGAGGCCGCCGCCCAGGCGCTGGCGTCCGGGCGTGCCGTCCGTCGCTACGTGTGCCCGGCCGTCGTCGAGATCGATGGCTTCGTGGAGACGCTGGTGGTCGGCGGCAACCGGGCGGCGCAGGCCAGCGATGTCGACCCCGTGGTCCGGTGGGGGCTCTGGGACGCGGGCTCGCAGACGCTGCGCCTGGCTGACGGAGCGCTGGTGCTGGGTCTCCGGGGAGAGTGCGTCGCCACGACCCGAGTGGAGCAAGCGCCGGTGGCGGCTGTCCAGGAGGAGCGCCGCGATGCGCTCTCGGCGCGGGTCTCGACGGAGGACGAGGTGCGAGCCCTCGTGGCCCGCTCGCGTGACCTCCTGGAGTTGTTCTTCACGCTGCGCCAGAACTTCGCGCTCGTCGCCAGCCTGAGCGTGGAGCAGCGCCGGCGGCTTCTGCCGACGTTCGGTGACAGCGAGCCTCCCTGGAACATGGAGGGCGTCTGGAGCTGGAGCACGTCCCAGGTCATCGTGCACCTGGGAGAGGGCCTTGACGGGCTGCAGCTGGTGGGCCGACAGCACTGGGATCACTGACGGCTCACCCCCGAGATGGCTACCCTGCTCCACCTCGGGCGTGTTCCCAGCTTGAACGGGGACGGACAGGGCCGTGCTACAAAGCTGGCATGGCCCTGTCCGTCTGGCTCACCTTCTTCGCCGCCTCCTGGGCGATCAGCCTGTCGCCCGGCGCGGGCGCGGTCGCCGCGATGAGCGCGGGTCTCGACCACGGCTTTCGCCGCGGCTACTTCGTGACCTTCGGTCTGGTGCTCGGCATCGTCACGCAGGTGCTCGTCGTCGCGATGGGGATGGGCGCGCTGATCGCCGCCTCGACACTCGCGTTCTCGGTGGTGAAGTGGGCCGGTGTGGCGTACCTCGTCTGGCTGGGAGTGCGCCAGTGGCGCGCGTCGGCGCTGCCGCTGGTCGCGGACGCCGATGCCGGCCCTGCCGGTGGGCGGGGCGTGGTGCCGCGCCGCCAGCTCGTGCTGAAGGGCTGGATCGTCAATGCGCTGAACCCCAAGGGCACGGTCTTCATCCTCGCCGTCGTGCCCCAGTTCGTCGCGCTGTCGGAACCGCTGGGCCCGCAGTACCTCGCGATCGGCGCGACGATCGGGTTCACCGACCTCGTCGTGATGGGCGGCTACACGCTGCTGGCGTCGCGCGCGCTGCGGCTGCTGCGCTCGCCACGGCACCTGTCGGTGCTGAACAAGACCTTCGGCACGCTGTTCATCCTCGCCGGCGTGCTGCTGGCCTCGTTCCAGCGCACCCAGCGCTGAGCGCCAGCACTACAGCGTGGCACATCGACACAGGCAGAGGCCCCTCTGTCGTCCTGGTCGACGGTCCCCTCAAGACGTCCGGCCACCTCGACCTGTGGACCTACGCGTATCCCCCCGTGGGCTTGCCCCGGAGACGTGAAGGCAAGCCCATCCCGGGTCGAACCCCGGACGCATGGACGCGAGGCCTCTGTTACAAGCCCGCCCATGTCAGTCGTCCCCATTCCGCCTCGCTCTCCGCTGGATCGCGAGCGCTTCGAGGCACTCGTGGCGGAAGGCTACGACCAGGTACCCCTCGTCCGCTCGGTGGAACTGCACGGCTCGCGGCCCGTGGACCTGCTGCGAGCCCTCCCCTCGGGACAGCGCTTCCTGCTCGAGAGCACCCGTGTCTCCAACGAGGGCCGCTACTCCTTCGTGGGAGCCAGACCCTTCCTCACGTTCCGAGCCCGGGGCGCGCGGTGCGAGGTGAACGGCGAGCCCCAGCCGGGCGAGCCCCTGGCCACCTTGCGTGGGCTGCTCGGACGCTGGCGGGGCGTGCGGCTGCCGGGAATGCCGCTCTTCTGCGGCGGGGCGGTGGGCTTCTTCGCCTACGAGGCCTCGCACTACTTCGAGTCCCTGCCACGCCACCGGAACGACGATCTGGGTCTGCCGGACATCGCGCTGGACTTCGTGGACACCTTCGTGGCGGTGGACCACCTGGAGGACCGGGCGCTCGTGGTGGCCACGGGCCGTGACTACGAGGATTGCCTTCAACGGGTGGAGGCGCTGGAGCGCGTCGTGCGCACGGTCGCCTCGACCGGGCTCCGGGAACCGGCCTGGCGCCTCGCGGACGGCCAGACGCCGGACGTGTCCTGGCGCTCCAACTTCACGCAGGAGGGCTACCAGCGCGCGGTGGAGCGCGTGCAGGAGTACATCCGCGCGGGAGACACCTATCAGGTCAATCTCTCGCAGCGGCTGGAGGTGGAGCCGCGCCTCCCCGCGCTGGAGCTGTACGAGGCCCTCTCGTCGATCAGCCCGGTGCACTTCGCCAGCTACCTGGAGGTGGACGGCTTCGAGGTGGTGAGTGCCTCGCCCGAGCGTCTGGTGCGGGTGGAGGACGGCCGGGCCATCACCCGCCCGATCGCGGGCACGCGCCGCAAGGGCACTCCGGAGGAGAACGCCCGGTTCGCGCACGAGTTGCGCACCAGCGAGAAGGAGCGGGCCGAGCACGCGATGCTGGTGGACCTGGAGCGCAACGACCTGGGGCGCGTCTGCGCCTACGGGAGCGTCCAGGTGACGAAGCTGATGGAGATCATCGAGTACGCCCACGTGCTCCACATCGAGTCCGAGGTGGTGGGCCGGCTGGCGCCGGGAGTGGCGCCGCTCGACGTGGTGGCGGCGGTGTTCCCGGGCGGCACCATCACCGGCGTGCCGAAGATCCGCACCATGCAGCTCATCACCGAGCTGGAGCCCCACGCGCGGGGCCTCTACACGGGCTCGCTCGGGTACGTGAGCTTCACGGGCGAACTGGACCTGAACATCGTCATCCGCACCATGGTGCTCAAAGGCGGCCGGGCCTGGGTGCAGGTGGGGGCGGGCATCGTCCACGACTCGGAGCCGAGGCGCGAGTACCAGGAGACGCTGCACAAGGCGCGCTCGCTGCTGCTGGCGCTGTCCGCGTGCCCGGTGGAGGGCACGGCATGATGCTGCTCATCGACAACTTCGACTCCTTCACCTTCAACCTCGTGCAGGTGCTGGGTGGGCTCGGGGCGGAGCTGAAGGTGGTGCGCAACGACGCCCTCACCCTCTCCGGGGTGGAGGCCCTGCGGCCCGGGCGCATCGTCATCTCGCCGGGTCCGTGCACGCCGAACGAGGCCGGCATCTCCCTGGAGGTCATCCGCGCCTTCGCGAGCCGGGTGCCGGTGCTCGGGGTGTGTCTGGGGCACCAGTCCATCGGCCAGGTGTTCGGCGGGCGCGTGGTACGGGCTCCGGTGCCCGTGCACGGGAAGACGGCCGACATCCACCACGATGGCCGGGGCGTCTTCCGGGGCCTGCCCAACCCGTTCGTCGCCGCGCGCTATCACTCGCTGGTGGTGGAGCGGGCGAGCCTTCCGGACTGCCTGGAGGTCACGGCCTGGTGCGGCGACCTGGTGATGGGGCTGCGCCACCGCGAGTACCCGTGGGTGGAGGGCATCCAGTTCCATCCCGAGTCCTTCCTCACACCGCACGGCAACACGTTGCTCGCGAACTTCCTGGAGGCGCGAAGCGGATGATGGACACGGTCGCGGTGAACGGAGAGGTGCGGCGGCTCGAGGAGTTGCGGCTCCAGGACTTCCTCCAGTCGTTCTTCTTCGGCGCGGGCTTCTTCGAGACGTTCCTCATCACCAGGGGCACGCCCATGTTCCTCGGGCGGCATCTCGCGCGGCTCCGCTCGAGCCTCGGAGCCCATACGGGCTGCGTGCGCGCACCACCCGAGGACGTGCTCACCGTCAGCGCCGTCCGCGAGTCCTTGCGTCGGTGCCTGGCGGCGGATGCCAGCCTGGGCCTGGGCTTCACGGGCGTGGGCAAGCTGGTGGCGGGAGATGGGCGGCTGCTGCTGTCCTTCCGGGCCCTGCCGGCTTCGCACGAGCACACCGTCCTCGACGAGTGGGAGGCGCACGGCTACCGCAGGGGCGATCCCTCCTTGAGACACAAGAGCGTCTCGTACCTGCGGCAGTACGCGCACCTCGGCCGGGGTGTGGTTTTCGCCAACGAGGCCGGGGAGCTCTGCGAGGCGCCGAACGGGAATCTGTTCTTCCTCCTGGATGATGCGGTGGTGACTCCGCCCCTGGAGGCTCCCTGCCTTCCCGGCATCATCCGCTCCGTGCTGCTGGAGGAAGGACGGCTCGGGGACATGCCGGTCGTGGAGCGCCCGGTGGGACGGGAGCATCTGGAGGCCGCCCGAGGCTGTGTCCTCACCAACTCAGTGAGCCTCGCGCTCGCCGTCCCGCGGCTGCTCGGGCGGGAGTTGCCCGGGAGTCATGCGTTGACCGAGCGCGCTCGGGCCGTGGTGTGGGAGTACGCACGGCATGAGGAGTGAAGGCCCGCACCGCTGCTCTCCCGAGGATGGTTGACGCTGGGTAAAACCTCGGAGGACGATGGTCACACTCTTTGTGCGTCGATGACAGGGATGGTCATGAAGCGGCTTCTGATGCTGTGCGTGCTGGGCGCGATGGCGTTGTTGGGTGGTGAGTCGAGGGGAGCGGTGTTGCAGCTCATCCCTTCGCCCGACGGGACCTACCGAGCCATCACGCTGGATTGCCAGAAGGGTGCGAGCGAGCGATTCACTTTGCTCAAGGTGGTTCGCTCGGGTGAACCGGCCGATTGCGAGACCAGGGCCTCGAACCAACTGAGATTGCCCCCCGGCTCGCCACCGCGCATGGTCTGGAATTCGAACAACTCGTTGCTCGTCGAGGCTCCGGAAGAGGGGGCGAGCGTCGCCATGGATGACATGGATGGCAGGGTGTCGATCTCGTTCAAACAGTGGATGATTCTCGAGGGTTCGTCGAGCGGACCGAGCAGACACGGGGAGCAACTCCCGCCAGGGCTGCCCATCAAGACGCCACCCGTCGCGCCGGCGTGCGGCTTCAGGGGCTTGTCCTTGCCCACCGACTTCGCCGTTCTAGCCGCCGGTGGTGCGGGGAAGAGGAGCGCGGTGCAGATCGATCAGAGTGGGCACGTCGCCACGACCATGACGGTAAGTGTCGACAACCCCGGCAAGCCCGTCGTGCTGATGCTGAGTGCAAGGGATCCCACCGTCTGGTCGATCAGGCGCTCTCAGCAGACGACCCTCCTGGCCGTGCTGGTCAGCAGCTCCTATCGACAGATCGTCGCGGGCCTGGATGCCACTACGCCAGTCACCATTCTTACGGCCGAGAACAGGAGTGCGTGCGGTTTCTTCTACGTGGATGCGGATTACCTCGAGACGCTGAACCCCATGGCCCGGCGGTTCTTCGGGCGTGATGTCGACATGGTCTACCCGGCACACAACGGTGAGGTCATCCTGGGCGATGCGAAGGGCACGCCCTCCAATTGGGTGGGGGGGAGTGACGTGCCAGTGGAGTCGTACGTCGACAAGACGGCTCCGTTGGCGGGCGAAATGGGTCTTGATGACGCCGTGCGCAAGGGGCTGCTGCGGCGCGCGAACATTGGCGACCTCAATGCGTGGGACGCGCAGATGGCGCGCGTGGCGCCTGGGCGCGGAGCGACATCCGTCTCGGGCGATGGGCGGGCCGCCAGGTTCAGGTCGTCGCGCATGATGCGCAATGCATACGTCGTCCTGCGGCCCATGACGTTTCCTGCGGGCCTCTATGGATCGAACTCGGCGGTGTTCTTCGTACCGAAAGGCACGAAGCGCCCGCGTGGCAATCCAGGTCACTCCGAGGTCTACGACTTCAACGACATGAGCTGTACCGGCTCGAGGTGCCACCTAGAGTAGCCGCGTGTCGGCGTTGGTTGGAGGACTCGCTCATCCATGGGCTGGCGAGAGAGGGGCGAAGAAGCGAGCGAGTCTCTCGCCGACCCAGGCCGGATTGTCCTCGGCGAAGGTATGGCCACTCTGGGGGACGAGTTCCGCCTCGACGTTCTCCGCGACCTGGAGCACGCATCCGAGCGTCTGGGCCTGAGGGATGCCCTTGTCGCCGTTCAGGACCAACACGGGCATCTTCAGCTTGGAGCGGAAGGCCGCGCGGTTCTCCCTGCCGTCCTCGACCATCGTCTCGTAATGCTTGAAGCCGGCGCGCATGCCACCCGGCGCGAGGTAGTACGGAAGGAAGAGCTTCAGCGCCACCTCCTCCGCGTCCTTCGACGTGGACGCCCATTTCATCGTGGGCTGCAGGTAGGCCACTTCCTTCCCGGCCGTCAGCAGCTCGGCGACATCGACCTGGGCGTGGAAGCCGAAGTGCCAATAGCCGCCCGTTGCCGGGTTCATCAGCTCATCGAGTCCGAAGCCGGGGATCAGGGACTCGGCCAATATCAGCCGGCGGACCTCGTCGGGATGGCGGGACGCGTAGGCATAGGCGACCATCGTGCCGATGTCGGTGCCGACCAGGTGGATGGTGTCGAAGCCGAGCGACTTGACGATCTGCCGGATGTCCTCGGCGACGTTGACCTTCGAATAACCCGTCTCGGTCTTGGCGGAATCGCCGAGGCCGCGAAGGTCGGGGGCGATCACGGTGAAGCCGGCATCGGCGAGCAGGGGCATCAGCTTGCGCCACGAGGCCCAGGTGTATGGGTATCCATGCACGAGCACGATGGCCGGGCCCTTTCCGCCCACCACATAGTGGATGCGGGTGCCGTTCACCTCGGCGTAGCGATGCGTGAATCCGTCGAGTCCTTTCACCGTGCTGTCTGCCTGGGGAGTCGCCGGGGCCACTCCGCTTGTCATGAACTGGGTGTTCATGCCGCCTCCATCGTGGGGTAGTCCGTCAGGCCGGTTTCGCCCGGCGCGTAGAAGGTCTGAGGGTTGGGATTGTTCAGCGGGGCCCGCCTGGCGAAGCGCTTCGGCAGGTCCGGATTGGCGAGGAACAGTCGACCATAGGCGACCGCGTCCAGGGTGCCCTGGGCGATCGCCTCTTCGCCCTTTTCGCGGTCGAACTCGCCAGCCCCGATCAGTCGGCCCTCGTAGTGCGACCGGATCCACTCCAGCGGGATTCCCGGTCCAGACCCATGGGCCATATCCTGCGCGGTGACACGGGTCACATCGACCCAGGCGAGACCCAGCGGACGGAGCCGCTCGAGAAGATAGGCGAAGGTCTCCTCAACCCGCGGATCCGGGCTCCCCGCGACGGTGGCGCTGGGCGAGAACCTGATCCCAACGCGCTCGGCACCGTAGACCTCCGAGACCGCCGCGAGGATTTCCAGCGTCAAGCGCGTGCGGTTCTCGAGGCTCCCCCCGTAGCTGTCCTCGCGACAGTTGGTTCCGGCCCGGAGGAAGCGATCGAGGAGGAAGCCATTGCCGTTGTGGAGCTCGATGGCGTCGAAGCCCGCTTCCCGGGAGGCCCGTGCGCCGTTGACGTACCCCTTCACGATGCCGGCGATTTCGGAGGTCGTGAGATCAGCCGGTGTGATCGCTTCCATCATGGCCCAGCCGGGTGGCCGTCCCCGGGCTTCGTCTTCCTTGCGTTCGCGTCCGGTGTGCCAGAGCTGGGCGGCGATCAGGCCGCCCGTGTCGTGCACGGCCTCGACCACCTTGCGCCAGCCATTGACCTGTCTGGCGGTGAAGAGACCGGGCAGTGGTGGGAAGCCAGCGCCGTAGGGAGCGACGGCGGTGGACTCCGTGATGATCAGCCCCGCGCTGGCCCGCTGGGCGTAATACCTCGCGACGAAGTCCGGGGGAGCCAGGTCCGCATCCGCTCGCACGCGGGACATGGGGGACATGATCACCCGGTTGCGCAGTGTCAGCGCGCCAAGGGTGACGGGGGACAAGAGTCTGTCTTGATGAAGGATTGAGGTCATACCGGGTTCCTGTTGCTGGGTTCCTGTTGCCAATCATTTCTAGGGGGAGCCCCGGGTCGTTCCAACTGGAAGCGCGGTTGCCAGGTGTGGACATGATGTTCCAGTTCTGGAACGCTCGAGGCCATGTTCGACCTGGACCTGACCGATCTGCGCGCCTTCGCGCGCATCGCCGACTTGAAGAGTGTCTCGGCCGCCGCGCGAGCGTTGAACATGCCGAAGTCGTCCGTCAGCCGTTCACTCGCCCGGCTGGAGGCCGTCGTGGGCACCGCGCTGGTGGAACGATCCAATCGCCATGTGCGGCTCACGGACGCGGGGGCGCTGCTGCACCCGCACGCCTTGCGAATCATGAACGACGTGGACGAGGCCGAGACGGCGCTGGGGGGCTTCGTCGGCGTACCGCGCGGCACCCTGCGGGTGAGCGCGCCGCTCTCGTACGTCCACACCCTGATCGCGCCGATGCTGCCCACGTTCCTCGCGAGCTATCCCGAGGTCCGGGTGGTGCTCGATCTCAACCATCGCAACGTCGATATGATCGCCCAGGAGATCGACGTGGCGATCCGTATGGGTTCACTCGTCGATTCCGGGCTCGTCGCACGCCGTCTGCCATCACTGGAGATGTGGCTTTGCGCCAGTCCCTCCTATCTCAAGGCGCGGGGGACGCCCACCTCGGTCGCGGACCTCGCGGGCCACGATTTCATGGACAGGATTGATGGAACGACGGAGTGGACGTTCGATACCCCTGGTCGTGGAAAAGAGCACATCGCCATCTACCCCCGTGCGGTTTGCCCGGAGCCCGCGGTCGGGTTGGTGATGCTGATGGGCGGAGCGGGTATTGGCAGGCTCCCACGCTTCATGGCCGAGAAGGCGATTGCCGCTGGCGAACTGGTGCGGGTGCTCCCCCAGACGAAGCCGGACACGACCGAGGTCAATGCCCTGTACCCGAGCCACCGGAGCCTTTCGGCCAAGGTGCGGGTATTCATCGACGCGCTCACGGCTCATCTCGGAGGCAAGAAGCCTCGCTGACAAGGTGTCTCTCCGGACGGGCTGGCGGGCTCACAGTTCGAGCGTCATGAAGACGCTGTTCGGGTCGAGCACATAGTCGCCGAACGGTGGGCACTCCACGAAGCCATGGCTCCTGTAGAGTGCCCGTGCGGGCTGGAAATAGTCCCAGGAGCCCGTTTCCAGGCTGAGGCGCGACATGCCGCTGGCCCGTGCGGTCTCGATGATGTGGCGCAACATGGCGCTCCCTGCGCCCCGGCCGCGCATGGATTGCGCCGTATGCATCGATTTGATCTCACCATGCTCGGGCGAGAGCCGCTTCAGCGCGCCGACACCCAGGAGCGTCTCGTCCTCCCAGATCGTCCAGAGGCGGATGCCGGATGCGCGCAGCCCGGTGAGATCCAGGGCATGCGCACTGCCCGGTGCCGTTTCCTCCCGGGCGCTCTTCAGGTGGATGTCGAGCAGCCCGATGACGCGCGGGTCGTCGAGGTCTCCTGGGAGGATTCGCATCATGCCTGGTCTCGCAGGCGCAGGTGGCGCGGCTGGGCCTGCACCCGCTCGAACCAGGCGCGGATGGCCCGGTAGCGTCCCAGCTCGAAGCGGCCCTCGTCCGCCACGTGCGTATAGGCATACAGCGCGATGTCCGCGAGGCTGTAGGTGTCTCCGGCGAAGAAGGGGCGCTTCTTGAGCTCGCCCTCCATCACGTCCAGCGCGGCGTAGCCCTTGTGGATGCGCTCCTCCAGTTCCTGCTCCTTGCCCGTGGGAATCCCGAAGAGGGAGACCCACGCGCGCGCCACGGCGATGTAGGGCTCGTGGCTGTACTGCTCGAAGGACATCCACTGCAGCATCCGCGCCCGCTCCAGCTTGTCCGAGGGGATGAAGGGCGTGCCCTCGGCGAAGTACCAGAGGATGGCATTGGACTCGGCGAGGAACACGCCCGGCTCCAGCTCCACGGTGGGCAGCTTGGCGATGGGATTCTTCGCCTTGAATTCCGGCGTGCGGGTCTGCCCGGCGGCGATGTCCACCTCCACCGTCTCGAAGGGAATGGCGAGCTGGTGCAGCAGCAGGCGGATCTTGTAGCAATTTCCCGAGGGATGGGACTGGTAGAGCTTGATCATGGCGGGCACGAGCCTACTCCCGCCGGCTCCGGGTCTTGTAGGTCAGCAGCGGGGCGAGCGTGGCCACCACGCGCACGAGTCCAGCATCGACTAGATCGCCCACCACGCGATCGATGGCCTTGTACGCGGGAGGGGCCTCCTCGAAGAGCAGGTCGCGGTCCTCGCACACGACGTGGCTCTTGAAGGTGGTGCGCAGGAGCGCATCGGGGGTGAAGCGCTCGCGCAGGCGCTCGCGGGCATGGGTGCGCGTCCACTTGCGGCCCGCCCCGTGCGCGAGGCTGTGGGCATGGTCCTCGCCGTCTCCCAGGGGCAGCACCAGGTAGCTCAGCGCGCCGCGGCTGCCGGGAATCACCACCGGCCCTTGATCCGAGGGCGCCGCGCCCTTGCGGTGCAGCCAGCCCCGTCCGCCCTCCCACTCCTTGGGGGTGACGCTGTTGTGGCAGACATCGAGCACCCGCCGCCCCGCCGCGCTCACGCCCCGCATCACCCGCTCGGCGATGGCGGCGCGGTTGGCCCGCGCCCAGCCCACCGCCTGATCATGCCGCGCGAGGTAGGTGCGCGCCTCGGCCGACTCCTCCGCGAGGCTCCCCGCGCCATGCCGGTCCACGTGCGCGCGCAGGATGTGTTCTCCCAGGCCCCGCGAGCCGGAGTGCACCAGCAGCAGCAGCCGATCCGTCTCCAGCTTCAGCGTCTGGAAGGTGCTCGCGTCGTGCACCGCCTCCACCCGCTGCACCTCGGCGAAGTGGTTGCCGCCGCCCACGGTGCCGAGCGAGGCCTCGAAGCCGCAGGGCCTGACGCCCGCGTCCGCGAGCATCGCCTCCGCGTCGCCCTCCCAGGGGCCCTCCAGGTCCAGTCGCGCGGCCCATCGCTCCGGCTTCGCCTTGCGCGCGGGCAGATCCAACGCCCACAGCCCCATGCCGCACCCGATGTCGTTGCCCACCAGGAAGGGATAGAAGACGCCTTGCGAGGTGAACGCGGCGCCCACGGGAGCGCCCTTGCCCGGGTGCAGGTCTGGCAGGCCCACCGCGGAGCGCATGCCGGGAAGCCGCGCGGCGGCCTCGAGTTGACGCAGGGCTTCTCCCTCCACCCACGACTGGGGCGAGGCGATGACACGGACGCGGGGCAGGGTGGAGTTCATGCCGCCCCTGGACGCGCGCGGCGCGCGCTGTCTGACGCGCCGGGCGGGGCGGGCTATTTGTGGTACGGCTCGCCCTTGAGGAGCGTGAAGGCGCGGTAGAGCTGCTCCACCAGCACCACGCGCGCCAGGCGGTGCGGCAGCGTCATCTTCGACAGTGAGAGGATGAGGTCGGCCGACTGCCGCACCCGCTCGTCCAGCCCCTCGTCCCCACCGATGACGAGGAGGAGATCCTTCGCGCCATCCCGGGCCCGGCCCACGTAGCGGCTGAACTCCACCGAGTCGAGCAGCTTGCCCCGCTCGTCGAGCGCCACCAGCAAGTCTTGCGGCTTCCTGCGAGCGAGCAGGGCGTCGGCCTCGAGCGCGCGGGCGTCCGTGGCCTTGCCCTTCTTGCCACCGGCCTCGGGCAGCTCCACCAGCTCGAAGCGGGTGTAGTGGGCCAGGCGCGAGGCGTACTCCTGGACCGCGGGCTCATAGAGGCCCGAGCGATCCCTGCCCACCGAGACGAGCCGGACCTTCAGGCCACCTTCTCCCGGCGCGCGTCGGCCCAGATGCCCTCGAGGTCATAGTGGGCGCGCATCTCCGAGTAGAAGATGTGGGCGACCACCTCGCCGAAGTCCAGGAGCACCCACTGGCCGGTGTCCATGCCCTCGTGGCCCACGGGGCGCAGGCCCTCGCTCTCCTTGAGCTTGACGAGCACGTGCTCGGCCATGGAGGACACCTGCCGGTCACTCTCACCCGAGGCCACCACGACGTAGTCGGCGTAGGACGTCATGCCGCGCACGTCGAGGATGACGATGTCCACGGCCTTCTTGTCCGACAGCAGGTTGGCGATCTTTCGCGCGAGCGCATGGGCGCGCGGATTCTCCAGGATGGCTGGAGCCGCCGCCGCCGGCGCGGGCGCCTTCTTCTTGCGGACGGACGGCTTCTTGCGCACGGCCAGCTTCTTCGCCGTCGTCTTCTTCGCGGCCGTCTTCTTGCGGGCGGCGGGCGTCTTCGTCGCGCTCTTCTTCTTCGCCGCCGGCTTCTTCGTCGTCTTCTTGGTCGCCATACGTGTCTGGGCGCACCCTAGCGCACCTGGCCCTGTCCGTGGATGACGTACTTTTGACTCGTCAATTCTCTCAGGCCCATGGGTCCAAAGGCGTGCAGTCGGCTGGTGGAAATCCCGATTTCGGCCCCCAGGCCCAGTTCTCCCCCGTCGTTGAAGCGCGTGGAGGCGTTCCAGACCACCGCGCTCGCCTGGGCTTCCCGGGTGAAGCGCCCGGCCACCCCGGCATCCGCCGTGACGATGGCCTCGGTGTGCTCGCTGCCGTAGCGGCCGATGTGCTCCAGCGCCTCGTCCAGCCCGTCCACCACCCGGATGGCCAGGATGAGCTCCAGGTACTCCCGGCCCCAGTCTTCCTCGGACGCGGGCCGCGCCGCCACGCCGGCCTGCCCCAGAATCCCCGCCGAGGTCGCGTCCGCGCGCAGCTCCACGCCCCGCGCCGCGAGCTCCCGGCCCACCTGGGGCAGGAAGCGCCCGGCGATGGTCCGGTCCACCAGCAGACACTCGGCGGCGTTGCACACCCCCGGACGGCTCGTCTTGGCGTTGAGCACGATGCGCGTGGCCATCTCCAGGTCCGCCGCGGCGTGCACGTACACGTGGCAGACGCCCTTGTAGTGCTTCACCACGGGAATGCGCGCGTTCTCCGCCACGAAGCGGATGAGGCTCTCGCCGCCCCGGGGAATGCACAGGTCGATGAGGCCCTCGAGCTTGAGCAGCTCCAGCAGCGTCTCGCGCTCGCCCGGGGGCACCGGCTGGATGCTCGCGGCCGGCAGCCCCACCTCGGTGAGCCCCGCCCCCAGCGCCGCCGCGATGGCCGCGTTGGAGCGCGCCGCCTCGCTGCCTCCGCGCAGGAGCGCCGCGTTGCCACTCTTGAGGCACAGCGCCGCCGCGTCGCTCGTCACGTTGGGCCGGGCCTCGTAGATCATCAGCACCACCCCCAGCGGCAGCCGCACCTTGCTCACGTGCAGGCCGTTGGGCCGGTCCCACTCCTCCGTCCGCTCGCCCACCGGATCCTTCAGGTTCGCCACCTCCTCCACCGCCCGGGCCATGGCCTCCACCCGTGCGGCGTCCAGCAGGAGCCGGTCCAGGAAGGCCGGGGGCTTGCCCGCGGCGCGCGCGGCGGCCACGTCCTCGGCGTTGGCGGCCAGCAGCGAGGGCAGGGCGGCGCGCAGGTGGCGGGCCATGGCACGCAGGGCCTCGTCCTTCTGGGCGGTGGGGGCGGAGGCGAGCACGCGCGAGGCCTTGCGGGCGGCCTCGGCGAGGGAGCGCACGTCTTGCTTGGCAACGGACATGCCTCTCCTCTATCACCCCGCCATGAGCGACGCCCGGTTGGAGCAGTTCAAGAAGATGGCCGCCCAGTTCCCCGACGCCCCCATGGCGCACTTCTCCCTGGGCAAGGCCCTGTTGGAGGCGCGGCGCTACGCCGAGGCGGCCGAGGCCCTGGAGACCGCCGTCCGCCTGGATCCCCAGTACGCCGCCGCCCTGGTGTCCCTGGGAGACGCCTACTCTGGAGCCGGGCAGACGTCCCGGGCGCGCGAGGTGCTCACCCGCGCCCGCGACACGGCGCTCGCCCAGAGCCACGCGAGCCTCGCCGAGGAGATCGACGAGCGGCTGTCCGGGCTGGAGTGAGCGGGCGTCAGGGCCGCCAGGTCAGGCCCACGCCCACCACGGGGCGGAAGTAGGACAGGCCCGTGGTGGGCATCCGGCTGCTGCCATAGATGGCCGAGGACAGTTCCACGTCGAGCCAGTCGTTCAGCGGCCGCACCAGCCGCACCGACAGCATGTTCTGCGCCTCGTCCTCCTCGAGCAGGGTGATCTCCGGCGACAGGTAGACGCCATCCGGGTAGAGGTTGAGCCCGAGCGCGCCCTGGGCCAGCAGCGTCAGCTTCCAGGGCAGGCGCATCCCCAGGGTGGCGCTCAGCCGGTGGCGGTGCACCGACTCGCCGAAGCTGTTGGAGTTGTTCTCCGCGTAGGTGTACGCGAGCCCCAGCGTCAGGGGGCCCTTGTAGGTGTAGCCCACGCTCGCGAGCAGGGCCGTGTCCGCGCGTTGAGCCGTCATCCGCGGGGGCTCCGCCGGGGCCAGGCGCGCGGCCGAGTCGTAGCGGCGCGCGCCGTACTCCCCGGTGAGGCTGAAGGCATGGCGGCGGTCGAGCCGGTAGCGCGCGAGCACTCCCAGCTCGGGGCTGCCGAAGTTCGCGGCGGAGTCCGGACGGTACACGAAGCGGTGGGCGCCCAGGCGCAGGCGCAGGGCGAGCCGCGCGTCCGGGACGTACTCGGCGAAGGCCGAGGCCGCCAGGTCCGTGTACTCGCGGCTTCCTCCTCGCCGGTCCTTGGCACGTCCCTCCACGCCCAGGCCGAGCGACTCGCCCAGCGCGTGCGAGCCCTCCAGCGCGGCGGCTTGCACGAGCGTGTTCTCCTGGGTGTAGCCGAGGTAGACGCGAGCGCCCCCGTCGTAGCGGCCCACGAGCTGCCAGCGCTCGGCGGTGTAGCGGCCCTCGGCCGAGGCGAGCAGGCTGAACACCCCATCCGAGGTGTCACGGGAGATGCCTCGTTGGGAGAAGTCGCGCGGCGCGTTGCCATCCCACAGCACCCGGCTCGTCACGCGCAGGCGTCCCTCCACGTCGGCGGCCCGCGCACCACCGGCCCGCGCCACGACCAGCACCAGGAGCGTGGAGAGGATGCGTTTCAAGCGGGCGCACCATACTCCGGGCCAAGCCCGCCCTGTCCACGATGAGGATCGGCCTCCCAGGGGGCTTCACGGGGGCCTCGGTGACGTCTCCCCGGCGGGCCGGTAGATTCCCGCCCCATGCGCCCCCCTTTCGTGCTCCCCATGTGTGCCCTGCTCGCGCTCGTGGCCTGCGCGTCCCCCTCGTATGTCGCCAATCTCAAGGGCGAGACGACCATTCCCGCCGCTCCCCCGAGCGACACCGGCACCCCGCTCGACGCCTTCCCGGCCTTTGGCAGCTTCACCAACCTCGACTTCAACCGGAACCAGGACTTCCAGAACCTGGACATCACCAAGGATCGCGTGACGTCCGCGCGCGTCTTTTCCTTCCAGCTCAAGGTGCTCGCGCCCGCGGACCAGGACTTCTCCTTCCTGGACACCGTGGAATGCTACGCGCGCTCGGGAGATCGGGAGGTGCGGGTGGCGCACAAGCAGAACATCTCCTCGCTGAACTTGAGCGCGCCCAATCCCGTGCTGTTCCTGGAGCTGACGGATGCGGAGCTGCAGCCCTTCCTCGCCGCTCCGTCCATGAGCCTGATCGTGAGGGGCAAGGGCCGCATGCCGTCACGCGAGGTGCGCCTGCAGGCCGACGTGAAGCTGGATGTGCTCGTGGGGCGGTGAGTCGGTCAGCCAACCGCGGCGTACCGGGCCATCATGTCCAGGATGCCCTGGGGGGCGTCGGGCTTGAAGAACTCGATGAGGTTGGCGGCGGACTCGGCGGCCGACTTCTCGCTCCGGGGGAACAGCTCCCGCTCGTACGCCGCCAGCGCTGCTTCCACGTCGCCCGGGTGGGTGACGAGCGCCCTCCCGAGTTCGGCCCCGTCGAGCATGGCCAGGTTGGCGCCCTCCCCGGCGAAGGGCGACATCAGGTGGGCGGCGTCGCCGAGCAGGGTGACCCCCGGCGTCCGGGGCCAGGAATGCCCGACCGGCAGGGCGTGGATGGGCCGGGGCACGAGGTGGTCGTCGGCGTCGGAGATCAGCGCGAGCAGCGAGTCGTCCCAGCCGGCGAAGTGCTTCAGCAGGTGGGCCTTGATGGCGGCCGGGTCGGTGACGTCGAGGGAGGCCGCCCAGTCGGCCGGCTTCATCAGCGCGATGTAGACGTGCAGCTCGCCCTTGCCTCCGCGGTGGGCGAGCATTCCCTTGTGCGCGCCCAGCGCGAACATCGAGCCTCGGCCCACGAGGGCGGCGCTGGCTTGATGCCGGGTGTCGGCCTCGTTCAGGTGGGCCTCGATGAAGGACAGCCCCGAGTAGACCGGCACGGCCGCCGACACGAGGGGACGGACCTTGGACCAGGCTCCGTCGGCGCCGATCAGCAGCTCGGTGTCGACCACGTCCCCGTTGCCCAGCGTCAGTTGGTGCCGGCCGTCGCCCAGCGCGCGGATGGCGGTGACCTTGGAGCCCCAGCGGACCGTGCCCTCGGGCAGGGAGGACAGCAGGAGGTCGCGCAGCGCGCCGCGCTCGACCTCGGGCCGGCCCCCTCCGCCCTCGTGGGCCAGGCGCACGGTCGCGTTCTTGTCCAGGATGCGCAGCTCCTCGCCGCCAGGTTGGATCAGCGGCAGGAACTGCTCGAACAGCCCGGCCTCACGCAGGGCTCGCTGGCCGGAGTCCTCGTGGATGTCCAGCATTCCGCCCTGGTGGCGGGCAGTGGGTGAGGCGTCGAGATCGTAGAGGGTGGCGTGGATGCCGGAGCGGGTCAGGACGCGGGCAAGGGTCAATCCGCCCAGTCCGGCTCCGACGATGGTGATCGAGGGGGTCGCGGTCATGAGTAGGGTCTTTCGATGTGGTGGGTCGTGCTGCGGGGGGGGGGGGCGTCAGCGCCGCGGTCTGGAGGTGCGCGCGATTCCGTTGAGCAGGACGTCGAAACCCCAGGTGAGGCGGTCGGTGCCGGGGCCGGACAACAGGTCGTCACCGAGCGCGGCGATGTGTGGGTGACTGGCCGCCGAGAGGGTGCGCAGCGTGGCGGCCAGGACGTTGACCTCGTCCTCTTCGTTCCCGGCCTCACCGCGGGAGCCATGCTCGACCGCCGTGCTCGTGGCATACAGCAGGAGCAGATCGACCCCCCACGCCGCCTGGGCGTCGGGCACGCCGCCCTCGGCGAGGAGGGCCAGCAGCCTCTCCAGCAATGCCAGGTAGTGCGGTCCCGAGGGACGGGAGACCATCGCGGACCGGGCGAGGCTGGGCTGCTCGAACAGCACCTGGGTGTAGGAGCGCAGCACCCCGACGAGCCGGGTTCGCCAGTCGCCCTTCCCACCGCCGAGGTCGACGGTGCCCAGCAGCTCGTCGAGCACGCCGGCGTGTAGCTCGGCGACGTTGCGGAAGTAGACGTAGAGCGACGCCGCGCCCGTATCCAGCTCGGTGGCCAGCCGGCGCATGGTCAGCCGCTCCAGTCCTTCCTCGCGGACCACGTCCAGGGCGGCACTCACGATGCTCTGGCGGGTGAGCGCCGGCTTGGCTGGGCGCTCACGACGGCTGGTGGGTGGTGGGGTCGAACTCATGCCCCCCCTTCTAACGAACATGTTCGTCGAAAACAAGTTCGTAACGAACATGTTCGTCAGCAGGGACATTGAATCCGAGGCCCCTGGCTCGCGGGAAGGTGAGCTAGCGCAGCTCTCGCGCGCGGCGCTCCAGCGAGTCCGCGCGCGAGTCCAGCTCTCGAGCGAGCGACTCGAGCCGCGCGGCTTCCTGCTCCAGGCCCCGGACGTCCTCCGGGAAGTCACTGGCGAGCACCTGGGCACGCACCGTGCCCACCTGCGGGCGGTTGTCGATGGCCTGGGGGACCGGGGGCGTCCCGTTGTTGTAGTTGTAGGGGTCGCCCGTGCCGGGGCCGCTCGGAGGCCCGGATGGCGGGGCCGGGTCCACGGGGTCGTTCGTGCCGCTCCCTGGCGACATCGGAGGCGAGACTCCCCCCGACCCAATTCCCCCGGCGGGGGCTTCGTCCCTCGCCACGAGCGCTGGGAGCCCGGTGCGCGGGGTGGCGCTCACCGAGACGTTCCTCGTGGTGGAGTCGATGCTCAGGCGCAGGCGCCGGTCCTGCTCGTCGAACATGGACTCCTCGCCGAGGAAGTCGCTCATGCGCCGCTCCAGCTCCCGCTCCTCGCGCACCTCGGTGAGGCGGGCCCGCAGCGCCTGGAGCCGCTGTTTCACCTTGTCCTCGGTGTCGCGCAGCGCGTCCGCCTGCTCCAGCAGATCCTCGGTGTCATCGCTCGTGGCCGCCTCGGGCAGCGTCGGCACCTGGGAGGGGGGCAGCGCGGTGCGCACCGCATCGCGCTCGGCGCGCAGGGTGCGCATGCGCTCGAGCAGTCCGGCCCGCGCCCGCCGATCGCTCGTGGCGTCCCAGGCCGCGCGCACCCGGTCGAGCTCCGCGGAGAGCGCCGTGTGCAACGCCAGGTGGCGCCGCTCCGCCTCGGACTCGGCCCCGGCGAGTGACTGGGCCAGCCCCGTGAGCTGTCCGGACAGCTCCTGCGAGCGTTGCAGCGCCTGCTCCAGCTCCGAGCCCGCCACCAGCCGGCCCTTCTGCCCGGCCTTGAGCTGCTCGATGCGTCCGGCCAGGGTGTTCAACTCCGCGCGCAGCACCTGCTGTTGCTCGCGCAACTCGCGCACCCGGGCGCGCGCTTCCTGGGCCTGCGTCCGCGGCGCGTCCAGACCAGAGGCCGCCCACACGGGGCCTCCCGGCACGAGACACAGCCACAGGGCGAGCAGGACGCGCTTCATCACCCGATTCCTATCAGCAAGACGGATGCCAGGGCCACTACACGGCGAGGCGAGCCGTTTCCCATGCAACCCGCGTGGTTCCAGGGGGTTCGGCCAGGGGGGACGGGCGGGGCCGGGGCACCGTCCCGTGGAAATCCGCCAGGGGAGGCCGGGGGCAGTGGATTTTCGAGGGGAGGGGTCCACGGCGCCCCGCGTCAGGAGTCCTCGGGAGGGTCGCCCTTGGAGATGAAGCCGTACTTCTCCAGCTTGTAGTAGAGCGCGGACGTCTTGATGCCGAGCAGACGGGCCGTCTCCGTCTTCACGCCGCCGGCCTTCTCGTAGGCGCGGGAGATGAGCTGGCGCTCCAGGTCCTCGAGGATGTCGGGCAGGGGCCGGTCGCCGGTGGGCACGGGCAGGCCGGCGTCGGAGCGCGGGGGAAGCTGGGAGAGGTGCGCCGGCAGGTCCGTGGCGGCGAGCGTCTCCCCCTCGGCGAAGACGAGCGACTGCTCGATGACGTTCTCCAACTCGCGCACGTTGCCCGGCCAGGCATAGCGGGTGAGCGCGCGCAGGGCGCTGTCCTCCAGGCCCCTCACGCGCTTGTTCACCCGCGTCCCATGCCGGGTCACGAAGTGCCGCGCCAGCATGGGGATGTCCTCGGGCCGCTCGCGCAGCGGCGGCAGCATCAGCGGGACGATGTGCAGCCGGTAGTAGAGATCCTCGCGGAAGCGGCCCGCCTTCACCTCGGCCTGGAGGTCGCGGTGGGTGGCGCTCACCACGCGCACGTCCACCTTGAGCGTCTCCTCGCCGCCCACGCGCTGGATTTCCTTCTCCTGCAGCACGCGCAGGAGCTTCGTCTGCACGGAGGCGGGGATTTCTCCAATCTCGTCGAGGAAGAGCGTGCCACCGTCGGCGAGCTCGAAACGGCCGAGCTTGCGCTTGACGGCGCCGGTGAAGGCCCCGCGCTCGTGACCGAACAGCTCGCTCTCCAGGAGCGTCTCGGCCAGGGCCGCGCAGTGCACGACGACGAAGGGCCCGTCCTTGCGGGGGGAGTACTGGTGGAGCATGCGCGCCACGAGCTCCTTGCCGGTGCCGGACTCGCCGCGCACGAGCACGGTGGCGTCGGTGGCGGCCGCCTTGCGCACCTGCGCGACGAGCCGCTGCATGGGCTCGCTGTCTCCCACGAGCAGCCCACCGCTGGCGCGCGCGGCGTCGGACTCCAGCGCCTCGGTGCGGGCCGACAGCTTCTCCACCTGGCGGCGGGTGGCCGACAGCTCCAGGCCCTTGTCCACCTTGGCGCGCAGCACGTCCGGGGTGAAGGGCTTGGTGATGAAGTCGTAGGCGCCCTGCTGCATGGCCTGCACGGCCGTCTCGATGGTGCCGAAGGCGGTGACGACCATGACGACGGCGGCCGCGTCGTGGGCCTTGAGGGTGCGCGTGACGGCGATGCCGTCCATGCCATCCATCTTCAAGTCCGTGACGACGAGATCGAACGGCGTCTTCTTGTAGGCGGCGACGCCATCCGTGCCCGAGCGCGCGGCGGTCACCACGTGGCCGGAGCGGGTGAGGGTGACCGCCATGCCCTCTCGGAGGGTGTCGTGGTCGTCGATGACGAGGATTCGGGCCATGGGGGCGAACCTATATCGTTCTGGCACTCGGGATCGAAGCGGGCACAATGCGCGCCCCATGACCGCCTCCCTGGACTCCTTGCGCGCCCTGTTGTCCCACCACGTTCCCGCGGACGCGCGGGAGCGCGAGGACCTGGAGCGCATGCGCCGCTTCGCCGAGGAGCTGGAGCAGCCCTTCTCCCGCGTCCAGCCGCGAGCGCACTTCACCGGGAGCGCGGTGGTGGTGGACCCGGCGGGAGCGCGGGTGGTGCTGCTGCTGCACGGCAAGCTCAAGCGCTGGCTGCAACCCGGCGGACACGCGGAGGAGGCGGACGCGGGCCGCATGGAGGACTCGGCGCTGCGCGAGGCGCGGGAGGAGACGGGTTGCCGCGTGGTGCTCCATCCGCGCGCTCCCCGCCCCCTGGACGTGGACGTGCACACCATTCCCGCGCGCAAGGATGAAGCGGAGCACCAGCACCTGGACGTGCGCTACCTCGTGGTGGCGGAGAATCCGGAGGCGCTGGTGCATGATCCCAACGAGTCCACGGGCGCGCAGTGGCTGACGTGGGACGAGGCCCTCGCGCGGGTGGGCGAGGACGCGCCGCTGCGGCGCCTGCTGGAGAAGGCCCGGGCGGTGGCGCGCCCGGAGTGAGCCACCCGGGCCGAGGCACCGTCCGGGGGGGGAAGATGCTCAACCGCTGAAGGGGCGGCTCGCCACTCCCGGTAGGGGCGGAGGTGTCTGGGGGCCGCGTGGCAGCCGCACGGCGAAGCGCGTGCCCTCGCCCTCGCGCGACGTCACCTGGATGCGGCCTCCATGGGCCAGCACCAGTTGCCGGGTGATGTAGAGGCCGAGCCCCACGCTGCCCGCGCCACTGCCCGCGTGACGCCCCCGGCGGAAGGGCTCGAACAGCTCCGGCAGGTACGCGGGATCGATGGGCGAGCCCTCGTTGTGCACCTCGATGACGACCGTGGAGGGCTCGCCCTGGCAGCGCACGCGCACCGGGGTGTGCGCGGGGCTGTGCTGCAACGCGTTGCCCACCAGGTTGCCGAGCACCTGCGCGAGCCGGTCTCCATCCCAGTCCCCCGCGCCCTCGCCCTCCTGGCTGATCTCCACCTCGCGCTCCGGGTGGCTCGCGGCGAGCTCCTCCACCACACCGCGCGTCAGCTCGAAGAGATCCATCTGCTTGCGCTCCACGGGGATGCCGCCCCCGAGCCGCGCCTGGCTGAAGTCCAGCAGGTCTCGGATGAGGCGGGTGGAGCGGTCCGTGGCGGTGATGATGCGCGTGAGGCTCTTGCTCTGCCGCTCGTCCAGCCCCTCGCGCGCGAGCAGGGTGGAGGCGGAGATGCGGATGACGCTCAGGGGGTTGCGCAAGTCGTGGCTGACGATGCCGAGGATCTGCCGCTCGAACTCGGCGAGCTGACGCGCCTCGGCCTCCTGCTGCTTCTGCACGGTGATGTCCACGCAGGCGCCCGTCATGTAGAGCGGCCGCCCGCCCGCGTCCACGAACGTCTTGCCCTTGCAGTTGAGCCAGTGCAGGCGCTCGTCCGGCCACACCACGCGGAAGTCCATGTCGAAGTCCGCGCCCTCGCGCGCGCACGCCTCGGTGCGCCGCCGCGCCTCGTCGCGCTCCTCGGGGTGCAACAGCGACAGGAAGTCCTCGATGCTCTGCACCGTGCGCCCCGGCGGCAGCCCGAAGAGCTGATCCAGGTTCTCGTCCCACTCCAGGGCCCCGGTGCGCAAGTCCCACCGGAAGGTGCCGGTGCTGCTCGCCCACAGGGCCGCGCGCAGCCGCTCGTCGCGCTCCTGGAGCGTGGCCTCCATGCGCTCGCGCTCGGCGAGCACGTGGCGCAACTGCGTCTCACTGGCCTCGGCGGCGGCGCGTGCCTGCTGCGCGGCCTCGTAGAGGCGGGCGCGCTCGAGCGCCTGGGCCCCCTGCCGCGCCAGGGCGAGGAAGAACTCCTGCTCGTCCTGGGGCAGCACGCGCCGGCGCGTGAAGTCCACCACCAGGGCGCCCATGACGCCGCGGCTGCCGCGCAGGGGGATGACCGCCGAGGCCTCGAAGGGCAGCCCCTGCCGGGCGAGCAGTGGATAGCGCCGGTCCCGCTCCTCGCGCGTGGCGTAGGTGACGAGCCGGTCCTGGCGCACCGCCTCGGCCACCGGCACGGCGGTGTCGAGCGTGAGGCGCTCCAGGCCCCGGGCCAGCTCGCGGGCATGGGGCGAGGGGCCCACGACCTCGAGGGATTGGTTGTCCTCGGACACGAGCCACACCGCGCCCGCCTGGGCGTCCATCGCCACGAGTCCCTGGGTGACGATGACGTCGAGCACCTGGCGCGGGGCGAGCGCCTCGGAGAGGGCGGCGGTGACGGCCTGGAGCCGGGAGATGCGCTCCTGGGCCCGCCGCTGGCCGTCGATGTTCGCGTTGGTGCCGAACCAGCGCAGCACCCGTCCCCGGGAGTCGCGCATGGGGTGGGCCCGGATGAGGTGCCAGTGGTCGCCGCCCTCGGGGCCGCGCAGGCGGCTCTCCACCTCGAAGGGCTCGCCCGTGTTCAGGCTGCGCTGCCACAGCTCGCGCAGGCGCGGCAGATCCTCCGGGTGCACCGCCTCCATCCACCGCGAGGGGTTGGCCTCGGGCACCGCCATGGTCTCGAGGCCCCGGTGGCTGAGGTAGTCCATGTGCCCATCCGGGCGGCTCGTCCAGATGGTGTGGGGCAGCACCTCGGCGAGCGTGCGGTACTGTTGCTGGGCCTCGTGCAGCCGCAGCGCCTGGCGCAACAGGTGCGAGAGCCGCTCGGCGGTGAGCGCCGACTTGCCGAGGTAGTCGGTGGCGCCCGCCTTCATCAGCTCCACGGCCGTCTGCTCGTCCCCCTGGCCGGTGAGCATGATGATGGGGGTTTCCACCAGCGCGGCGCGCGCCTTGCGCAGCACCTGCAGCCCGTCCTGGCCGGGCATCTGGAAGTCGAGCAGGGCACAGTCGAAGGATTGTTGCAGCAGCGCCGCGAGCGCGGACGCACCGTCGGCCACCTCGACGAGCTGCGCGCTCAGCCCCGCCTTGAGCAGGGCGCGCCGCACCGCGAGCCGGTCCACCTCGTCGTCATCCGCCACCAGCAGGCGCAGCCGTTGATCCTCCATGTGCCCCTCGGCTCTCACGGCAACTCCACTCGTGCCCAGTATGCGTTGAGCGCGGTCATCAACTCCACGAAAGCCGGTGAGGTGACGGGCTTGAGGAGATAGCCGGCGACATGGTGGGCGTAGCTTTGCACCCGGTCCCGGTCATCGTTGGATGTGGTGAGCACCACCACAGGGGTGCTGGACAGGTCGGGATCCGCGCGGATGGCGCGCAGGAACTCCAGGCCATTCATGCGCGGCATGTTGAGGTCCAGCAGGATGAGCCGGTTGGTCGACGGCACCCGGCCCTCGTGCAGCATGTCCAGCGCCTGCTTGCCGTCGCTCGCGACGTAGAGGGCGCTCTGGATGTTGCTCTTCTTGAAGGCACGCTGGACGTTCATCACGTCCACCGAGTCGTCGTCCACCAGGAGGATGTTGAGCATCTTCAGGGGAACCATCACCTTCCCTCATCCGGCATGTGGCCGGGCCAGGTGAAGAGGAAGGTGGCACCCCGCCCCGGCGTGGAGCGCAGCCAGGCGCGCCCGCCGCGCGCCTCCACGCTCTTCTTCACCACCGACAGCCCGATGCCCGTGTTCTCCATCTCATCCCTCGCCCGGAGCGTCTGGAAGAGGCCCCAGATGCGCTCATGGTACTCCGGTGCGATTCCCGGCCCGTTGTCTTCCACGGAGAACTCCCAGAAGCCGTCCGCCGGGCGCACGCCCACGCGGATGCGCGGCTCGGCCCCCTGCGCGTGCTTGAGGGCGTTGCTCAGCAGGTTGAGGAACACCTGCTGCAGGGGCACGCGCTCGGTGCGCATCGTGGGCATGTCCGGCGCCACTTCTATCTGCGTGCTCTCGGGTGGCGCGAGCAGCTCCACGCACTCCGTGATGAGCCGCCCCACGTCCACCCGCTCCGGCCGGCCGCGCATCCGGCCCGCGCGGCTGTAGTCGAGGATGCCGTTGATGAGCGCCTCCATGCGCTGCACGCGCCCGCGCAACAGCCGCATCTGCTCGCGCGTCTCCGCGGTCATCACTTCCTGCAGGTCATCCTCTATCCACTGCGACAGGTTGGCGATGCCGCGCAGGGGCGCCTTCAGGTCATGGCTGGCCACGTAGGCGAATTGATCCAGATCCTGGTTGCTGCGCTCCAGCGCGGCGATGAGGCGCTCGCGCTCGGCCTCGGCGCGCTTGCGCTCGGTGATGTCGAGCACCACGGTGGCCACGCCCAGCGTGCTGCCCTCCGCCGAGCGCACGGGCGCGTAGCGCGCCAGCCACGCCCGCTCCTCGCCATTGGGCAGCCGCGTGGTGGACTCCACCGTCTGCGTCTCTCCCGTCTCGAGCGCCTTGACGAGCGACTTGACCACGAGCGTCGCCCCGGGGCCCTGCGTGGAGATGGCATCGGAGAAGGCCGGGTCGTCCGTGGACAGGCGGTTGATGTCGCGCAGGGTGCGGTTGACGCGCACGAAGCACAGCATCCGATCGAACAGCGCGATGCCGGCGGGGGCGGCGTCGAGCAGCGTGTCGAGCATCGCCCGGGCCTGCTCGGCGAGGTAGCGCTCGTGCTGGGCGCGGCTCACGGCCTCCTGGCTCTCGCGGTACAGGCGCGCGTTGTCCAGCGCGAGCGCGGCCCGGCGCGCGAACTCCTCGGCCAGGGGCAGGTCCGCGGCGGAGAAGTTCCGGGTGCCACTGGCTTGCGCGAGGGTGATGGCGCCCAGCGTCCGCCCATGCACCACCAGGGGAACGATGATGGAGGAGCGCAGGCCGAGCTCGCCCAGCAGGCGCAGCTCGTCCGGAGTGCGCACCAGGCTGGCGAGCAGCTCGTCGGAGACCAGCTCCAGCAGCTCCGACTCGCCGGTGCGGATGACCTGGCCCACCCCCCGCGAGGCGCTCTGGAGGTCCGCCGGCACCTTGCGCGCCAGCTCCCATGCCAGGGTCTCCTTGGCCGGGTCGATGTGGGTCACCGCCGCGCGCTCCACACTCTCGTCCACTCCCACCAGGTCCACCGTGCACCAGTCCGCCAGCCGAGGCACCGCCAGGCGGGTGAAGTTGCGCAGTGTCTCCTCCGGGTCCAGCGTGAGCGCCAGCAGGGAACTCGCCTCGGCCAGGAAGCTGTGGACGTCCGAGGTGCGCTTCTGGTCGTCGATGTCGGTACAGGTGCCGAACCAGCGGATGACGCGACCCTGGGGGTCCTGCACGGGGATGGCGCGGGCGAGGAACCAGCGCCAGACCCCGTCCAGACGGCGGCAGCGCGACTCCGCCTCGAAGGGCTCGCCCGTGGTGAGGCTGTGGCGCCAGCGCTGCTCGTACTCCAGCAGATCATCGGGGTGGAAGGCGCGCATCCAGGCGTCACCCCGGGACTCCTCGGCGGACATGCCCGTGTACTGGAACCAGCGCCGGTTGAGGTAGTCCTGGACCCCATCGGCCCGGGCCGTCCAGACGATCTGCGGCAGGGCCTCGGCGAGCAGCCGGAACTGTTCCCGCTCGGTGTCCAGCCGCTGCTCGTGACCCCCGCCCCCGAAGAGCGCGTGCAGGGCGCCGGGCGAGGAGAGATCGTTATCCGATGGCAAGGACACGAGGAGGAGGCCTCCGCTGAGTTGAGGAGATGGTTTTCACCGAGCAGCCATCCACCTATTGCCTGTCCGGGCCCCCTTGGATCTCCCTTATAACCTGTGGTGGGGGGGGTGGTCGCCGCGTGGGACAGGCTGTCGTCCGCGCAACAGGTCCTTTCCCTACTTCATTTCCTCTCTGGAGGGCAGGGCGGGCAGGTGCTGGCCCGCCGGGTCAATGAGGAGGCGGTGGAGCGGCCCGGGGAAGGGTGAGTTCGAAACAAGTCACCCCCGGAGTGGGGACCAGGCGCAGGTCGCCGCCGTGTGCCCGGGCGATCTTACGCGACAGGGGCAGGCCCAGGCCCGTGCCTTTCTGCCGGGTGGTGAAGAAGGGCTCGAAGATGCGCTCGCGTTCGGCCTCGGGCACGCCCGCGCCGGGGTCCTCGACGCGGATGGTGTAGTGGGGGCCCTCGCCGCGGCCCGTCACCCGCACGAGGCCGCCGGGAGGGGTGGCCTGCACGGCGTTCTTCACCAGGTTCACCACCGCGGCCGTCAACAGGCTGCCGTCGGCTTCCAGCACGGCCTCCTCCGCGTCCACGCGTACCTCCACCTGCCGCGCCACCGCGTCCGAGGTGAGCAGGCCCCGCGCCTCCCAGAGCAGCTCCGAGGCCGCCACGCTCGCGCGCGACAGCGGCTGCTCGCGGGCGAAGGCGAGGAAGTCCTCGACGATGCGCTGCAGGTAGTCCACCTCGTGCTGGATGCGCGCCACGTGCCCGGCGGCCTCCTGGGTGGCGCCCGCCTTCAGGTCCTCGGAGAGCAGGCCCGAGAAGAGCGAGATGCCACCCAGGGGGTTGCGCACCTCGTGGGCCACGCCCGCGAGCATCAACTTGAGCTGCCGGTCTCGGCCCTCGAGCGCCCCGCGCATCACCTCCAGCTCGCGTGCCAGCACGCCGATCTCCCGGGTGGGCTCGGGGGGAACGGGGGTGGTCAGGTCGCCCCGGCCGATGCGCAGCGCCGAGTCCATGAGCCGGCTCAAGGGCCGGGCGAGCCCGCGCGCGGTGAAGAGCGCCACGAGCGCGAGCACCCCGAGCGCGCCGGCGCTCGCCGCCGCGAAGCCCCGGGACAGACGCGCGAGCGGGCCGAAGAAGGCGGCGCTGCCCTCCACCGCCACGGCGCCCACCACCTCGCCCTCGCGGCGCACGGGCGCGTAGCCCGTCTTGTAGAGCAGGCCGTCGGAGCCCTGGAAGAGCACCTGGCTCGCGGCGCGCTCGCCGGAGAAGACGCGGGAGAGCTCGAGCCGGTCGCGGGCGAGCTCGGGGACCTCGGTGCCGACGGGGAGGCCGCCGCCCACGTCGGCGCGCACCTGGCCGCGGGTGTCCACGACGTACACGCGGCGCACGCCGCTGGCGGCGCGCACGTCGGTGAGCAGGCGCACGAGGTTGCGCCACGTGCGCGTGCCGGTGGTGTCGTCCCCCGGCTCGATGGTGAGCATGCGCTCGCCGCTCACCTGGGTGGCGGTGGCCGCGGCGATGGCGGTGAGGCTCGTGCCCAGCTCGTCCTCGAGGATGCCGCGGGCGAGCGCGTAGACGGCCGTGCCGGTGAGGGCGAGGAAGAGCAGGGTGGGCAGGAGGAAGGCCACGAGCAGGCGCGCCGAGAGCGAGCCGAGCGCGTCCGACAGCCGGGTGGTGAGCGGGGTCCAGGAGGCCATGGCGGACCCTCACTCTACTCACGGTGGGGCTCAGACCTCGATGAAGCGGATACCGCCCAGCTGCTCGTCTTCCAGCGCCTGCTTGAGCCGCTCGGAGACGAGCAGGACGGAACTCCAACCCCTGGGCCGGAAGATGTCCGAATCACCCGCCTGGGATGGGTCGATGCGCAGTCCCCTGACGAGGCGGTAGTCACCTACCCTGTCGGGTGCTCCATCCTCGGGTCTCCAGTATTCCACCCGTTCGCACCGGGCATCGTCGATGCATCAGGAGGCGCTCGGCTATCTGGAGACCCTCTCTCCGGAGGAGATCGACGCCGCGCCAGAGCGGCCCGTCTCGGTGGCCAGGCCAGGAGAGGCTCGTGTCTTCGAGAATCCCCGGGCCTTCGTCCTCCAGTGTGTTCTGCCGAATCTCTATTTCCACGTGACCGTGGTGTACGCCTTCTGAGATCGGCGGGAGTCACCCTCGGGAAGCAGGACTTCGAGGGCGCCCCGGTTTATCAGGTCGTGAATCGGCGTTCCCAATGACGCAGTTGCTCCAGGGAGAAGCTGAACCAGTCCGGTTTCTCCTGATGCAGAAAGGGTTCCAGCACCCGGGCCAGGGCCCGATACGGATGTAACTCGCCCTTCTGTTCCACTTCCCCTGTCGTTGGTTCTGTCCCGAGCGCCACCAACACCTTTCCTTCCCCGAGTTCTTCGACGGAGACCTGGGGTGAATCGAGTCGCTGGCGAAGACCTTCCGCCCCTCCGAGTTGTCCGAGCAGCGGCTGTCCGTAGAAGTTCAACCAGTACGCCCCTCGAACCCGTGTGCCGAGTTCCATGGACGCGTCGCTCAGGTCATGCACATCCAGCCCCGGGTAGCGGAAGCAATGCTCGTGTACCGCGTGGACGACATCTCGGAACCTGAAAAGGTAGTTGAAGGCGAGACTGACATAGCCTGAGTTGATGGGAAGCTCGCGAGCCATTGCCACGGCCATGTCCCTGACGCGCGAGGGGCCCTTCTCCTCCAGGTACTCCGTGGGCAACCAGAAGGACAGCGCGCTAACGGTTTGTGACCGAGCAGGGCGTTCGAGGGTGGTGCGTTGTCTGCCGTAGTACTCGACATGGAATCCCCCCACTTGGCTTTTATGCTCTTCCAGTTGGAGGAGGCAACTGATGGGATCACGCAATTTTTCTCGAACTCTTGCCCACTGCCCGCTGTCCAGTGGTCGCATGACCGTCTCGACGCCCTCTTCATCGGGGTCGTCGTCACTCTCTGGCTCCAGGGACCAGCCTAGCTTCTCGGGTCCTACCGCATCGAGGTAGATGTCCAGGGCGCGCATGACGGCTTGTGATATTTCATTGTGCGGACGACGCATGAAAAAGCAGAGGATCAGCCCCTCACGTAGATCCAACTGGCCATGATCGTCGTATTGTCTGATCCTCGGGTATTGCTCGATCATCGAATGACGCCCTTTCTACCGGGCGCGACGCGCCCAGGCTGTACACCGAACGCATTCTCGTATATTCGCCCTTGTGTTTTGTCTCGGTAAGGGCCTTGTTCGTAGATGCGCCATGTGGGAGGTTTGTCGTCCCCGCAGGGAAACTTGAAGTCGTAGACAAGCCGGGCTTGTGTTGGATCTCCTGAGTGGATGACGACATCCGGCTTCAACGTGCCCCTGAGTTCGTGTTTCCGTCCCTGCCGTATCAAGCGTTGTTCTTCTTCTGTGCTCACGCGCCTGAGTTTCTTCGTCGACGGATTGTACTGGTAACGCTGCTCGATGCTGAATTGCCCCTCGATAAGTCTGCTGAGCTTCTCTTCGACACAGCTGGATGCTTCTTGGTGCTTCTCATTGCCCAACTGCATGGCGCGGGTCACCCGTTTCCCGTTGGCGTCTCTTCCCACCTCTTCGTTGCATCTGACCGAGTCGAGGATTTCGCCTTTGGGTCGTCGCGAATCGATGATCCGGTCCGCCAGATCCACACACTCCTCCATCACCCTGTCCAACTCCGCCTGTAGCTTCTTGAACTGGACGGCATCGCTCATGTTGACCAGCACCGCCGCGGTCCCTGCCGCCGCGGCGGTCGCGACGGTCGCGACGGCGATCATTGGACCCTTGCCGCTGGAGGTCTTGACCTGTTGAGGGGTGGAGGAACTCCGGAAGGCCGTGCCTCCCTCTCCCTCGATCCCGTCGCATGCTTCAGGTTTCTTGGGGTTGTTCTTCACGCAGCAGCTATGGGTCGTATCCGCGGGCGTGCAATTGGCGTCCGCGTAACAACCGCTGGTGCCCATGCTGGCGAGCAGGATGACCAGGAATGCCGCCCGTGCTTCGCTCTTTCTGGTGGGGTGGGCTCGAGAAACCACAGAGTGGGTGCTGGTCCGAACCTTGGGATCGTTGTGCCCTGTGGCCATGTGCACATGTTACCGCTCGGTTTCTGGTCCTGGCGGGTGAAATGGTGCGCCGGGTTGACTGGAGAGGTAACATGGTCCGCGTGATGTACCAGCACGGGCGAGCACAGCCGCTAGATAGGGATGGACTGTTGGATTCGAGCGAGAGGACGCGTCGATGACGAAGTGGCGCGTCGTGCTGGGGATCTCCGCCGCATCGTTGTTGATTCTCCCACTGGTGGGAGTCCTCCTGCTCTGGCACCGGGCCCCCGCTGAGCTGTTCGTCGAGGGGTGGCACGTCGCTTCCTGGTTGCCGCCCGCGGAGGCCCGTCAACGGCCGACCCTGCTCCAGCCATGCCAGGGGGATGAGCAGTGTGATCCTCCGCTCGTGTGTTTTCACGATCCGCGCTACCAGATGCGGAGATGCACGACCAGTGGATGTGAATCCGATCGGTGGTGCGCGCCCTATGGAAACGTCTGCCGTGCCATCCCCGTGCGTGGACGGCGGATGGCCTTGCGCCAGTGTGTCTTCGTGGGCTCGCGCAAGGAGGGGGAACGATGCATTCGGGATCCTCTGCTGGCCTCGAGGGAATGGGCCTGTGGGGAGGGACTCGTTTGCGCGGGTTCCGGCTGGTGCGGCCGACGGTGTGTACCCGGTGAGGAGGGAACGTGTTCCGAGGGCTTCTTCTGCGCTCGCGGAGACCCCGAGGGGCCCGTGTGCCTGCCCACGTGTGAGGGCCGTGTGTGCGCCGAGGACCAGGAGTGCGTTCGCCTGGAGGGCGGCGTGTCGGCGTGCCTCGTGGTTCTGGGACGCTCATGCCTCAGCGACCTGTCTTGTCCCGACGGTAAGGTTTGCGAGACGGAGCCCTTCCTCACCCTGGTGGGGCGAGCCCAGGGCCGGTGCGTCCAGCCTTGTGGACACGAGGGCGACGCGAGCTGTCCGGAAGACTCCGCGTGCGTCCAGGGCCGGTGCCGCCGACGCTGCTCCTTGTCAGGCCCCTCCTCGTGTGTGAACTCGTTCTGCGTGAGCACCGATGACGCGGGCAACGGTGTCTGCATGTTCTCGCCGGAGCAATGGGACATGGACACCGAGCCAACCCCAGAGGGGGGGTGACCCGGTGCACGAGACCTCCGTGCCCGTGTACCGAGGGCCGGAGGTCGTGCACCGCGAAGCCAGTGACTACTTGCTGTCGAGGACCCGGCTGATGCGCAGGATCTTGGCGTGGCCAGCGGGGCCGACGCTCGCGCCGATGCCCAGGATGGCCTCCACCTTGATTCCGGGAGCCGTGTGGGTCGCCTCCATCAGGCTGTCAACCTTCTCCTGGCTGAGGCCCAACGCGTTGAGATCCAACTCGGTGACCTGAAGCCCGTCCTCGTCGGGCTTGTCCACCCGCGTGGCGATGAAGGCCGGGCAGGGCGGGGCGATGCAGCGGATGCCGCTGTCCCGGACGTAATAGGTGGCGCTCTGCTGGGTGGCGGCGGTCTCCGCCGCATTGCTCCCGGCCGGCGGGGTGTCGGCGGGCGGCGGGGTGGGCGTCTCGGTGGCGGGCTTGTCGGTCTGCGCGGGCGGCGTCCCACCAGACTCGGAGGGCTGCGAAGCCGGGGGCGGTGCATTGCGGCTGCATCCAGCGAGCAGGCCCAGGGCGAGGGTGGCGGCCAACAGCGGACGGCGTGCGGTCATGGTTCGAACTCCAGCTAGGGACGCGCGCAATTTCGTCTTCTCTCCCGGTGAATGCCACTTCTGGCGTCCCGCCCCCCGTGTCTCGGCCTGCTCGCCACCACGGCCTGGCACCGGGCGGTTCAAGAATCTTCAATGAAAGGATTTTGAAGTCTGGCCGGCACTTCAAGATCCTTGCAGTGACCGTGAGGCCCAACCTCGCGGAATCACTTGAAATGGCGCGGGCACGCGGCTTGCCCAGGGACTCCCCCGAACCCCACCGGGAGCCCCTTTCGTGCGTCGTGTTCCACCGCTGCTCGTCTCCTGCCTGTTGCTCGGGGCCACCCCCGCCCTCGCCCAGTCCGACTCCCCCACCGCCGCGCCAGCGCCCGCCGCCTCGTCCTCCCTGCCCCTGGCCTCGCTGCCCGACGAGAACGGCATGGCCGCGCTGTTGTGGGCGCGCTCGCCCGAGTTCGCCACCGCCCGTGCCCGCATCGTCGCCGCGCGCGCCGAGCTGATACGCGCGCGCCAGCTCCCCAATCCCGAGATGGATCTCTCCGTCGGAACCATCGCCGTGGGGCCCACCAACCCGCCGGGGCTGAATCGGCTGACGCAGGTGCCCAACGCGGGCGTGGGTATCTCCGAGCTCATCGAGCTGGGCAAGCGCGGCCCCCGTGGCGACGCGGCCCGGGCGGCCCTGGCCTCCACCGCGCTCGAGGTGCAATCCAGCCTGCGCGAGCGTACCTATGACGTGCTGGAGCGCGCGGCGGAGGTGGCCACCTCCGAGGTGCGTCTGGCCGAGCTGGAGCGCCTGGCCGAGGACGCCACGCGGCTGACGGAGCTGCAACGCGTCCGGGCGCAGCGAGGCGACACCGCGGGCCTGGACGTGGACCGGGCCACGCTGGAGGAGACTCAGCTCCAGGGGCAGCTCGTCGAGGAGCACAGCCGGCTGGCCGCGGCGCTGCTGGCATGCTCGCGGGCGGTGGGACTGTCCTGCTCGCCCTTCGGCGGTCGCGAGGCCGCGAGCCACTTCCTCTCCTCTCGCTTGTCGCGTCCGCTCCCGCCCTCCGAGGTGGAACAGCGGCCCGACCTGCTGTCGCTGGAGGCCCAGCGGCGTGGCGCTCAATCCTCGCTCACGCTCGCCCGGCGGCGCTGGATTCCGGACCCCACCGTGCGCGTGGGCTATCTGCGCGACCAGTTCCTCATCTCCGGCAACCAGCGCGACTCGCTGGGCGTCAGCCTCTCCTTTCCCCTGCCCGTGTTCGATCATGGCCAGGCGGACGCGCTCGCCGCGAGCGCCCAGGCCGAGGCCTCCGAGCAGGCCCGGATGCAGCTCACCGCCCAGGCCGAGCGCGACACCCAATCCCTCACCACCCAGCGCGACGCGGTGGCGGCCCGGCGCGAGCGCGTGCGCCAGCAGACGCTGCCCCTGGCCTCCGCGCTGGTGCAGCGGCTGGAGGCGGCGGTGAAGGCCGGTGGGGCCTCGCTGCAGGACCTGCTGCTCGCCCGGCGCACCTACGGCCAGCTCCTGCTGGATGCCGCCGACATCGATCTCGCCGCCTTCCGCCTCTCGCTGGACCTGGACCGTGTGCGCTCGGCCGGTCCCAAGTCGCCGCCGGAGCTCGGCGAGCACTTCTGACCCCCTTTCCACCTCTCTCCCCCTTCGGAGTCCCCCATGACCGCTTCCTCCTCCCGTCCTCCCCGCCGTCCCTTCTTGCTCGCCGCCGCCGGTCTCGGCGTGGGCGCCGCCATCTCCCTGGGCGTGGTGTTTGGCCGCCCCTCGACCGCCGAGGCCGAGCCCGCGCCCGTGCCCGGTCTCGCCATCAAGGGCGAGAGCGTGCACCTGCCCCCGGAGGGGCCGCAGTGGCAGTACATCGAGCTCGCGGTGGCCGCGGAGGCGTCCGCGCTCGCGCCGCTGCCCGCGCCCGGCCGCGTGGATCTGGACGAGCACCGTACCGCCTCCATGGGCGCGCCCCTGGCGGGCCGGGTGGATCAGGTGCGCGTGCGCATCGGTGATCGGGTGAAGGCGGGAGACCGGCTCTTCTCCGTGCGCTCGGCGGCCTTCGCGGACCTGGATCGCGAGCAGAAGAGCGCCGAGACGGAGGTGGCGGACAAGCAGCGCGTGGCGGACCGGCTGCGCGAGCTGGTGAACCTGCAGGCCGCGCCGGAGAAGGAGCTGCTGGCCGCCGAGGCCGAGCTGCGCCAGGCGAAGCTGGCCCTGGAGGCGGCTCGGGCCAAGCGCGCGAGCCTCTCGGTGTCCGCCGAGGGCGACAATCTCTTCTGGGTGACGGCGCCGCGCGCGGGCACGGTGGTGGACCTGGACGTGGTGTCCAACCAGGAGGTGACGCCGGAGCGCGACAAGCCGCTCGTGCGCGTCTCGGATCTGAGCGAGGTGCTGGTCCTCGCGGACATGCAGGAGTCAGACGCCGCGGACCTGCGCGAGGGCCAGGCGGCCATCGTCCGCACGCAGTCGGGTGGAGTGGAGCGGCGCGGCACGGTGGAGCGGGTCTCGGAGGTGGTGGATCCGCGGCGGCGCACGGTGGAGGTGCGGGTGCGGGTGGTGAACGAGGACCGGGTGCTGCGCCCCAATGCCTTCATGGAGGTGACGCCCGAGGCGCCCGCGGACGTGAAGCGCGTGCGCGTGCCGGCGGGTGCGGTGGTGACGGACGGGGGACGCTCGGTCGTCTTCGTGGCGCGGGAGGCCGGAAGGCTGGAGCGCGTGGCGGTGACGACGGGCCGCCGACGGGACGGTGAGGTCGAGCTGCGCGCTGGGTTGGAGACGGGCAGCCGCTACGTCGCCCGAGGTGCGCTGCTGTTGGAGAACACCATCGAGCTGGCGAACTAGCCGCGCACCGGAGACACATCCATGTTCGACAAAATCGTGGACTTCTCACTCAAGAACCGGGCCGCGGTCCTCTTCTTCTCGGTGCTGGTCGCCATCTGGGGCTGGGTGAGCTTCCAGGGCCTCACCGTGGAGGCCTTCCCGGACCCCACGGACACGCAGGTGCAGGTGATTACCCTCTTTCCCGGCCAGCCCTCGGAGGAGGTGGAGCGGCAGATTGGCCTGCCGCTGGAGCGCGCGCTCAATGGCACCCCGGGTCTGAACCGGCTGCGCAACCTGTCGCTCTTCGGGCTGTCCTTCGTCACCCTGACCTTCAACGACGGGGTGGACGGACTGGCGGCGCGCCAGCAGGTGCTGGAGCGGTTGCGTGAAGTGGAGCTGCCCGAGGGCATCACCCCGGAGCTGGGGCCCTACGCCACGCCCATTGGCGAGGTGTACCGCTACACGCTCAGCGGCGCGAAGGGGGACCCCATGAAGCTGCGCACCCTGCAGGACTGGGTGGTGCGCCCGATGATATTGCGTGTGAACGGCGTGGCGGACGTGGTGTCCATCGGTGGCCTGCTGCGCGAGGTGCACGTGCAGCCGGATCCGGCGCGTCTGGCCTCGTTCGGTCTGACGCTGGATGATCTGGAGAAGGCCCTCCAGAGCGGCAGCAAGAACGCCTCGGGCGGCGTGCTGGAGCGCGGTGCCGAGCAGCTCGTCATCCGCAGCCAGGGCCTCTTCTCCACCCTGGACGACATCCGCGACGTGCGCGTGGCCACGCATGACGGTACGCCCGTCTTCATCAAGGACGTGGCGGAGGTGGCGGACGGCTGGGCCCCGCGCCAGGGCGTGGTGAGCCGTGGCTCCAACCTCGACTCCGTGGAGGGCATCGTGCTGATGCGCCGCGGGGAGAATCCCTCCGAGGTGCTCGCGCGCCTGCGTGACGCGGTGGGGGAGATCAACCACCGCCTGGAGCTGGACGGGGCGAAGGTGGAGCCCTTCTATGATCGCACGGACCTGGTGAACACCACTCTCAAGACGGTGGGGCACAACCTGCTCGAGGGCGGCATCGTGGTGACGCTCGTCCTCTTCATCTTCCTGTTGGACCTGAGGGCGGCGCTGGTGGTGGGGACGTTGATTCCCCTCTCGCTGCTCAGCTCGTTCATCTACCTGAAGATGCGAGGCATGTCCGCCAACCTGTTGTCGCTGGGCGCGGTGGACTTCGGCGTCATCGTGGACGGCGGCGTGGTCATCATCGAGAGCATCCTGCTCAAGCTGGCGCTGGACCACGGGCATGGGGCGGCTCGCGAGGACGTGCCGGTGGAGGAGCGCATCCGCCAGGCCACCTCCCAGGTGGTGCGGCCCACGGTGTTCTCCATGCTCATCATCATCGCGGCCTACCTGCCCATCTTCATGTTGGAGCGGGTGGAGGGGCGCATCTTCAGCCCCATGGCCAACACGGTGGTGGCGGCGCTGGTGGGCGCGCTCGTCTTCTCGGTGACGTTGGTGCCGGTGCTCGCCTCGTTCGTCTACCGCAAGGGGGCCCGGCACAAGGAGAGCCCGGTGCTGAAGCTGGCCGAGCGCGCCTATGGCCCCACGCTGAGGTTCGCCCTGAAGCGGCCCGCGTGGGTGCTGGGCGTGGCCACGGCGGGCCTGGTGGTGGCGGGGGTGATGGTGCCGCGGCTGGGCAGCGAGTTCCTCCCCGCGCTCAACGAGGGCAGCATCTACATGACCTTCAGCCTGCCCCCCAACGTCTCCCTCACCGAGGGCCGCAAGCTGGTGCCGCGCATCACCCAGCTCATCGAGCAGGCGCCGCAGGTGGAGCAGGTGCTCTCCGCCCTGGGCCGCCCCGAGGATGGCACGGACGCCAAGCTGGCCAACAACCTGGAGTTCTTCGTCAAGCTCAGGCCGCCCCACGAGTGGCCCAAGGAGACGCCCACGCTCGACGAAGTGATGGACGCGCTCAAGAAGCCCATCGACGGCATCCCCGGCCTGGAGGTGAACTTCAGCCAGCCCATCGGCGACAACGTCAACGAGAGCATCTCCGGCCAGCAGGGGCAGATCGCCGTGAAGCTCTTCGGTGACGACCTGGCGGCGCTGCAGGAACTGGCGGAGAAGGTGAAGGGCAGCATCTCCCACGTGGAGGGCGTGGCGGACCTGGGCCTGGTGAAGAGCGCGGCGGTGCTGCAGGTGCAGGTGACGCCGGACCGGGTGGCGCTCGCGCGCTACGGCATGGACATGGGCGAGTTCCAGCACGTGCTGCAGACGGCGCTCAGCGGCCAGCCGGTGAGCGAGTTCTGGGACGGGGAGCGGCGCTTCGACGTCGTCATGCGTCTGCCCTCCTCCAGCCGCGACGACGTGGAGAAGATTCGCAAGCTGCGCGTTCCGGTGGACGGCGGCGTGACGGTGCCGCTCGAGGCGCTGGCCCGGGTGGGCAGCGGTGAGGGCCGCGCGTCCATCAATCGCGAGAATGGCCGGCGCTACATCGGCATCCGCATGAACGTGCGTGGGCGCGACATGGGCTCGTTCGTGGAGGAGGCCCGCGCGAAGGTGGCCAGCGAGGTGCCCCTGCCCCAGGGGGTGGGCATCGAGTGGGGCGGCGAGTTCGAGAGCAAGGAGCGCGCGATGAACCGGCTGTTGACGGTGGTGCCGGTGGCGCTCGTGCTGACGCTGCTGCTGCTCTTCAAGGCGTTCAACTCGTTTGGCCGCGCGGTCATCACGCTGATGAACGTGCCCTTCGCGCTGATCGGAGGAGTCTTCGGCCTGTTCCTCGCGGGCATGCCGCTGTCGGTGGCGGCGGCGGTGGGCTTCATCGCGCTCATCGGCCAGGCGGCGCTCAACGGGGTGCTGGTGATGTCGGCCATCGCCGAGCGGCGCGAGGCGGGCGAGCCGCTGGAATCCGCCATCCTCAACGGCGCGACCGAGCGCCTGCGGCCGGTGCTGATGACGGCGTCGCTGGCGGCGCTGGGCCTGGTGCCGGCGTGCTTGAGCCGGGGCATCGGCTCGGAGACGCAGAAGCCGCTGGCGGTGGTGATCGTGGCGGGGACCATCTCCGCGTGCGTGCTGACGCTGGTGCTGCTGCCGGTGCTCTACCGCCTGTTCACCCAGTACACCGAGCGGCTGGTGGACAGGATTCCGGTGCGCTTCCTCGAGGTGGTGCCGTCGGCGGAGAAGATTCGCAAGGCGGGCTGAGGATGGTGCGCTCACCCGAGGCCGCCGCGCCGCTGGTCCACCCCGCCGGGACCACTCCGGTCCCGGCGGACAAGGTGTGACTCAGGGAAGCAGGGCCGCCGTGGGCAGCGGACGATTCACCAGGGTGCCATCCCCTATCTGCCCGGAGTCGTTGAGGCCCCATGAATGGACGTAGCCATCGGTCTTCACCGCCGTGAGGTGCGCGGTACCGGCTCCGAGGCTGGCCACTCCGGAGAAGACCTCAACCGTCGGGTAGACAGTGCGCAGAACCGGGGCGATCGTGGTCCTGCTGGCGGTGGTGTTATCGCCGAGCTGTCCGGAACTGTTGAGACCCCAGGTTGACACGGTGCCATTCGTGGTCAGGGCCGCGGAGGTATTTCCGCCAGCCGCGAGGCGCGCGGCATTGGTCAGGGTGGTGATGGGCACGGGCGCGGACTTGTCGGTCGTCGTGCCGTCACCGAGCTGGCCGTACAGGTTGTCACCACAGGCCCAGGCCGTTCCGTTGGCTTCCAGCAACAGCGTGTGGTTCGCACCCGCGGCGATGCCGATGCCCTTCACGATGCCGGGAATCTGCGAGATGAGCGGGCTGAACCGCCCGGAACCCGAGCCGGAATCACAGAGCTGTCCGTGCTCATCGCTTCCCCAGGCGAAGGCGGTGCCGTTCTGGTGGATCGCCAGGGAGTGGTTGTCACCCGCCGAAATGGCGACGACTTTTTCGAGGTAATGGACCGCGACGGGGGAGAGTCGATCGGTACAGGTTTCATCTCCGAGCTGCCCCAGGTGGTTTCTTCCCCAGGCATAGACCGTCCCGTCGAACCGCAAGGCGAGCGAGTGCGTTGCTCCCGCCGCGAGGGCCACGATGCCGGTCAGGTTCGGAACCTGGGTGGGCAGGCTCCGGTTCGTGGTGCTTCCATCTCCGAGCTGGCCGTGGTTGTTACGGCCCCAGGCGAAGACGGTGCCATTGGCAGCCAGGGCGAGCGAATGGTTCGCTCCAGCCGCTACCGCGATGATGCCGGTCAGGGTGCTGAGCTGAACCGGCGTCAATCGTCTCAAGGGCGTCCCATCACCGATCTGTCCGTACGTGTTGGAGCCCCAGGCCCACACCGTACCGTCCCCCTTGACGTAGATCGTATGTTGAGCGCCACCCGCGACACCCTGGAGCCCCGAGGTGAGCAGGATGGTTCCAGGTGTGGAGCGATTCACCTTGGTATTGTTACCCAGTCCTCCATAGGTATTGAGCCCCCAGCCCCAGATGACACCGTTCGAGCTTCCGATCGCGTGGGAGTGAGAGACCCCCGCGGACACGGCTGTCACTCCGCTGAGCGTCGATACGGCTATGGGAGAAAGCACATTGGCCGTGGCGCCATTGCCCACCTGCCCGTAAGCGTTGTACCCCCAGGCGGTGACCGTTCCATCGGATTTGAGCGCGAGTGAGTGGTTGCCTCCGGCGGCCAGACTCTTGATGTTGTTCAGTCCGGAAACGCCCACGGGGCTGGCACTGGTGGTGGTGGTGCCATTGCCGAGCTGGCCGTAGGTGTTGGCGCCCCAGGAAACCACGGCTCCGTTCGCTCTCAGGGCGAGGGAGTGTGCTGCTCCGGCGGAGATGGCCACCGCATCGGTCAGGTTCACGGCCTGCACGGCGGCGGACTGGGTCGCCAGTGTTCCATTTCCGAGCTGGCCAGAGCTATTGAGGCCCCAACTCCAGACCGTTCCGTTCGACTTGAGGGCGAGTGTGTGGTGGGTGCCCGCGGCAATCGCGACGACATCCGTGAGGGGGGAGAGGATACCGCCGAACGACTGCTGCACCTGCGCTGGGAGTTTCTGGGTCGCGGGTGACGCGTTTCCGAGTGCGCTATTGCCATTGTACCCCCACGACCAGACCGTTCCATCCGACTTCAACGCGAAGGATTGGTAATAGTCGGCCGCGATGGCGATGACGCCAGTGAGGTTGAGCACCTGCACGGGTTTGGTCCGAGTGGTCGTGGTGTTGTCACCGAGGTTGCCATAGGTGTTGAGGCCCCAGGCCCATACGGTGCCGTCGGACTTGAGGGCCAGCGAGTGGTAATACCCGGCGGCGACGGAGATGACACCGGTCAGGTTGGAAACCTGGACCGGTGAAAGGCTATCGGTCGCGGTTCCGTTGCCGAGCTCGCCATGATAATTGTATCCAGACGCCCAGACCGTTCCATCCTGGCGAACAGCGAGCGTATGGTGTGCTCCTCCTTCCATCCTGATGGGGGTTCCGCGGGCCTCGATGTTTCGCTCGGCCTTCGTGATGCTCTCGTCACCACCCGGTGTTCCCTGCCCGTCTGTTCCCTGGCAACCCCCCATGACGAGCAGGAAAAAGACAGCACAATACGCACTCCACGACGTGTGGCCATACAACATTCTTGTTTGCACTCAACCCCTCCCTCCGCGCGAGTATAACACGAATAGGGGCGTCTCTTCGCGTGGAGTGCGGGTCCATTTCCGCGAGCATTCACTCCCTTGTGGAGCGCCAGGCCCTTCACGGCCTTGTCGACCTGCTTCCGGTCACCCCGGATCGCCAGGCCGACGAGGTCGAGATCCTCCGGGTTCTCGGCCCGGAACGCCGCGCGGTTCGCCTCGTCGTTGCCGGTGGAGAACATGGCGCCCACGTAGACGGCGGACTCCAATCCGCGCTCCAGCGCGGCGCGGTGGGTGCCCTGGAGCTGGGCCCGCGTGGCGCTGAAGACGAGTATCGGCTGGCCGAGCATCCGGCTGTAGCGCCCGCCCACGGCGTCCTCAGTAGGGCTCGTTAGTAGGGCTCGTCGATGGCTTCCGGGGCCGAGGCGGCGATTCCCGTGGCCGGGCGCGGCGCGCGGCGTGGTTCGCGCGCTCCCCCCTGCCCGCCACCACGGACGCACCGACATGGCGGGCTCCCTGGGGGTGCTCCGAAACCGCCCGGAAATGGCTCCGAAAATCCGGGAGGAAACTCCGGCTCTCAAGAATCGATAATCAATTTATCAAGCAGTTGGATTCGAACCCCAGCTTCGGCCCCGAGCGGGCCCAAGGAAAATCACATGTCCTCTCTGTCCTCGATCGTGAATTCGACCCAAGGTGCCATGGGCGGTCTGAGCGCTGCCCAGAACCAGATGCTCGCGACCGCTCCCGCCGAGATGAAGCCCTTCCTGGAGGCCCAGATGAAGATGCAGAAGGAGCAGGAGCTCAACCAGTTCATCACGCAGATGATGAAGCAGCTGCACGAGATGGGCATGTCCGTCATCAAGAACATCGGCGGCTGATTCCCGCTCCTCGAGCGGCTCATCCGTACCGGCCTCGCGCGGTCCTCCGATAAAGGGGACGCGGCGCGGGGCCGGTCGTCGTTCGTGGGGCAGGGGCCCGCTCAGTCGAACATGGCGCCGAGCGCCTCGGACAGGGTCTCCACGCCGACCACCTCCAGCTTGGAGTCCTCGAGTCGCCGGGCGCTGCCCTTGGGAATGACGGCGCGCTGGAAGCCCATCTTCGCCGCCTCGGCGAGCCGCGGCTCCACCTGGCCCACCGCGCGCACCTCGCCCGCGAGTCCCACCTCGCCGAGCACCAGGGTGTGCGCCTCGAGCGGCCGGTTCTGCAGGCTGCTCACCAGCGCCGCGCACACCGCCAGGTCACACGCCGGCTCGGACAGTTGCATGCCGCCGGCCACGTTGACGAAGAGGTCGCAGCCCACCAGGGGAATGTCCTCCTTCTTCTCCAGCACCGCGGCGAGCAGGGCCACGCGGTTGCCATCCACGCCGATGGCCGTGCGCCGCGCGGTGCCGTAGCCGGTGGGCGCCACCAGCGCCTGCACCTCCACCAGCAGGGGCCGGGTGCCATTGAGCGTGCACGTCACCACGCTGCCCGCCTTGCCCGCCGGGCGCTCGGCGAGGAAGAGCGCCGAGGGGTCGGCCACCTCCACGAGCCCCGCGCCCTTCATCTCGAAGACGCCAATCTCGTTCGTCGAGCCGAAGCGGTTCTTGTGCGCCCGCAGAATCCGGAAGGGGTGGCCGCGCTCGCCCTCGAAGTAGAGCACGGTGTCCACCATGTGCTCGAGCACGCGCGGGCCGGCGATGGAGCCCTCCTTCGTCACGTGGCCCACGAGGAAGGTGGGCACGCCGCTGCGCTTGGCGAAGGCCATGAAGCGTCCGGCCACCTCGCGCACCTGGGAGATGCTCCCCGGCGCGCTGCCCAGCTCCGGCAGGTACATGGTCTGGATGGAGTCCACCACCAGCGCCCGGGGCTTGAGCGACTCGGCCACCGAGAGCACCCGCTCCGCGTCCGTCTCCGCGAAGAGGTGGATGGACTCGCCCTCCACCCGGAGGCGCTCGGCGCGCATCTTCGTCTGCCGCAGGGACTCCTCGCCCGACACGTAGAGCACCGGGCCCGCGTGGCCCAGCCGGTCCAACGCGGCGAGCAGCAGCGTGGACTTGCCGATGCCGGGGTCTCCGCCGAGCAGCACCAGCGAGCCGTCCACCACTCCGCCGCCGAGGACCCGGTCGAACTCGGCGATGCCCGTGTGCCGGCGCTGCTCCTGCTCGCCGCTCACCTCGCGCAGCCGCACCGGCTTGGAGGCTCCGCCCGAGGCGCCCCAGGCCGGGCGCTTCTCGTCCACCTTCGTCTCGGTCTCCTCCACCAGCGAGCTCCACGCGCCGCAGTCGGGGCACTTCCCCAACCACTTCGCCGACTGGTACCCGCATGCCTGACACGCGTAATGCGTCTTCGCCTTCGCCATGGAGGTTGTCTCTAGCGCACCCCTCCCACGCCGCCCCACTTCATTTCCTGGCCGTAAGCAGAGCAGGCAGGGAGGCGTGGGGATCCATCCAAATTCGCCGGAACAAGTTGTGCTCCGGGGAGGGGCTCCCCAAGTTGCAGTCCACTGGGGCCGCACGGGGCGGTGCCCGATCGAGGAGAGAACAGATGAGCATCATTTGGTTCATCGTGGTGGGTCTGGTGGCGGGTCTGATCGCGCGTGCTCTGGTTCCGGGCCGCCAGTCCATGGGTCTCGTCATGACGATGATCCTGGGCATCGTGGGTTCGTTCGTGGGTGGCTTCATCGGCGCGCTGTTCTCGCCGGGCCGGAGCGTCCTCGACCTGCATCCCTCGGGTCTCATCATGTCGGTGATTGGCTCCATCGTCGTGTTGTTCCTGGCGGGCTGGGCGGGCCGCGGACGCAGAATCCACGCCTGAGAGGGCGGGCCTTCGGGGGGATGACCTCCGCAAGTCCCTGATTTCAGAGTGATTTTCGGCACGCCCGGGGGTTGTCAACCCGGGCGTGCTGCGTGGTTGACAAGCCAGGGGCCATCCACGACGTTCGGCGCTCTTCCGAGGAGCCCATGTCCGCCCACGCCCCTTCCGACGACTCGTTCCACGGCCACGCCCACTTCGCCACGCCGCCTCCCGGTGTCACCGTCCGCCATGACTGGACGCTGCCCGAGGTGCGCGCCCTCTACGCGCTGCCGCTGCTGGAGCTCATCCACAAGGCGCAGAGCGTCCACCGGGCCGTCTTCCAGGACAACAAGGTGCAGTTGTGTTCGCTCCTGTCCATCAAGACGGGCGGCTGTCCCGAGGACTGCGGCTACTGCCCCCAGGCGGCGCGCCACCACACGGGCGTGAAGGCCGAGAAGCTCATGCCGGTGGAGGCCGTGCTCTCCTCCGCCGCCCAGGCCCGGGCCGCGGGCGCCACGCGCTTCTGCATGGGCGCGGCCTGGCGCGAGGTGAAGGACGGTCCCCAGTTCGACAGCGTCCTGGAGATGGTGAAGGGCGTGAAGGCGCTCGGCATGGAGGCGTGTGCCACGCTGGGCATGCTCTCCGAGAGCCAGGCCGCGCGGCTGCGCGAGGCGGGCCTGTCCGCCTACAACCACAACCTGGACACCTCGGCCGAGCACTACGGGGACATCATCTCCACGCGCACGTATGACGATCGGCTGCGCACGCTCGAGCGCGTGCGCAAGGCGGGCATCTCCGTGTGCTCGGGCGGCATCATCGGCCTGGGCGAGAGCGTGGAGGACCGCTGCGGGCTCTTGCTCACGCTGGCCAACCAGGAGGTGCACCCGGAGTCGGTGCCCATCAACGCGCTGGTGGCGGTGAAGGGCACGCCCCTGGAGAACCAGAAGCCGGTGGAGTCGGTGGAGATGGTGCGTACCATCGCCACGGCGCGCCTGCTCATGCCCTTGTCCATGGTGCGCCTGTCCGCGGGCCGCAAGCAGATGAACGAGGAGGCGCAGCTGCTCTGCATGCTCGCGGGCGCCAACTCCATCTTCTTCGGCGACAAGCTGCTCACCACGGGCAACCCCGAGTACGCCCAGGACATGGCCCTGCTGGAGAAGGCGGGCATCCGGCCGATGGAGCCGGACATGTCCCGGTGAGCGCGCGCGCCGCGGGCGTGGCCACCGCGTGGGCCGAGGAGGGGCTCGCCGCCCTGAAGGCCCGGGGGCTGCGCCGCTATCTGGAGCCGCTCGACTCCGCCCAGGGGCCGCTCGTGCGCCTGGGCGGCGAGACGCTCGTCAACTTCGCCTCCAACGACTACCTGGGCCTGGCCGCGTCGCCCACCGTGCGCGCCGCGGCCGCCGCCGCGCTCGAGGTGCATGGCGTGGGCTCCGGCGCGAGCCGGTTGGTGGTGGGCGACACCTCCGCGCACCAGCGGCTGGAGGCCCGGCTCGCCGCCTTCGAGCACGCCGAGGCCGTGCTCCTGTTCAACTCGGGCTACGCGGCCAACGTGGGCACCCTCCAGGCGCTCGTGGGCCCCGAGGACGCCGTCTTCTCCGACGCCCTCAACCATGCCTCCCTCATCGACGGCTGCCGGCTGTCACGCGCCCGCACGGTCGTCTACCCCCACTCGGACGTCGAGGCGCTGGAGCGCGCCCTGGCCTCCACCCCCGCGCGCCGCCGGCTCGTCGTCACCGACACCGTGTTCTCCATGGATGGAGACGTCGCCCCCCTGCGCGACATCGTCCAGGTGTGCCAGGCCCACGGCGCGGCGCTCCTCGTCGACGAGGCGCATGCCACGGGCGTGCTCGGCGAGCGGGGGGCGGGCTTGTGCGAGGCGCTGGGCCTGGAAGGGGCCGTGGACGTGCGCATGGGCACGTTGAGCAAGTCGCTCGGCGGGCTGGGGGCGTACATCGCCGCGTCCCGCCCGGTGGTGGACTTCGTGCTCCAGCGCGCCCGGCCGCTCGTCTATTCCACCGCGCTGCCCGCCGCCCTGTGCGCCGCGGCCGAGGCCGCCGTGGACATCGTCGAGCGGGACGACGCCCTGCGCGCCCGGCTGTGGCGCAACATCCACCGCTTCTCCAAGGGGCTGCGAGAGCTCGGCTTCGCCGCGGAGCCGCGCAGCGCCGTCTTCCCCGTCATCGTGGGCGAGCCCGAGCGCGCCGTCGCGGCCTCCCAGGCGTTGCGCTCCCGGGGCCTGCTCGTGAAGGCCATCCGCCCGCCCACCGTCCCCGAAGGCACCAGCCGGTTGCGCTTCTGCCTGTCCGCCGCGCATACCGAGGGCCAGCTCGACCTGGCGCTCGCCGCCCTGCGCTCCCTCAATCTCTGACACCGGAGGCCCCATGGCCCGCAAACGTGCGCTTCCCCCCGTCCCCCGCTTCTTCGTCACGGGCACCGACACCGGCGTGGGCAAGACCCAGGCCTCGCGTGCCCTGCTGTCCCTGATGGCCGACGCGGGGCTGTCCCCCCAGGGCTTCAAGCCCTACGAGAGCGGGTGTGCCTCGCTGCGCGCCCCCGCGGACGCGCTGAGCCTGCGCGAGGCCGCGCGCAGCGACCTGCCCCTGGACCTCGTCTGTCCCCACCGCTTCCGAGCGCCCCTGGCCCCGGGCATCGCCGCGCGCCGCCTCGGCCGCGAGCCCGACTGGGGCGTCACCCTCGCCGCCTGGGAGCGGGTGGGCAAGGGGGCCGTGGTCGCGGAGGGCGCCGGCGGCCTCTTCGTCCCGCTCGACTCCTCCCACGACGTCATCGATCTCATCTCCACGCTCGGCCTGCCCGTGCTGCTCGTGGCCCGCGCGGGCCTGGGCACGCTCAACCATACGGCCCTGTCCCTCGAGGCCCTCGCCGCGCGCAACATCCCTGTCGCGGCGGTGCTGCTGTCGCGGAGCACCCCCACGCGCGACCCTTCCGAGCGCGACAACGCGGCGCTCATCGCCGAGCGTCATGGCGTCCGTGTCCTGGGCCCTGTTCCCTACCTGTTGCAGCCGGTACGCCGTCACGCGGCGTTCCGCGCGGCACTCGCCCCGCTGCTCGGGATGGATCGCGCGCGAGCCCGATAAATCGGCCTCCGCCGCGTTTCGCACGCGCGCCGGAGATCAAATTTTCGCACCGTCCGGCCGCGAAATGGACGCATGTTTCGATCCGGGTGAGAAACCTCGGCGAATGGCCGACATCATCGACCTCTCGCTCCTCGCTGACTCCAGGCGATACCTCTCCAAGCTCCTCGATACGCGCGGTCTCTCCTACTTCCTGCAGAAGGAGGGAGCCCGGCTCTTCCACCTCGAGCCGACCAAGGTCGAACTGGTGTTGCGCACCGCCCTCCGCTCGCGGGAGGGGACACTGCCCAAGCCCCACCCCAAGGCGATCGACCACTGCCGCAAGGAGATCCGCCGCGAGCTCATCCGGCGCGTGGCCTCCGCCATGCTCCAGACGGGCCTGTGAGTCCCTTCTCCGCGCGCACGGGATTCGCGCGGACGTGGAACGCCCTGGCCCTGGCGCTCGCCAGCCGCCGCGCCCGGGGACTGCCGGTGATGGACCTCACGGAGACCAACCCCACCCGCGCGGACCTGCCCCTGCCCGCGCCCGCGCCGCTGGCCCACCCGGAGGCCCTGCGCTACGCCCCCGAGTCCCTGGGCCTGCTCTCCGCCCGCGAGGCGGTGGCGGCCTTCCTGGGCACGCGGGGCGCCGCCCTCCGCCCCGAGCACCTCGTCCTCTCGGCGAGCACGAGCGAGGCATACGGCTGGCTCTTCAAGCTGCTGTGCGAGCCGGGGGACAACGTGCTCGTGCCCGCGCCCAGCTACCCGCTCTTCGAGTACCTCGCGCGGCTGGAGGGGGTGGAGACGCGCACCTACCGCCTGCCCCTCGCGCATGGCTTCGGCCTGGACGTGGACGCGGTGGATGCCGCGCGTGACGCGCGCACGCGGGCGGTGCTCGTGGTGAATCCCGGCAACCCCACGGGCCACTACCTGCGCGAGGGCGAGCTGGAGGCACTGAGTGCCCTGTGCGCGCGGACCGGGCTGGCGCTCGTGTCCGACGAGGTCTTCTCCGACTTCGCCTGGGACGCGGAGCCGGGGCGGGTGGGCTCGGTGGCCGGGCGGGCGCTGCCGATGCCCACCTTCAGCCTGTCGGGGCTGTCGAAGGTCGCCGGCCTGCCGGGCCTCAAGCTCGCGTGGATGCACGTGGGGGGACCCGAGGCGGCGCGGGACGAGGCCCTGGCGCGCCTGGAACTGGTGGCGGACACGTACCTGCCGGTGAACACGCCCGTGCAGCTCAGCCTGCCGGAGTGGCTGGCCCACGCGCCTGTCTTCCAGGGCGCGGTGCTCGCGCGGGTGAAGGAGAACCGGCGCCGGCTGCTCGAGGCCCGGCCGGCGGGAGCGCCCTGGGACGTGGTGCCCGCTCAGGGCGGCTGGAGCGCCGTGTTGCGCATTCCCCTGGAGCCCGGCGAGGAGGCCACGTGTCTGGCCCTGCTGGAGGAAGGGGTGAGCGTGCAGCCGGGATACTTCTATGACTTCCGGGGAGGGGCCTTCCTCGTGTTGTCGCTGTTGACGCACCCGGACGTCTTCACCGCCGCCCTGGGGCCGCTCGCGCGCGTGCTGGCCGCGGGCGGCTAGGGTCTCCGAGCGTCAGTGCAGGTGGGGGGAGCTGACGGCCTCGCGGGGCACCTTGCCCGTGGCCACCTGGCTTCCCGCGAGCCCGTAGCACTCGATGCTCAGGCGTTGATCCCACGCCTCCCGCGCCTCGATGCGGCTGGCCCGGCGCCGGGCGAGCAGGGCGGGCATGGAGGTGACGAAGAGGCCATAGAAGCCCGTCTCATCCTCCACCATCTCCGAGGGCGCCACCCCCAGCTCCGCCTCCACTTGCTGCAGCGCGGTGAGGAAGCGACGCTCCCGGTCATCCTCCAGGGCGCTCTCCCGGGCTCCGTCCAGGGACAGCTCGACGAGGGATCGGCCCGACATGCTCCGCGCCACCGCCTGCCGCGCCTTGTTGCGGCGCTCCCGTGCCTCGAGGGCTCGGTTCTGTCCCTCTCGTCCTTCCACCAGCTTCGTCACGGTCATGGCCATGGTCGCCTCCCCCGGAACCGCTCCGGTTTCGCGATGTCCTTCTCCACTACCTAGATGGAGTGATGCGGACAGCGCTTCGCCGTTTCGGTGACAAAGATGTGCAGTGCCTGCTCCTTCTTCATGCGGGCGGGCCGACGATCGTCCTGCAACCTTCAAAAATCCGTCGGGAATGCCCCCCGCACTGGTGACAAGCACACGCTTGGCGCGCCAGGCGGGGTGGGGGAAGCGGTGCGTCACACCCGCGAGGGGCGGCGCGAGACGCGGTAGAGCACGAAGCACATGAAGGCGAAGGCGAGCACGCCGAGCAGCTGGTAACCCCCCGCGCCCAGGACGTTGGTGAGGGCGTGTTCCACCGACAGCCGGGAGATGACGTCGTTGATGGGCCCGTACACCGACAGCATGGCGACCACCACGCCCGCGAGCGCGCCACCGGCCACCAGGCCCGTGGAGAAGAGGTTGCCGGGGCCGAGTTCCGACTCCTCCACGTGCTCGCCCTTGCGCTGGGCCACGAAGTCGGACAGGCCCTTGATGGCGCCGCCCACGAAGATGGGGGCGGTGGTGGACAGGGGCAGGTAGGCGCCCACGGCGAAGGACAGCGACTTCACGCCGCACAGCTCCATCGTCACCGACAGGAAGACGCCCACGAGCACGAACTGCCAGTCCAGGTTGAAGGACAGCAGGCCCTTGATGAGCGTGGCCATGAGCGTGCCCTGCGGGGCGGGGTACGCGTCCGTGCCGATGCGGTGCAGGATGCCCTGGGCGCGCATCGCCTCGGTGGGCGTGTCCAGCAGCTTCATGGTGAGCCCGATGACGATCGCCGCCGCCACCGCGCCAATCATCAGGCCGATCTGCTGCGCGCGCGGGGTGGCGCCCACCAGGTAGCCCGTCTTCAGGTCCTGCGACGTGGCGCCCGCGTTGGCCGCCGCGATGCACACCATGCCGCCCACGCACAGCGCCATGGGCTGGTAGATGTCCCCCGTCCAGCCAATGCCGATGAAGATGAGGCAGGTGGCCATCAGCGTGGCGATCGTCATGCCGGAGATGGGGTTGGACGACGAGCCGATGATGCCCACGATGCGCGAGGCCACCGTCACGAAGAAGAACCCGAACACCACGATGAGGATGCCCAGCATCAGCCGGCCGAACACGCTCCCGGGCAGGAAGGGCAGCACGGCCAGCACCAGGATGAGGGCCGCGCTGCCGAAGAGCACCACGGTGATGGGCAGGTCGTTCTCGGTGCGCTTCTGCACGGCCTTCCCGGCGCCCTCCTTGAAGGACGCGAGGCTCTCCTGGAAGGCGGACACGATGGTGGGCAGCGTCTTGAGCAGCGTGATGAAGCCGCCCGCGGCCACCGCGCCCGCGCCAATCTGCCGCACGTACGCGCGGTAGATGGCCGCCGCGGTGTCGCGGAAGGTGTGCGTCGCCGGATCCCACCCGCCCGGGCCTCCCGCCGTGGTGAGGCTCTGCAGGTAGCCGAGCTTCACCAACTGCTCGGCGATGGTGTCACCCGGCACCAGCGTGGCCAGCAGCGGGATGAGGCCCAGCCACGCGAGCACGCCACCGGCCACGAGCACGCCGGCGATCTTCGGTCCGACGATGTAGCCCACGCCCAGGTACTCCGGGGTGATGTCGCCGTTGAGCGTGGCGGAGGGGAAGAACCGGTTGGTCTGCTTCGTCACCAGCCCCGGCGTCTCGGCGATGAGCTTCACGATCTTCTGCAGGAGCGCGTACACGAACGCGAAGCCCACGCCCTGGAAGGCGATCTTCGCCAGGTCACCGCCCTTCTCTCCCGCGATGAGCACCGAGGCGCACGCCGTGCCTTCCGGGTAGGGCAGGTTGGCGTGCTCCTTGACGATGAGCGAGCGGCGCAGCGGCACCATCATCAACGTGCCCAGCACGCCGCCCAGCAGCGCCAGCGTGAAGATGGTCCAGTACTCGAAGAAGCTCGCGCCCTGGCTCGCGGGGCTCAGGAAGAGGAAGCCGGGCAGGGTGAACACCACGCCCGCGGCGATGGACTCGCCCGCCGAGCCGATGGTCTGCACCACGTTGTTCTCGAGGATCGTCGAGCCCCCCAGCTTCTTGAGCAGGGAGATGGCGAGCACCGCGATGGGGATGGACGCCGAGACCGTCAGGCCCGCCTTGAGCGCCAGGTACACCGTGGCGGCGCCGAAGATGATGCCGAAGAACACCCCGATGATGACGGCCTTGGGGGTGAACTCCGCCACGTCCATCCGCTCGGCGGGGATGTAGGGCTGGAATTCTGTGGCGGGCTGGAGGGACTGGGTCGCGGCGGGACCAGCGGAATCAGGCTTCATTGTGATGGGGCTCCCAGGAGGGGGACGGCCGGGTCGGGGAGGGTTCTACAACCGCCTCCCGGGTCCTCCAAATGACTGGGTGCCCCAGGGGCTCAGGCGGCGACGTCCACCCGCCCCAGGCCCGGGCGCGGGCTGGGACCCGGCCGGGCCGGCATCCGGTCCAGGTTGGCCCGCTTGTGCCTCGGCACGAAGAAGCTCTTGAGGTTGTACACCATCAGCGCCCCGAGGAAGCCGGGCTGCAGCAGCCCCATGATGCCCTTGCGCAGGTGGAGCGCCTCGTAGAAGGTCCGGCACGACGCGGCGTGCTGGGACGTCAGGTCGATCATGTTCTGGAAGGACCACTGGAGGAACTTCAAGCCGAAGGGGCGCTTGCCCTCGGCTCGCGGGTGCGCCAGGTCCATGGTGGTGGTGAGCGTCCAGCACAGCCCGATGAGCCCGGCGAGCTTCTTCTGGAAGGGCCGCGCCACCTCCAGGGGCAGGCCCTCCGGCGAGGCCTTCGCCCGGGCGACGCACTCGCCGAGGAACTTCGCTCCCAGGGCGCTCACCGTCATGCCCTGCCCGAAGACGGGATTGAGGGCGCACACCGCGTCCCCCAGCAGCACGAAGCCCTCGGGCCGCCGCGCCAGCCGCTCGTAGTGCAGCCACCGGCTCGACGGAATCTTGTGCAGCACCGGGTCGGTGAGGGGCCGGGCGTCGCGGATGTACTCGTAGATGGCGGGCGTGGGCAGGCCGCGCGCGAACTCCAGGAAGCCCGCGTCGTCGGTGGGCGCGTGGTCGCCGAAGTAGCCGTTGAGGCTGACGATCCACCGCCCTCCCTCCACGTTGGAGATGAAGCCCGAGCGCTGGCTCTCGGGCGCCTTGCCATTGAGCACGAGGATCTTCCACGCATCGAAGCCGGGGGGGCGCTCGTAGAGGCGGCTCGTGTAGCCCAGGTCGATGCGCACCTGCTCCTGCTCCACCTGGCCGAAGCCCAGCGCCTCCAACCACTGCGGCGCCCGGGAGCCCCGGCCGCTGGCGTCCACGATGAGCGCGCCTGGAATCTCCTGCTCTCCCTCCGGGCCCTTCACCTTCACGCCCACCGCGCGGGTGCGCGAGGCGTCCAACACCAACTCCTCGACGCAGTACCCCGTGCGCAGCTCCACGTTGGGCAGCGCGGCGACGTGGCCGCGGAGCTTCCACTCGAGGAAGGGCCGCGACACGAGGATGGTCTCGATGTCTCCCTCATAGCGCGCCTTCCAGCTTCCCGACTGGAGCCAGGCGGCGTCCCGGGCCATGTCGATGTACTCGACGCCCCCCGCCTCCAGCTCCCGCCGCAAGCCCGGGAACAGCCCCTCCATCGTCTTGAGCCCGGCCTCCAGCACCGCGTGGATGTGGCGCCCCTGGGGCGTGCTCTTGCGCGCCTCGGGCCCCTCGGGAAACGGCTCGCGCTCCAGGACGAGCACCTTGTCGAAGTGATCCGCCAGCACCCGGGCGCTCATCAGCCCCGCGATGCTTCCTCCGATGATCACCGCTTGTCCGAACCTGTGCGTGTTGGGCTTCATCTACTTCCCCCTTGTCGATTGGTCAGACTCGCCGGACCGTTCGGTCCCGGACGATATATGAGAATCCGAGAGGGTACTCGTGTGCCTCGCGTGCTTCCCCTCCACTCGGGTGAAGGGTGGTTCGCTGCCGGTGTGAATGGCTGCGCTCGCTCGTGGCTCGGGATAGCCTTCACGGAAAGATCCACATCAAGAGGAACAGCAAACGCATGCCCAGGCTCGATCAGAAGGTGGCCATCGTCACGGGAAGCTCCCGCGGCATTGGTGCCGCGGTCGCACGGAGGCTGGCGGCCGAGGGCGCCAGGGTCGTGGTCAACTACGCCCAGAGCGCGCAGGCGGCCGAGGAGGTGGTGCGCTCCATCCATGCCGCGGGGGGCGAGGCCATCTCCTGCCGCGCGGACGTGGCGGACGAGGCGCAGATGCAGGCGCTCTTCGACACGACCCGCCAGCACTTCGGGTCCGTGGACATCCTGGTCAACAACGCGGCGGCCCAGGCCCCCGCGTCCCTGGACACCCTCGACCGGGCGCTCTTCCAACGGCTCGTGGAGGTCAACATCTGGGGGCTCATCGTGGGCTGCCGTCTGGCGGGGCGCCTCATGTCGGACCGGGGGCGCATCATCAACTTCTCGTCCGTGAGCGCCCACAAGAACATCGCCTGGGATGGCATGTACGCGGCCACCAAGGCCGCCGTCGAGTCGCTCACCCGCACCGCGGCCATCGAGCTCGCCCCGCGGGGCATCACGGTCAACGCGCTCATCATCGGCCTGGTGGCCACGGACATGGTGAGCGACGTGCCCCTCAAGGTCCGGCGCACCATCGCGTCGCAGACGTTGCTGGACAAGGTGGGCCGCCCCGAGGACATCAGCGGCTCGGTCGCCTTCCTCGCCTCCGAGGACGCCCGATGGGTGACCGGGCAGACGTTGGGGGTCAATGGTGGCTACCTCATGAAGTAGGCCACCCGGAGGCCCCGTGGAGCCTGGCCGCCGAGCGTGACCCGCCCTGTCGAATCGGGTCGGGCGCGAGGGACCTCTCAGGCTCCTCTCCTGCCCTCCGCCCGAGGAGGCCGGGAGCTTCTCCGGGCGGGATGATCCGCGGCGTGAAACAGCGGCGCGGGAAAAAACGGTGCTAGGATGAAAACGCGATGAACAAGCCTGAGTTGAAGCGTCTGGTCTGGCGTTGCTACCTGGAGCAGCAGTTCGCGATGTTGACCGCGCTGGTGCCGGTGGCCTACCTGCTCACGTTGGTGATGGGCCTGGAGTCCAAACTGGCCCTGAAGGTCTTCCTCATCAACGCGACGTGCAACACGCCCATTTTCGGCAACGTCATCACGTTCTTCGTGATCCGCCACTTCGTGACGAGCGCCGTGACGCCGCGGCCCGAGGACCTGCCGGGTGAGCGTCTGCGGCGCATCCTCAAGGCCCCGCGCAAGATCGAGATCGGCGTGATGCTGGCCTACCAGGGCTCCTGTATCACGTGGGCCACCTGGCCCGTGGTGAAGTACGACCTGAATCCGTGGATCATCCCCCAGTCGATGCTCGCCTTCGGCCTGCTGGCGATGGTCGTCGGCATCCGCATGGCGCTGCGCATGGAGCGCGTGCTGCGGCCCCATGCCATCGAGGAGCTGCACAAGTACCCGCAGCTGCGCATCGACGACGAGCGCGGCTTCCTGTGGCCCAAGCAGCGTTGGTTCCTGCCCTACTGCTTCGCCATCTTCGTGTTCGCCACGCTGACGGTGACGGGGATGATCATCTCGAAGAAGAGCGGCAGTGGTTACGAGAGCTTGTTCGCGGAGCTGTCGGAGGTGGCCCCGACGCTCCTCACGCTCGTGCAGACGCGGGTGATTGGCATCCTGGACTCGCTCGTCGTTCCCATCGTGGGCGTCGGTGGGTTCATGACCTTCGCCGCGGCGTGGTGCGCCTGGGAAATCGCTCGCCACCAGAGCGAGGGCTCGGGCGCCGTGCAGAAGTCCATCGGTTCCATCGCCTCGGGCCGGCCGGCGCTGCCGTACTGGGTCTCCACCGACGAGGTGGGTGATCTGTCCATGGCCACCGCCTCCGCGTTCGAGCGGTTGCGCACCTTCTCCTCGTCGCTCAGTGACTCGGCGCAGACGTTGGGCTCCTCGGCCGGACGGCTCAACAGCTCGCACAAGGAGCAGACCGAGGCGCTCTCCATCCAGGCCGCGGCGCTGCAGGAGACCCAGGTCACCGCCCAGGAGATCCGCCAGACGTCGATGGTCGCCGCCCAGAAGGCGGAGGACGTGTTGCAGCAGGCCGAGCGCGCGGATCAGATCGGCCGCGCGGGCGAAGCGGCGCTCGAGCAGAGCCTCGCGGGCATGCATGAAATCCAGCAGCAGGTGGTGCAGATGGCGCAGAGCATCCGCTCGCTGGATGAGCGGGCGCAGCAGATCGCCAACATCACCACCACGGTGAAGAGCCTGGCGGACCGCTCCACCATGCTGGCGCTCAACGCCGCCATCGAGGCGGTGCGCTCGGGTGAGCACGGCAAGGGCTTCAGTGTGGTGGCGCGGGAGATCCGCAGCCTGGCGGACCAGTCCGTCAAGGCCACCTACAACGTGCAGAACATCCTGCAGGACTTGAGCGAGTCCATCCGCGCCACGGCCGACATGACGGAGAGCGGCTCGGGCAAGGTGCAGGGCAGCGTGCAGCAGCTGCGCTCCTTCGGCGACAACATCAAGCAGCTGTCGGGCATCGTGCGCGACAACGTGAACTCCGTGCGGCAGATCTCCGCGGCCGTCACCCAGCAGAACCAGGGCATCGGGCAGATCTTCCAGGCGGTGAATGATCTCACGAAGATCATGGATCAGACGATGGCGAGTCTGCGCACGAGCGACGAGGCCGCGGACCACATGCGCATCGTGGCCTCGCGCGTGACGTCCTTCGTCGAGGAGTACAACTTCCAGACCGCCCTGAGCGCCGAGGAGGCTTCCTCGGCCGAGCGGGCCGAGCGGGCCTAGCGGACCCGGAAGCAACCCTGGCGGCCGTCAGCCGGCGGCCGCCAGCACCCGCCCCGTGCCGTCCGTGAGCAGCAGCGCGTCCAGGACGGACGGGGGCTCGCAGAGCCCCGGGGGCAGCTCCCACGTGTCGAGCTTCACCCGCAGGGCCAGGAGCCCCGCGTGCGCGTGGAGCAGCACGGGGCGCACCGCCACCTTCTGCAAGGGGGCGCGCAGCCCCACGCCCCACACCTTGAGCACCGCTTCCTTCATCGCCCAGGCGGCGGTGGTGGCGTCCACCTCCGCTCCGCACACGCTGGCGTAGCCCGCGCGCTCACCCGGAGCGAAGGCCTCCTCGAGGAAGGCCTCGCCCGCCTCCACCCGCTCTTCCAGGTCCACCCCCAGCGCGCCGCCGCGCGCGAGCGCCGCCACCGCCAGGCCCGTGGAGTGGGAGATGGACAGCGCGAGTCCCCGCTCGGGTACGAGCACCGGGCGGCCCGCGTCCGGCCCCTCGGCGCGCGCCGTCACCTCCGCCCGGGCTCCGGGCTCCAGGCGCTCGAGGGCGCGGTGCGCGGCGAGCCGGCCCGCGACGAACTCCCGCCGCCGCTTGGCCGTGCGGCACCGGGCGAGCCCCTCGCGCTCCAGGCCGCGGAGGGTGGCGTCGTCCTCCGCCCCCACCTCGGCCCAGCCCAGGAAGAGCTCCCGCCCGCCGGGGAGCTGGAGCCGCTCAGCTCTCCGCACTCCGCTGCTCACCCCGGCGCAGCCGCCGGAACCACAGCCCGCTGCCGCCCAAGAGCAGCGCGCCGTCCTCGCCCCGCACCTCGAAGTCGTAGATGACGTCCTCGCCCTCCACCCGCATCATCCGCGCCTTGACGTGGCCCGACTCGCCGAGCCGCCGCTGGCGCCCGCGCACCAGGTGGTCCACGCCCATGGGCACCGACACGAGGTTGTTGTGGTGTCCGTCCCAGTTGGCCGCCACCTGGAAGGCGGCGTCGAGCAGGAGCGGATCCAACTGGAAGCGGGGCCTGGCCACGTGCGTGAAGATCTCCCGCTGCCGGGGCGCGCGGATGATGCCCTCCACCTCGCGCTCGCCCACGTAGACCCATTCCGCGCGGCAGAAGAGCGGACCCAGGTACAGGGGCTCCTTGGCCAGGTGGAAGATGGAGCGCGCGCGCGCGCCAGGGAGCGCCTCGGGCAGCTTGCCCTGGCTGGCCTCCGCGGGCGGCGGTGGTCCGAGCACGAAGATGCCCTGCTGGTGGATGCGCCGCTGGGTCTGCTCGGAGCGCCCGCCCAGCGCCAGGTCACTGCTGGACTCCACGTAGAGCGTCAGCTCGTCGCCCTGGCGCTTGAGCACCTTGGCGGTGAGGGTGACGTGGACGGGCTTGCCCTTGGCGCGCTCGCCGGTGAGCGGGGCCTTGAAGAACTTGAGCGGCGTCTCGATGCGCAGGTTCTCCGCGCGCAGCACGGAGAGGTCCGGGCGGAAGAGGGAGGCCGTCTCGCCCAGCATCTCGAAGCCGAAGGTGCCGGGCATGATGGGCACCGAGTCCAGCTGGTGCTGGAGCACGAACGGGTCCGTCCTCAGGTCGAACGTGCGCGTGGCGATGAGCCCCTCGGCGTCATGGCGCTCCACGCAGTCGAGCATCGGGTAGTCCGAGCGCACGAGCAGGAAGCCGCGGTCGTCGTACACGGTGCGCGCGTCCGGGCCGTCCGCGGAGGCGCCCAGGAAGGGCCACTCGCGGAAGAGCCGCTCGTCGAAGATGGCCACCTCGCGCTCGGAGCGGCCGAGCATCAGCTCGTTGATGAACCAGTAGGCGCCCTCCGCCGGGGTGATGAAGGACACGCCGGTGTTCTGCACCACGTCCATCTGCCGCGCCGCGGCGCCCACGCCTTCCCACGCCGTCCAGTCGATGGTGACGCAGCGCATGTGGGGCCGGGCCCGGTGCGCGTACGCCATGGCGCACTTGCTCATCAAGTCATTGGCGGCGCTGTAGTCCGCCTGGCCCTTGTTGCCGAAGCGGCCCGCGCCCGAGCCGAAGCACATCATCAGCTTCAGGTCATCGCGCCGCGTGGCCTCCAGCAGGTTGATGAGGCCGAGCACCTTCACCGCCATGGTGGAGGCCACGATGCCGGGCGTCTTGTCGGGCAGGCTCTTGGAGGACTCCACCATGGCGCCGTGGACGATGCCGTCGATGTGGCCGTGGTACTCGCGCACCCGGTCCACCATGGCCCGCACGTCCGTGGCGCTGCGCACGTCGCACGTCTCGTACTCGATGGACAGGCCCTGGGCGTACACCTCCTGGAGGTTGCGCCACAGCTCGCGTGCCCGGACGTAGGACTCGAACATCTCGTTGAAGCGCACCACCGTGAGGGACGGGTCCGCCTTCTTGCGGCGCACCATCTCCTCCTTGCGGTAGTTCTCGAAGTCCGCGTCGTCCAGCGCCAGGTAGGGCTCGTCTCCCGTGGGCGTGGGGGTGCGCCCGGTGACGATCACCTTGGGGCCCAGTCTCGCCACCGCCTTGGCCACCTCGAAGACGGCGCCGCGCCCGCCTCCGGAGAAGAGCAGCACCCAGCTCGGGTCCACCCGCCGCAGCACCGTGTTGTCTTCCTGGGAGAAGTCCGAGCGGCGCAGCCCCACCACGAAGCGGCGGCCCGCCAGGTAGCCGATCTCCGTGCGATCACTGCCTTCCTCCAGCTCGCGCGCCACCGTCTCCGCCACCACCCAGTGCGACACGCGGGGCTCGAAGTCGATCGTCTTGACGACCGTGGAGGGCAGCTCCTGCTTGAGCCCCTTGAGGAAGCCCGCGAGCGCGCCGCCCATCACGTTGCCGCCATCTCCCACGAAGCCGAAGTCACCGCCCATGGTGGTGACGGCCACGTAGCAGGCGTTGCGCCCCTTGGCGTCCCGCATCCGCTCGTAGAGCGCGCGGCCGGTGCCGTGCCAGCGCGCCGTGGTCTCCGCCATGCGGCGCGCGAAGCGGGCGCTGCCCAGCGTGAGGAAGTACTCCACCGGACCGAAGGCGCCCAGGTCGATGACGCCATCCGCTCCTCCCAGCTCCGCGCTGGCCATGCGCACGCGGCGCTCCACCTCCAGCGCGTCGGTGAGGCCCGTCACCTGCACCGTGGCCAGGCGCACGCCCTTGCCCACGAGCAGGCGGCTGAAGGCGGCGACGAGGCCCGGCTCGTCCCCGAGCAAGAGCAGCTTGCGGCCCGCGAGCGGGTAGCGCTTCTCCGACGAGAGCGCCAGCGGCACCAGGTCCACGCTCCAGCGCTGCGCGGACAGGCCGCGGCTGGGCAGGGGATGGCCCGAGGTGAGGCTCTGCGGGTCCACCGTCTGGGGCTTGCGGTGGACGTTGCCGTGCTCCTCCAGGATGACGTGGTAGTTGGTGCCACCCGCGCCGAACGAGCTCACTCCCGCGTAACGCTTGCCTTCCCGGGGCGCCGGCCACGGACGGCCCTCGAGCGACAGGGCGATGGGCAGCTTGTCGAAGGGAATCTCCGCCTTGGGGAACTCGCCGCCGTTCATGGGCGGCAGGTACGCCTCGCTCACCGCGAAGGCCGTCTTGATGAGGGCGAGGATGCCGCTGGCCGACGAGGTGTGGCCGATCTGCGACTTGAGCGTGCCCATGGGCACGGGGTTGTCGCGCCCACGCGACTGGAAGGCCTCGCCATAGGCGGTGGCCTCCGCGCTGTCTCCCATGCGCGTGCCCGTGCCGTGCGCCTCCAGGAGGCCCATCTGGTCCGGGTGGATCTTCGCGTCCTCCAGGGCGCGCTCCACCGCGCGCGCCTGTCCCTTGGGGTTGGGCGCGAACACGCTGGTGCCCCGTCCGTCACTGGAGAAGCCGATGCCGGAGATGACGGCGATGATGCGGTCCTTCTGCGCCTCCGCGTCCTCCAGGCGCTTGATGACCACCGCGCCCGCGCCCTCGGCCGGCACGAAGCCATCGGCGCGATCGTCGAAGGGGAAGGTCCCGCGCGGCGAGAGGATGCCGAGCGCGGCCAGGGCGGCGGCGTACTCGGGCACCAGGTTGAAGGCCACGCCGCCAGCCACCACGACGTCGACGTCGCGGTTGCTCAGCGCGAGCATGCCCGCGTGCAGCGCCGCGGGAGAGCTGGCGCACGCGGCGTCCACCGCCATCACCCCGCCGTTGAAGTCATGCAGGGCGGCCAGCCGCGCCGCGCAGGCGATGCCCGAGTAGTACTGGGACGTGTTCTCATCCAGCGGGGGCAGCTTGGAGACCAGGTTGGCACGCGCGGCCTCGATGAGGGGGGCCACCTGGGCGTCGGTGAGGCCCTCGGCGCGCAGGGCCTGCGCCGCCAGCTTGAGGTAGCGCTCGCCGACGAAGCGCACCTCGATCTCGAACTCCTTGTAGCGCACGGGCAACTGGCCCACCACCACCTGCACGCGCTTGCCATTCCACGCGCCGGGCTCGTGGCCCGCCTGGCCGAGCGCCTCCTCCGCCGCCTTGACGAAGATGGGGACGGATGGGTCCAACGCCGCGGCCTGCGCGGGAGGCAGCTTGAGCCAGCGCGGCTCGGCGAGCGGAATCTCCACCGTGCCGGCCAGCCGGGGCACCACCTCGTTCTTGCTCAAGAGGGCGCCCAGGGTGCGGTTGACGTCGAAGCGCGAGGTCGGCAGGTCGCCGATGGCGTCCGCCTTGGACACCGTGTTCGTCCACAGCGCCTGGGCATCCGGCGCTCCGGGCGCGAGCGCCCCCATGCCGACGATGGCGAACTTCTGCACGGCCGGGCGCACGGGGCGGATGTCCGTCCACGCCTCGCGCGTGGGCGCGGGCCCGAGCAGCGCGTGATAGGCCATGTTGCTCCAGCCCAGGCTGCTGACGCCCACGTAGGCGCGCGGCGGCAGCGGCTCCGGGCGGGTGAGGCAGTGCAACAGCCCGTCCGCGCCCGGCCGGGGCGAGGTGAGTCCGGCCACGGGCGCGCGCACGTTGCCGTGCAGCGACAGCGCCGCGCGCATCACCGACACGAGCCCGCTGGCCGCCTGCTGGAAGCCCACCTGGGGCGCCGCCGTGGAGAAGGTCAGCGGCTCGGAGCGTGTCGCGGAGAGCGCCGCCTTGAGCCCGAGCAGCTCCTGGTCCTCCAGGCCCGGCACGCCGCAGGCCTGCAGCTCCACGTGCCGCACCTGCTCGGCCTCCACTCCACTCAGGTCCAGGCAGGCGCGCGCGGCGCGATCCACCATGCGCGACAGGCGCGACAGGCCCTGCTTGAGGTTCACCTCGGCGGTGACGCCGTGGAGCACGGCGTAGATGCGCTGCTTGTCCGCCAGCGCGTCATCCAGCCGGCACAACACGAGCGCCACGGCGCCCTCGCCGGGCAGCGTGCCCGCGGAGCGCCCATCGAGCGCGAGCAGCTCGCGCTCCGCCAACCAGCCGCGCGCGGCCAGCAGGCCGAAGGAGGAGGGGCTGAGCAGCGGCGCCACCGCGCCCACCACCGCCACGTCGCACTGGCCATGCTGGAGCGAGAGCGAGGCGAGCCGCAGCGCCGCCAGCGACGAGGCCGTGCCCGCGTCGACCGCGAGGTGGCCGCCGCGCGTGTCGAGCAGGGTGGACAGGCGGTTGGCCACCATGGTGGCCGTCATGGGCACCGTCTCGGTGATGATGGGCGGGGCGTGCTGCTCCACGTGCCGCTCCACGGCCGCCAGCAGCCGGGCGCCGTCGGGCCTGTGGGCCAGCAGCGGGGCGAGATGATCTCTCAGCTCGGGGGCGCGCAGGCGCAGGGCCTGATCGGTCTTCAGGTCCACGCCCAGGCCGGTGGAGCCCAGGAAGATGGCGCAGCGGCTGCCCGGGCTCTTGTCGGGGCCATAGCCGGCGTCATGGGTGGCCTGCAGGAGCGTGAGGTGCAGCAGCCGCTCCATGCGGTGCATCTTCTCCACGTGGGCGGGCGGCAGCTTGAACTGCTTCCAATCCTTGCCCTCCTCGGGGACGAAGCCGCCCAGGAGCGGATGGTGCACGGGCAGGCCGGCGTTCCAGTCCTCCGGGGCCTGGGTCAGGGCGCGCATCCCCTCGAGGGACTGGTTCATGAAGCGCGCGGGCGTGTCGGCGCCGGGCAGCCGGCAGCCGAGTCCGATGATGGCCAGGGGGATGTTCGCGGAGGAGGTCATCGCGGGGTCAGGAGCTTGACGAAGGCCTGCCAGGTGACGCGGGGCAGGGTGGGGGTGGTGTCCTCGGAGGGCAGCGAGGCCATGCCGATGCCGCGCAACTCGAGCACGGGGATGCCGTCCTGGCCGAGGAGCTGGGCGTTGAAGGAGGCGAGGCCGCTGCCGGCGCCACTCAAGCGAGCGTCGCACAGCAGCCGCTCGTCCCGCCGCGGCATGCGGTACCAGTTGGCGTCGGTCATCGCCATCTCGCGCGAGCCCTCGCCGGAGAAGGCGTACCAGAGCCACTTCACCAGGTGCAGCGCCCCCTCGAGCGCGGCGGGGGCCACCTGGATGCGGCTGGCGGGGAGGACCTTGGAGAGCGTCCGGGGGTGGATGAGCCCTCCCTGGATGCGGCCCAGCTCACACAGCCGGGCCCAGGAGACGACCTGGAGCGACTCGGGGACGCGGTCGCCCTGGCCGCCCACGCTCGTGTAGAGCTGCCGCCCGTTCTGGAGGTTCTCCGTGCGGGGCGCGAGCTGCCGTTGCTGCTGGGGCCAGGGGGCGGGCCCATAGGCCTGGCCGAACTGGAGGATGGCGCGGCAGACGGGGATGGGCTCCTCGCTGCTCTCCTGCTCCAGCGACAGGAAGACCGAGACCTCACCATCCTGCTCCCGGCGCGCGCGCCCCACCAGCCGCGCGGCGGCCGCGGGCACCGGGGCGCGCAGGAACCAGCGCACGTCCCGCATGCCCACCAGCACCCGGTCCGGGTACACGAGCGCGCCCACCTCGGCGAGGAACTCCAGCTCCAGGGACGCGGACAGCGGGCGCGTCTCCTCGTCGAGCTCCACGGGAAGGCGCACGTCGCGCTTGGCGACCGCGCTCTCCCCGCGGAAGACCTCGGCCACGTCCTCCACCAGGGGGTATTGTGAGGTGTCGGGTTGCACGGACTAGCGGTCCTTCACGAAGTGTTGGAGGAGGTCTCCGAAGGTGCGCACCTGGCCCATGTCGGGCGCGGCGACACCCACCCGCGAGGCCATCGCCTCGCCCAGCCGGTTCAGCTCGTCCTGCTTCGCGCCCACCTGCCGCAGGTCCAGGGCGAAGAGCGCGTCGCGCACCGAGCGCTGCCCGCCCCCACCCCCCGCGCGCTTCGAGGACTCCTCGGAGACGGTGACGGGCACGGCGGCCTTGGCGAGCGCCGCCGCGGCGGTGGCGGTGGCCGACGCGGCCGGAGCCGGAGCGGGAGCCGCCGCGGCCGGCGGGCTCGCGTGCTGCGCGCGCTCGACGATGTGCTCGATGACCTTGCGCAGGGTGTTGAAGTCACGCAGGGCGCGGTTGGGGTCGCGCGAGACGCCGAAGGCCTCGCGGGTGCGCGCGAAGATGTCCACCTGCTTGACGGTGTCGATGCCGAGATCGGCCTCCAGGTCGAGGTCCATCTCCAGCATGTCCTCGGGGTAGCCCGTCTTGGCCACCACGGTGTCCATCAGCACGCGCCGCACCTCCTCCTCCAGCGCGATGGACTTCTGCACCGTCGTGACGGGCTGGGCGGCGGGAGCGGGCGCGGCGGCCTTGGCGGGGGCCGCGGCGGGAGCCTCCCGGGGGGCGGGGGCCGCGAGGCCGGCCGCGCTCTGGCCCGTGCGCAGCTGCTCCACCAGGGCGATGATCGTCTCGAGGGTGACGAGGTTCTCGGGCCGGGCCACCGAGGCGTCCACGCTGAACTCACGGCCCAGGGCGATGGCGATCTTGAGCGCGGTGGCGGGCTCGAGCACCCCGTCCAGGGGCAGTCCGAGCAGCACCTGCTCCACGGTTTCGCCGTTCACGGCGTCCGCCGAGAGCTGCCCGACGCCATTGACGTACGAATGTCCGACGACTCGCTTGAACTGTTCCATGTCACCTACCTTGGGGTGAATCGATGCGATGGCACCATGGGACTGACCCTTGAGGATCTCCCGGGTGAATTGGGTGAGAGACCACTTGGGTCCGGCTTCGATGAAGATGCGGGCGCCCAGGCGGTGCGCTTCCGCGAGGGCCTGCCGCAACCGGACGGGCTCGACGAACTGGCTCGTCAGGAAGGCCGGGTAGTCGCGCGAGGGCCGGCCGCCATACTCCTTCGCGTCGATGGTGGACACCAGGCGCACCGTGGGCGGGCGGAAGGCGAACCCCTCCAGCACCCGCTGGTAGGCGGGACGCGCGCCCGCGATGAGCGCCGAGTGGTAGCCGTGGGACACCGCGAGCACGGTGCATTCGATGCCACGCGCGGCGCAGCGTTCCACCAGGGCGGGCAGGGCCTCGCGATCCGCGGACACGATGCAGGCGCGCGGCCCGTTGTCCGCCGCCAGGGTGGCATAGCCGGGCAGGCCCGCGATGAGCTCGGGCACCTGCTCGGAGGCGCAGGTGAGCGCCGCCATCTGGCCCGGGTCCACCGTGGGCATCTCCAGCACGGCCAGGGTGCGCGAGTGGATGGCGCGCAGGCCCTCTTCCAGGGTGAGGGTGCCCGCGGCCACCAGCGCCGCCAGCTCCCCCGCGCTCTGTCCGACGAGCACGTCCGCGCGGATGCCATGGGCGCGCAGCAGCCGGTAGAGCGCCACGTTGACGAGGAAGACGGCCGCGTGGATGTCCTCGTCGTTCTGCCGGTAGCCCTTGGCGTCCTCGGTGTAGAAGCTCGAGGTGAGTGTGCGTCCGGTGAGGTGCAGGTAGACGCGGTCCGCCTCGTCCAGCGTGGCTTGCACCACCGGGTAGGCGCGCGCGAGCGGGCGCAGCATGTTGGCGTACTGGCCGCCCTGGCCCGGGAAGGTGATGGCCACCGGCGCGCCGCGCAGGGGAGCGTCCGGCCCGGCCGCGAAGATGCCGGACTGGCCGAGGAACTCCATGTCCCCGCCCGTCTCCACCGCCTTGCGCAGGAAGTCGCGCTTCTTGCGCAGCTCCTCGCGGGTGCGCGCCGTGACGGCCACGCGGTAGGGCCCCTCGGGCACGCGGCGCGTGTCCTCCAGGGCGCCCGTCGCCTCGCACAGCCGGTCCAATTGCGTCAGGCACGCGCGCGCGTCCGCTCCCGCCACGGCGATGAGCCGGGGCTCCGCGTCGGCGGGCTCCGTCTCCTTCTTCACCGGCTCGCCTTCCCTCTTCACCGCCGCTTCCTCCTTCTTCATGGGCGCGGCTTCCTTCACCGGCCCGGCCTCCTTCTTGACCGACTCCTTCTTCCCCGGCTCCGGCTCCTTGCCAGCGGTCCGCGGTGAAGGGGCCTTATACTCCTCGAGGATGGCGTGGAAGTTGGAACCGCCCACGCCGAACGAACTCACCCCGGCGCGGCGCGGGCCGCCGCCCATGGGCACGGGCCACTCGCGCTGCTCGGTCACCACTTCCAGGCCCTGGGGAATCTTCGGGTTGCGCGGCTCGCTCTTGAGCGAGCGGGGCAGCAGGTGCTCCTGCATGGCGCGCGTGACCTTGATCATCCCCGCGACGCCCGCCGCGGCGTTGAGGTGGCCGATGTTGCTCTTCACCGAGCCGATGAGCAGGGGCCGGGTGCGGCCCTCGCCGTAGGCGTTGTGGGTGGACTTGGTCTCCACCACGTCGCCCAGCGCGGTGCCGGTGCCGTGGCACTCCACGTAGTCCACGCTGGTGGGCGGCACGTTCGCGGCGGTGAGCGCGCGGCGCATGGCGAGCGTCTCGCCCATCTCGCTCGGGGGCAGCACGGAGCGGCCCTTGCCGTCGCTGGAGCCGGCGATGGCGCGGATGACGGAGTGGATGCGGTCGCCATCGCGCTCGGCGTCCGACAGCCGCTTGAGCACGAGCACTCCCGCGCCCTCGCCGGGCACGAAGCCGTCCGCGTTGGCGGAGAAGGGCGAGCTGCCTCGGGAGGACAGGGCGTTGAAGCGGCAGCCGGCGACGAAGAACTCGGGGGACATGTCCGCCCACACGCCGCCGGTGAGCACCACGTCCGCCTGCCGGTGGTTGAGCAGCTTCGCGGCGGCGTGGAGCGCGGCGAGCGAACTGGCGCACGCCGAGTCCATCACCATGTGCGGGCCGTGGAAGTCATACAGCGAGGAGATGCGCCCGGCGTTGAGGCTGCCCAGGTAGCCGGTGAGGCTGTCCTCGCTGATGGGGGGCAGGCCCGCCTTGTAGCGCTCCTCGGCGCCCTTGAGGATGACGTTGCGCATCCACTCGGGCATGCCGGACTTCTCCAGCGTCTCGCGCAGCTCGCGGGCGAACTCCGCCCAGCGCACGCGCGTGTCCGCCAGGAACTTGATGCCCTGGTAGGGCAGGAAGCCGAGCGCGAGCGCCACCCGCTCCCGGTTCCACTTGTCCGCGGCGTAGCCCGCGTCCTTGAGGGCCTGCTCGGCGCTCAGCAGCGTCACCACGTGCGAGGGATCCAACGAAGCCCACGCCGCGGGGGGAATGCGCATCTCCAGCGTGGGAGAGGGCAGGTTCTCCAACCAGCAGCCCAGCTTCGTGTACGTGCGATCCTTGCGGTCCGGGTGCGAGTAGCGCTCGGCCTTCCAGCGCTCCGGGGGCACCTCGCGCGTGGCGTCGTGGCCCTCGAGCAGCCGCTTCCACAGGGCCTCGACGCTGGGGGCGCCCGGGAACATGCCGCCCATGCCGATGATGGCCAGCGGCTCGGCCTGGTGGCGACGGGGCTGGGGCGTGCGGCCGTGGCCCGGCCGGTAGGCCTCCAGCACCGCGTGGTAGTTGTTGCCGCCGAAGCTGAAGGAGCTCACGGCCGCCAGCGGCGTGGTGCCCGGACGGAACGGCTGCGCCTTGCGCGGCACGAAGAAGGGCGTGCGCTCCAGCTCCAGCTTCGGGTTGACGCGCTCCACGCCCGGCTGGGGCGGAATCTGACCGTGGTGCAGCGACAGCACCGCCTTGAGCAGACCGGCGGCGCCCGCGCCCGCGCGCAGGTGACCGATGTTGGCCTTCACCGAGCCGAGCGCGATGGAGCCCGGAGCGCCCGTGTAGATGCTCGCGAGCGCCTGGACCTCGCTGGCATCCCCCACCTGGGTGCCCGTGGCGTGGCACTCCACGTACTGCACGCTCGTGGGGTCCACCCCCGCGTCCTCGATGGCGCGGCGCATGGCGAGCGCCTGTCCCTCGCGCCGGGGCGCCACCAGCGACTTGCCCCGCCCGTCCGAGGAGCCGCCGATGCCCCGCAGCACCGCGTAGATGGTCTCCCCGTCCCGCTCCGCGTCCTCCAACCGCTTGAGGGCGAAGAGCGACACGCCCTCGCCCAGGAGCGTGCCGTCCGAGTCATCCGAGAAGGGCCGGACGTGGCCCTTGTAGGACAGCCCTCCCAGCTTGGAGAAGGCGATGAACTCCAGCGGCGTGAGCATCTCGCTGACGCCGCCGGCCACCGCGAGGTCGAACTCCCCGTCGCGCAGGCCGCGCACCGCCAGGTCCAGCGCCGCGAGCGCCGAGGAGTAGCCCGCGTCCACCGAGTAGTGCAGCCCCTTGAGGTCGAACTGCATGTTGATGCGTCCCACGGCCACGCTCGCCGAGGAGCCCACCACGTTGTCGTCGCTGCACTCCTTGAGGCGCGCGCGCAGGCGCTGGGCGGTGATCTCCAGCACCTCCTGCTGCCGGGTGAGGGGCAGGGCACGGAACTCGTCCGTGGTGCGCACCGCGTCCAGCATGTCCTCCAGGCGGATGTGCATGCCGCTGTCGCGCTGCCATCCCAGGCTGGTGGCCCCGAGCAGGATGCCGGTGGTCTCCCGCGGCAGCACGCGCACCTCGGAGAGGGCCTGGGTGCCGGCCTCGAGAATCATCCACTGCAGGGGGTGGACGTTCTGTGCGTCCGCCGGCGGCACCTTGTACTTGCGCCAATCGAAGACGAAGTCGTTGATGAATCCGCCCACGTCCGCGTGGGCCCGGTCCGGCATCGTGCGATCCGGGCTGAAGTAGAGTGAGTGGTCCCACGCGCGGGCGGGCACCTTCGCGAGTGAAATCCTTCCGGTGGAGATGCTGGTCCAGAAGTCGGAAACGCGGTGCGCGTTCGGCAGGACGCAACCCAATCCCACCACGGCGATGGCATCCATTCAGGCTCTTTCTTTAGACCGGGTCGAACCCAGCGGGGGCTTCAGGCGAGAACTTCAAGGGGGATTGAATTGTACCACGGCCATGGGTGCCCAGCGGAGCGCTGGGGGGTATGGGCGGCATCCACTCGCATGCGTGTGCCCGGGTGGATGGCCACTCGTGGAGCAGCCAGAGGACGTGGCGCTCGGCGGGACAAAGTGTCCCGTCATCCTGTCCCGACACACTGTCCCATGAACGCGTCATCGCCCGGGACAGCCTGGCGTGCATGCCGACCCTGGCCTCCTCGCGTCCGCTCCGCGCTCCTCGACGCCACGCGCGCCGCCGGGTCCGGCGCACGGGTTGCACAGGCGGATGTCTGGCTCCACGTGGGGCCAGACAAGGGAGCTACAAGGTGCAACAGATGAAGAAGGGGGCGCGGCACCACCGGGCACGCGGCATGACGCTCATCGAGATCATGGTCGTCATCACCATCCTGGGTCTCATCATGGCCGCGGTGGGAGTGTCCGTGCTTACCCAGCTGGACCAGGCCAAGCAGCGCCGGGCGCGGATGGACTTCCACGCCCTGGGTAACGCGCTCAAGGTGTACTACGCCAAGAAGGGCCGCTTCCCAGACACGGCCTCCGGCCTGCGCGGGCTGGTGGACAACCGCATCCTGGAAGGGCTGCCCAAGGACCCCTGGGGCAATGAGTACGTCTATGTGAATGAAGGGGGCAAGCCGCGCATCACCTCCTATGGGGGCGATGGGGTGTCCGGAGGAGACGCCAACGACGCGGACCTGTGTTCGTGTGACCCGGAGCCGGAAGGTGGGACGGGCTCCTGACGAGCCACGAGGTGCATGTCCGCCCGCCCGCTCTCCGGCCTGGGGAGTCGTTGGGTCGCGCCATCGCGGAAGGGGTGGATGGCCGGGGCGCTCGCGGACCTACCTTCCGGGGAGGAGGTAGGCCATGGGTTATGCGGCGGAGATTCCCCGGCGGAGCTGGTTCGCCTACTTCGAGCTGTTGAGCGAGCGGGCGTCGAGTCATCCCCTCCGGCTGGAGGTGGAGGCCGGACAGGGAGCGTCGTGGCGGATGGAGCAGGCGCTGCCGCTGGTGGGCATCGACGTGGAGTCGCGGGAGCCGGGCAGTTTGGAGGTGACGGTGGGCACGCTGCGCCGGGAGTTCACCCACCACGTCAGTGAGCCGGAGCACGTGCACCTGCTCATGGACGACGAGGGCAACATCCAGTGCATCCGCATCGAGGACCGGGACGGGGCCCGGAGCCTGCTGTACTTCGAGGGCGGGGAGCCGGTACCGGCCTGGTTCCACGCGGAGGCTCCGGGCGCGGACGGGGCGGCGTCCTGGGCGTAGCGTGCCGCTCCCCCGCGCCGCGCCCCTCGGGGAAGCGCTCGCGCGGGGGAGGGGGCGTCACGGCGTGGTCCTGGGCGCCGGGATGGTCTCGATGGTCGCGAAGTTGTTGCCGGCCACCTGCCACAGCTCCACGGGGGAGGGCGCCTCGCCGGTGTCGTTGTTGAAGTCCAGGGCGCCGCTGGCTCCATCCACGTTGACGCTCCGGCCCGCGGCGAGCTCCGCGGCGAGACTCGTGAAGCTGCTGCTGGTGAGCTGGACGGGGCTGTTCTGCACGGACGAGACCTTCGTCAGGCCCTCGGCCAGCTTCGGGCCCGTCACGGCTCCGCTGGTTCCCTGGGCGTAGGAGGCGCCCAGGGCCAGCAGGTACATGGCGTCATAGGCATTGGAGGTATAGGCGTAGGCGCTCGGGTCCTTGTTGAAGCGGTCCTTGAAGCTGCTCTGGAAGGCGCGGAAGGCCTGCCCCGTGCCCTGGGCCGGCGCCGTGCCATAGAAGCCCTGCGCCTGGGCGGACGCCGTGCCATTGGCCAGCACGGCCACGTCCTTCACGCTGTCGGAGAACAGCCACTTGTGCACGCTGCGCTGGAGGTTGGGCCGGGTGGCGGCCTCGGTGAGGATGGTGGTGACGTCGCTGGCGAAGCCCACCAGCACGGTGAGGTCCGGATCGAACTGGTTGAGCGTGTCCAGCGCCGCCTTGACGTCTCCCTGGCGCGTATACGAGTCCCCTTCGTTCTCCACCTTCGGGGTCGCGTCGAGTCGCTCGGAGACGATGTTGAAGAGCCCCTGCCCATAGGGATCGTTCACGTAGAAGATGCCCACCTTCTTGGGGGCGCCGAAGCGGGCGTCGTTGCGCAGCAGGTTCGCGATGACGCTGCCCTGGATGGCGTCCGAGGCCGAGGTGCGCCACACGAATCCCACCTGCCCGCCATTCTTGTCCGGCAGGTCCGTCACCTCGGGCGAGGTGGCGCTGTAGCTCAGGGTGACCACGCTCGCGGCGATGGTCACCGCCTGGGCCACCTGGAGCGTCTGGCTGCTGCCGGCGGTGATCATCGCCGGCACCTTCTTCTCCTTCACCAGCCACTCGGCCTGCCGCTGGGCGCGCCCCACGTCGTTGCCCGTGTCGCAGAAGTACAGGGCGAGCTGCTTGCCGCCAATGCCTCGCTGGTTGATCTGCTCCACCGCCAGCACCGCGGCGTTGAGCGCCTGCTCATCCGACTCGTCGATGGGCGCGCCCACGCCCGTGCCGGAATGCACGGGGAACAGGCCCCCGATGGGAATGGCATCCGGGCTCTGGGAGCCGTACACGGTGCCGCAGCCCACGGGCAGCGGCAGGCACAGCTTCTCGGGGGTGCAGACCCGGTCGCTGCCACAGTCCGCGCTCGTCTCGCACTCGTCGAGCCCCGCGGCCGTGGTGAAGCTGCACCCACTGGCCAGCACCGACAACACTCCCGTCATCCATAGTGCGCGCATCAGAAGCTCACCTCCACACCCGCGCCCGAGCCCCGGGGCGCGGAGATCAACCGGGCCTGTCCCGCCACGGGCGCGGGCTGCCGGGGATAGAGCAGCACGGCCGCCACGGCGCTGACGAGGCCCACGCCATAGCCGATGTCCGCCAGCAGCGCGTTGCTCCGGGTGGCGGTGCGCGCGGCGAGCTTGGTGTCCAGGTCCTGGGCGTTGTCGAAGTGGGCGCGGGCGTTCCCCGCCTGCACCCCGAAGACGACGCCCATGCCGACGCCCGCCACCGCCAGGCCTCCCAGGGCGAAGGAAGTGATCTGCGTGCGCTTGCGCTCCGCGAGCGCGTCCCGGTGCGCCTCCTCGAGCCGCAGCTGGTTGGCTGCTTCCGCCTGCCGGGCCGCCTCGCGCTCCGCCTCCATGCGCCGCTGGGCCGCCTCGGCCTCGTCCTGCATGCGCTTGCGTTCGGCTTCCGCCGCCGCCGCCGCCGCCTCTTCCTTCTGCTGCTGCAGACGCAAGCGATCCACCGCCGAGCGCGCGCGCTTGCGCAGCTGCGCGTCCTCGCCGTCCGTCATGTACTGCTCGTAGTAGCTGATGGCCTCGCGCGCCCGGCCCGCCTGGTCGTACGCGCGGGCGATGTTGTAGACGAGCCGCGAGTCGGGGGCCTGCTCGTTCGCCTTCTCGAGCGCCTCGGCGGCCTCCACGTACTTCTTCTGGTCATACAGCCGCTCCGCCTGTTTCACGAGCTCCTTGGCGGAGGGGGCCTTGGCGTGTGCCGCGAAGGGGGTGAGCAGCAGGGCCGTCCACAGAAGCAGGACCAATCTCATGGCGGCCGAGTCTACTCCAAAACACTCGGGCCGCTCCCTCCTGATGCGGAAGGGCGGCCCACGCCCCGTCGAGCGGGGCCCACCCACCGTGTGTCGGATCCGTCAACTCTCGAGACGAGAGATGAGCAGCTTGCGCTGCAACGTCAACGCCTCGGGAGCCTTGAGTCCCAGGGACTCGAAGAAGACCTCCTGGTTCTTGAGCTCCGCCTTCCACTCGTCCGGCTTGATGGAGGTGACCTCGGCGAGCGACTCCCTGGCCAGGTCCAGCCCCTTGGTGTTGAGGCCCTGATCGGAGCGCGGCACCCAGCCGAGCAGCGTCTCCTCGGTGGGCACGCGGCCGTGGACGCGGTTCACGATCCACTCGAGCACGCGCATGTTCTCGCCGAAGCCCGGCCAGATGAACTTGCCGTTCTTGTCCTGGCGGAACCAGTTGACCTGGAAGATCTTCGGCGGGTGGGCAATGGCTTTCTGCATGTTGAGCCAGTGCTGGAGGTAGTCGCCCATGTGGTAGCCGCAGAAGGGCAGCATGGCCATGGGGTCGCGGCGCACCACGCCCACCTTGCCGGTGGCGGCGGCGGTGGTCTCGCTGCCCATGGTGGCGCCCAGGAAGACGCCATGGGTCCAGTTGAAGGCCTGGAGCACGAGCGGGACGGTGTTGGAGCGGCGGCCGCCGAAGATGATGGCGGAGATGGGCACGCCCATGGGGTCGTTCGCCTTGGGGCTGAGCACGGGGTTGTTCGTCATGGGCGCGGTGAAGCGGCTGTTGGGGTGCGCCGCCTTCTCCGTGCTGCCCTTCTTCCAGGGCCGGCCCTGCCAGTCGGTGAGCTCCTCGGGCACCTCGCCGTCCATGCCCTCCCACCACACGTCCCCATCGGCCGTCAGGGCCACGTTGGTGAAGAGGGTGTCGCGCGCCACGCTGGCCATGGCGTTGGGGTTGCTCTTCGTGTTGGTACCGGGGGCCACGCCGAAGTAGCCGGCCTCGGGGTTGATGGCCCACAGCCGCCCGTCCGGTCCCACGCGCATCCACGCGATGTCGTCGCCCACGGTCTCGATCTTCCAGCCCGCGTACTCCTTGGGCGGAATCATCATGGCGAAGTTCGTCTTGCCGCACGCCGAGGGGAAGGCCGCCGCCACGTACGTCGTCTCGCCCTGGGGGCTGGTGACGCCGAGGATGAGCATGTGCTCGGCGAGCCAGCCCTCGTGCTGGCCCAGGTAGCTGCCGATGCGCAGCGCCATGCACTTCTTGCCCAGGAGCGCGTTGCCGCCATAGCCGCTGCCAATGCTCCAGATGGTGTTGTCCTGGGGGAAGTGGCAGATGAAGCGGCGCTCCGGGTCCAGGTCGCCGGTGCTGTGCAGGCCGCGGTTGAACTCGCCCGCGTCGCCCAGCATCTCCAGCGCCGCGCGGCCCATGCGCGTCATGATGCGCATGTTGAGCACCACGTAGACGCTGTCGGTCAGCTCCACGCCCACCTTGGCGAAGGGGCTGCCCAGCGGGCCCATCACGTAGGGCACCACGTACATCGTGCGGCCCTTCATGCTCCCGGTGAACAGGTGGGACAGCTTGGTGTACGCCGACTCGGGCTCCATCCAGTTGTTGGTGGGCCCGGCGTCTTCCTTGTTCGTGGTGCAGATGAAGGTGAGGTGCTCCACGCGCGCCACGTCGTTGGGGTTGGAGCGGTGCAGGTAGCACCCCGGGCGCTTCTGGGGATTGAGCGGGATGAGGATGCCCTGCTTCACCGCCAGCTCCGTCAGCCGCTTCTTCTCCTCTTCCGAGCCGTCACACCAGACGATCTGATCCGGCTGGGTCATCTGCGCCATCTTCGCCACCCAGGCCAGGAGCTCCGGGTTCTTCGTGGGAGCGCTGCCCTGGGTCCCTGGGGTTTGGAGCGAGGCCATGTGGACATCTCCTTGTAAAAGGTCCGGCTACATTTCTGGCTCCCGCTTGTAAAAGCAACGACGCCCGCTTCCTCGCCTCCCTCGGAGACTCGCTTGTTCATTCAATTTTACTAATTGAATCGTGTCTATTCAGAAGCCGACGTTCAGTACCGGAAGATTTCCTTCCGCGCCTGGCGGGCTCCAGGCTGCGCGCCCTCACATGATGACCATCGCCATCGTCCTGGGCACCGTGCTGCTGGCGCTCGTGTTGTTCTCCCTGGAGGCGATCCCCATCGAGGTGACGTCACTGTCCATCGTGTGCCTGCTGGCGCTCACGGGGGTGCTGACGCCCGAGCAGGCGTTCGCGGGCTTCAGCAACGACACCGTCATCTTCATCTTCACCCTGCTGGCGATGACGCAGGGGCTGGCGAGCACGGGGGTGGTGCTGCTGGTGGGGCAGCGGCTGTCCTTCTTCGCGCGCTTTGGCCACCAGACGTTCGTGCTGGCGATGATGGGGGCGGTGGCGGTGTTCTCCTCCTTCGTGTCCAACACGGTGACGACGGCGGCCTTCCTGCCGGTGGCCATCGGGGCGGCGCATCGCGCCAGGGTGCCCAAGAGCAAGGTGCTCTTGCCCATGGCGTATGCCTCCATGCTGGGGGGCATGGTGCTGCTCTATGGCACCTCCACCAACCTGGTGGTCTCCGCGGCGCTGCCCCGCCTGGGGCTCGAGCCGCTCGGGGTGACGGAGCTGACGCCCGTGGGCCTGCCGCTGGCGGTGCTCGGCATGCTGCTCGTGGTGTTCCTGGGGCCGGTGCTGCTGCCGGCGCGCGAGGGCGCGGACTCCATGGAGGACTGGACCGTGCGCGACTACCTCACCGAGGCGATGCTGCCCTCGGACTCCGCCTACCTGGGCAAGACCCTGGCGGACATCACCACGGGGCTCGGGCTGCGCGTCATCGGCATCGTGCGCGACGGCCAGTCCCTGCCGGCGCTCCCGGCGTACCAGCTCGTGGGCGACGAGCGGCTCATCATCGAGGGCAAGCGCGAGGACATCCTCCGGGTGAAGGACCTGAAGGGCATCGAGCTGCGGCCGGACGTGAAGCTGTCGGACTCGGAGCTGCGCCCCCAGGACACCATCCTGGTGGAGGCGACGGTGACCCCGGACAGTCCGCTCGTGGGCCACAGCTTCAAGGAGACGCACTTCCTCGAGCGCTACGGCCTGGTGGCGCTGGCGCTGCATCGCAGGCCCGTCATCCAGCGGCTCACCAAGTTGCAGCTGCTGGGCCGGCGCGTGGGCGGGCGCTCGTTGTCCACCCTGGAGCTGTCGGCGGGGGACGTGCTGTTGCTGTGGGGGGCACGCGAGCGGGTGCAGGAGCTGACGGAGGGTGCCCAACTGCTCGTGCTGGGGGGCGTGGAGTACCAGCCGCCCCGCCATGCCAAGGCCCTGCTGGCCGTGGTGCTGTTCCTCGGGGCGCTGCTGCTGGGCTCGCTCGAGGTGGTGCCGCTGTCGGTGGCGGGGCTCGCCGGGATGTTGGGGATGATCGCCACCGGGTGCGTGGACGCGGGCCGGGCCTTCCGGGTGGACTGGCGGGTGGTGCTGCTCATCGGCTGCATGATGGCGCTCGGCGTGGCCATGGAGACGAGCGGGGCGGGGCGCTTCCTCGGCGAACACGCGGCGCGGCTCGGGGCCTATGGGGGCGCGCGTCTGGTGATGCTCGCGATGATGGTGCTCACCATCGTGCTGTCGGCCCCCATGAGCAACCAGGCCGCGGCCCTGGTGGTGCTGCCGGTGGCCGTGGGCGCCGCGGTGAAGCTGGGGGTGGATCCCCGGCCCTTCGCCATGGGCGTGACGCTCGCGGCGAGCTGCTCCTTCATCACCCCGCTCGAGCCGAGCTGCGTGCTCGTGTACGGCCCCGGCCACTACCGCTTCACGGACTTCTTCCGGCTCGGCACGCCATTGACGGCCGCGCTGCTCGCCCTGCTCGTGGTGCTGGTGCCCATGCGCTGGCCCTTCCAGGGCAGGGAGGGCACCCCGGCGGCCGCCGCGCGCGCGCCGGGCCCGCGAGGGGCGGGGCCCGAGGCGCCGACAGCCGCCCCCGTGCGGGAGGGAGCCGGGCTCAACCGGTAGAGAGGGGGGCGGAACGCGGGAGGCGTTCCGCCCGGCCCCCTTACATCAGCTTGTCGAGGGTGATGGGCAGCTCGCGGATGCGCTTGCCCGTGGCGTGGAAGACGGCGTTGGCCACGGCGGCGGCGACACCCGTGGTGGCGATCTCGCCAATGCCCTTGATGCCCAGGGGATTGACGAACTTGTCCTCCTCCTCGATGAACTGCACGTCGATCTTCGGCACGTCGGCCTGCACGGGGACGTGGTAGTCGGCCAGGTCCGCCGTCATCACCCGCCCGTTGCGGGGGTCGCGCAGGGTCTCCTCGGTGAGCGCCATGCCCAGGCCGAAGATGACGCCGCCGCTGATCTGGCTGCTGGCCGTCTTGGCGTTGAGGATGCGGCCGGCGGCCATGGTGGAGACGATGCGGCTGACGCGCACGGTCCCCAGCGCCTCGTCCACGCGCACCTCGACGAAGTGGGCACCGAAGGAGTGGCTGCTGTACTTCTTCTCCTCCTCCTTGGGAGCCGCTTCGCCCTTGCCCTCCACGTGGGGCAGCTGCTGGCGCGTGAGGAGCTGCGCGTACGTCTCGCCCTTGGACTTGTCCTTGCGCGAGAAGAGCCGTCCGTCCTCGGTGAGGACGTCCTTCTCCGCCAGGCCGTGCAGGGGCGAGGCCTTGTCCGCCACGGCGAGCTTCACCAGCTGCTCACGCACCGAGGCGGCCGCGCCCTGGACGGCGGGCGAGGCGGTGGCGGTGCTCATGGAGCCGCCCGCGAGGGGGCCGAGCGGCAGCTGGCTGTCGCCCATCTCCATGCGCACCTTCTGGTGGGACATGCCGAGCGCGTCGGCGGCCACCTGGGTGAGCACGGTGTAGGCACCGGTGCCCAGGTCTGAGCCGCCGCACTGCACCACCGCGGTGCCATCCGGCAGCACGCGCGCCAGGGCGGCGGCCTGGCCGCGCATGGCGGGGAAGGTGGCGGTGGCCATGCCCCAGCCGATGAGCTTGTCGCCCTCGCGCAGGGAGCGCGGCGCGAGCGGCCGCTTCTTCCAGCCGAAGCGCTCGGCGCCCACGCGGTAGCACTCCAGCAGGGACTTGCTGGACCAGGGGCGGCCGTGCTCCGGATCCTTGTCCGCGTGGTTGATGCGGCGCAGCTCCAGCGGATCCATCTTCAGCTGGTGCGCCAGCTCGTCCAGGGCGCTCTCCAGCGCGAAGGTGCCGGGGGCCTCGCCCGGGCCGCGCATGAAGGTGGGCGTGGACGTGCTCAGCCGCACCACCTGCTGGGAGGTGGTCACGTTGGGGCACGCGTAGAGCATGCCGCTCACGGCGGTGAACGTCTCGGCGAAGGAGTCCTGCTCGGACAGCTCCGAGAAGCCCGTGTGCCGCAGGGCGGTGAGCTGGCCCTTGGGGCTGGCCGCCAGCTCCACCTTCTGCACCGTCGTGGGCCGGTAGCCCACCAGCATGGACATCTGCTGGCGCGTGAGGACGATCTTCACCGGACGGCCCACTTCCTTCGCCGCGAGGATGCTCAGCACGACGTGGGACCAGGGCAGCGCCTTGCACCCGAAGCCTCCACCCACGAAGGGCGAGCGCACGTGGATGTTCTCCTGCGGCATGGCGAACAGCATGGAGAGGAACTGCCGCATGAAGTGCACACCCTGGTTGGCGTCGTACAGGGTGAGGTGCTCGGGGTCGGTCCACACCGCGACGGTGGCGTGGGGCTCCATGGGGTGGTGCGTCTCGGTGGGGGTGACGTAGGTGGCCTCCACGCGCGCGGGGCCGGCCTTGAGCCCGGCCTCCACGTCACCGCGCGTGTGTCCGGGCGGGGGTCCGCCGAAGATACCCGGGGCGGGCTGCGCGTTGGCCCGCGCCTTCTCCAGGTCGAGGATGGCGGGCTTCTCCACGTAGGTGGCGCGCACGAGCGAGGCGGCGTGCACGGCGCGCTCGAACGTGTCGGCCACCACCAGCGCGATGGGCTGGCCGTTATAGAGCACCTCGCTGTCCTGCATGATGCCGAGCTTGGGCAGCATGGGGATGGCGCTGTACTGCTCCAGTCCTCCGGGCTTGGGCATGTTGCGGGGGGTGAGCACCTTGAGCACGCCCGGGGCCTTCTCCGCCTCGCCCGTCTGCATGCGCAGCACGCTGCCGCGCGGCACCGTGCTCTGCACGATGGCGGCGTAGACCATGCCTTCCGGGTGGTTCTCCGCGGCGTAGGTGGCCTTGCCGGTGACCTTGAGCCTGCCATCCACCCGGTCCACGGGGTTGCCAATCAGCTTGCCGTTCATGAACGACCTCCCAACACCGTCAGGGCACGCACGACGAGCCGTCGCGCCAGTTCGACCTTGAAACCGTTGTGCTCGCGCGGCTGGGCGCCCTCGACGGCCGCCGCGGCCGCCGCCTGGAACACCTCGGGCGAGGGGGCCTGACCGACGAGCTTCGCCTCGGCGGCGGGCACGCGCCAGGGCTTGGTGCCCACGCCCCCGAGCGCGAGCCGGGCCTGCTCGATGCGGCCGTTCTTCACCTCCAACGCCGCGGCCACCGAGGCCAGGGCGAAGGCGTACGAGGCACGGTCACGCACCTTGATGTAGAGCGACTGCTTCGCGGCGGGCAGCGCGGGCACGTCCACCGAGAGGATCAGCTCCCCGTGCTCGAGCACCGTCTCGCGCTGGGGCGTGGTGCCGGGCAGGAGGTGGAAGTCGGTGAAGGGGATGGAGCGCTCGCCCTTCTCGCCCTTCACGCGCACGGTGGCGCCCAGGGCCGCGAGCGCCACGGCCATGTCCGAGGGGTGGGTGGCGATGCACGCCTCGCTGACACCCAGCACGGCATGGCCGCGGTTGATGCCCTCGAGCGCCGAGCAGCCCGTGCCGGGCTCGCGCTTGTTGCAGCGGGTGGAGGTGTCGCGGAAGTACGAACAGCGGGTGCGCTGCATGACGTTGCCGCCCACCGTGGCCATGTTGCGCAGCTGCGCCGAGGCGCCCGCGAGCAGGGCCTGGGACAGCAGGGGGTAGCGCTCCTTGACGAGCGGATGGAAGGCCACGTCGCTGTTGCGCGCGAGCGCGCCCAGCCGCAGGCCTCCATCGGGCAGCTCCTCCACCTGGGCGAGCGGCAGCTTGCGCACGTCCACGAGGACGGCGGGCTTCTCCACGCCCAACTTCATCAAGTCCAGCAGGTTGGTTCCACCCGCGAGAAAGGTGGCCTCGGGGGTGCGAAGCACCCGCTCCGCGCCGGAGTTCAGCTCCTGCGCTTGCTCATATTGAAAGGGATTCATGGGCGAGACACCTGGAGGCTATTGTTTGGGCTGCTGCCGCACCTGCTGGATGGCGGCGATGATGTTGGGGTAGGCGCTGCAGCGGCAGATGTTGCCGCTCATCGCCTCGCGCACGTCGTCGTCCGCGGGCCCGCAGGGCTCGGACATGAGGCCCACGGCGCTCATGATCTGTCCCGGCGTGCAGTAGCCGCACTGCAGCGCGTCACAGGTGAGGAAGGACTCCTGCATCGGGTGCAGCTTGTCACCCTGGGCGAGGCCCTCGATGGTGCGCACCTCGGCGCCCTGGTTCATGACGGCGAGCGACAGGCAGCTCAGCTCGCGCCGGCCGTTCACCAGCACCGTGCACGCGCCACACTGGCCGTGATCACAGCCCTTCTTGGTCCCGGTCATGTCCAGGCGCTCACGCAGCGCGTCCAACAGGCTGGTGCGCGTGTCCACCTTCACCGTCCGGGGCTGGCCGTTGAGGGTGAACGACACCTCCACGTCACCGGTGGCCGGGGGCGAGGACGGGGTACCGGGAGGAGTGGGGGTGTCGGGGGTGGACGGGGTATGGCTGCAACCGTCCAACAACAGGGCTCCGCCGACGGTCACGGTAGCGGTGGCGATGAACTCCCGGCGGGTGGCGCCCTCCGCGCTTTCGGAGGTGGGGGTCTCCGGACGTGTGGAAGCGTCCGGAGAGGTGTTCTTCGGGTCCGTCATTGCTGCTCCATTCGGAAGACAACGGCCCGCACGCTAACGCGAAGAACGCGCGCGCGCCCCTACTTCTCTTGGGCCACGGACCGCGTCATCACTTCGCGTGAAGTGGCCGTGGAGTCGCGGTCCGTCAAGGCGGAAAGGATCTCGTGGAGCACCGTCAGCAGCACCACGCATCCGAGGATCTGCCACCCGATGACCCAGAGACCGAAGCGCGCCCCGAGCAGGCCCGCGAGGCTCGGCAGGACGGCGATCCCCAGCGTCGCGGCGCTTACCTGGAAGCCCACCGCGTGAGCGGCCGCGTCCTGGCCCACCCTTCGGGGGGTCTCGGACATGAGGGCTGGAAAAATGGAGGAGATGGAGAATCCCAGCAGGCCCAACCCGAGCGCGGGAGGCAGCGAGGGAAGGGCGAAGAGGAGCGCGCCCACGATGGCCAGCGCGGTGCTCAGCCGCAGCAGCCGCACGGTGCCGATGCGCTCGATGACGAAGCCGAGCGAGATGCGTCCGGCGAGCAGGCATCCCCAGAAGACGCTGACCCAGGTGCCCGCCTCCGCCGTGCCCAGGCCGCGCTCCTCGGTGAGGAGCGTGTAGCTCCACTGGCCCGCGGTGACCTCGATGCCGGTGTAGATGAAGAAGATGAGGATCTGCAACCACACCGGGGCGCGGCGCAGGGCCTCGAGGGCACCCACCGTGGGCGTCACGTCGCCCGCCCCACCTGACTCCGTGGATGCGGAGGCCCCGGGGGCGCCGTCCCATTGCCGGCGCATCAGCACGAAGGACAGCGCGAGGGTGCCCAGCAGCGCGGCGATGACGGCATAGCCCGCGCGCCATCCCGCGTCGCGCGCGAGCAGCGCCGTGGTGAGCACGGGACCCAGGGCCGCGCCGGTGCTGTAGGCCGCGTGCAGCCAGTTCATGTGGCGCGCGCCGAAGTGCTGGGCGGCGTAGGTGTTGAGCCCGGCGTCGATGGCGCCCGAGCCGAAGCCGATGACACAGGAGGCCATGAGGAACAGGGCGAAGAGGGGAAGGGTGGCGTAGCCGGTGATACCGAGCGTGACGAGCACGGTGCTGACCACCAGCAGCAGGCCGACCCCGAGCGCGCGCATGAGCCGGCCCACGAGCAGGCCCGAGAGGAAGTAGGACGTCGCCCCCGTGGCGAGGATGATGCCCATGCCCGTCTGGGGCAGCGCGAAGGTGTCGCGGATGGAGGGCCAGGAGACGCCGAGCACGGCGTCGGGCAGCCCGAGGCTCACGAAGGCCAGGTACGCGAGCGCGAGGAGGAGCGGGCGGGGAGGAGCGGGCGAGGTGGACGCGGTCGGGGCACTCATGGGCGGCGCCATCTATACGCGCCCCTGAGTCACCGACCCAGGCCCGTTCAACGGTGGGGGGCCTGTCCCGGGGGAATGATGAACAGGGTGACACTCTGGCCAGGCACGAGGGTGTGCACGGCGCCCGCGGCCACGGGTACATCCCTCAGGAGGGTGATGGTATTGGCGGCCGTGAGCTGCCAGACCTGGGCACGCCCTCCCGGGTGGAATCCGGACAGGTTCAAGGTGAGGGGGGTGGAGCCCGTCAACACTTTGTTGACGACCATGACGGTGAGGGCGCCATCGCGCGTGCGCTGGGCGGCGAACGCGGACAGGTGGTCCGGCTCGGGCACGGAGCAGGCCACGCTCACGTCCCCGAAGGTGGACTTGCGCCCGTCGTAGTTGCGGTAGAGCTTCATCGCCTTGTAGGTGGGCGTGGACGTCGCCGGTGTCTCCCAGCGGGTGGCGTAGTCCAGCCCCTCGCGGCCGAAGATGCCGAGCAGGTCGGCCTGGGTGGTGGCGCCATTGATGTGCGCCTCCGCGCCCCAGTTGTACTCGGTGAGGCCCACCTTCGTGCCCGGGTACCAGGTGCGCACCCAATCCTTCAGGCGGGGCACCAGCATGACCGTGTCGTTGATCCACGTCTCGTCGACGTAGCCCGGATCCCACAACGAGCGCGTGGAGCGGTTGCGCCGCAGCTGCATCCGCTGGGAGGTGTTGCCGCTGAACTCGCCGCCCTGGGGGTAGTAGTGGACGGTGAAGACGTCCAGCAGCCGCCGGCCCGTGGTGCGCTCGTGCGCGCGCAGCTGGTTGAGCAGCCAGGGCAGGTAGTCCCAGCCCCCGTTGGCCTCCCGGTCCGGGTAGCGGGTGTAGTCCGTCTGGGGCGCGTATTGATGGTCATGGCCGCTGTAGAAGTAGCCGCTCCAACCCCACTCCTCGGGGCCGAGGATGAGCGCGTCCGGCTCCGCGTCCTTCACCGCGGCGGCGTGCGCGAGGAACATGTCGCGCAGCTCCCGCATGGTGGCACCCCTGGGCCGCACGTCCCGGTGCGTCTGGTGCCAGAGGCTCGGCTCGTTATCCATGATGTAGTGGCGCACGCCCCCGCGCGCGGCCGTGCCCCAGGTCTGGCGCAGGTGCTCCACCCAGCCCTTCTGGAAGCGCGCGTCCACCGCCACGTTGGCGTCCCGGGGATCGTTGGTCACGTCCTTGCCCGAGACGAGCACCCCGTCGCCGGCGTCCGGGTAGTACGGATCCCTGCCCTGCTGCGCGCCATACCTGGCGATGGAATAGCTGCACATCCTGGAGCGGTCCGGCCCCAGGTTCGCCACCCAGCCGAGGATGGGAATGGTGATGAGGGGCTCGGCGTCCGCCGCCAGGGTGCCCTGGATGAAGGCATCCACCTGGCCACCCGGTTGCGCGCTCGGGTAGGCAAGGCTCTCGTAGAAGTAGTCGGCGCCGCGGTTGGCGGCGTTCAATCGCCAGTTGTAGCGGCTGGCGGCATTGCCCCCCCAGCGGTTGACGGTGGCGTTGAGATCCTCCAACTGCGCCCGGGTGGCGTGGGCGACGCCATAGATGAAGGGGTTGATGGGATGCCGCCCGGCGCTCACGTCGATGTGCACCGTCGTGGCTGGATTCTGGGCCAGCGCCGACGAGGCCATGCCGACGAGCAGTCCCACGAGCCAGCTGACCCCACCGCCCCTCTTGCTTCCCGCTCTGGTCCCGCCGCGTTGCCGACGCTCTTGCATTCGTTCGCCCCTCCCCGCCCTCGCGGACCCACCCCTGTGCCTGATAGCGGGGGGCGAACCTGAACATGCGTGGGTTTCACAGCAACCTGGATCCGAATGGAAATCCACGGACCCGGGGACTCAGGTCGTCGCGAGGGGAGGCTGGAATGTCTGGGATTGGGCGGGCCGCGCCCGCCATGGTGGATGCAAGGCATTGAGCTCGCCCCGCGAGGAGGGGCGGGGCTCGCCCTGGAGGGCGTTTCATCCGTTCAGTGGATGGCGGCGCGCACCCCGATGCGCTGGAGCACCTCGGCCTCGAGGACGAGCAGCTCCTCCAGGCGGGCGCGCACCGGCGTCTCGTCGCCGCCCGCCGCCGTGACGGCCAGCCGGTAGAAGAGCGACTGGTGGCCATCCTCGGACTGGGCGAGCTCCGCGTAGAAGCGGCGCAGCGAGTCCTCCTCCAGTCCCTCGGCGAGCAGCGACAGGCGCTCGCAGGAGCGGGCCTCGATGACGGCGGCCACGAGCAGCCGGTCCACCTTGCGGCCCTCGTGCGAGGTGCGCACGGCCTTCTGCAGGCCCTGGGCGTAGGGGTCTCCCGCGTCCCGGTTCAAGGTCAGGCCGCGGGCGGCCATCAGCTCCAGCACCCGGGCCAGGTGCGCGCTCTCCTCGCGCGCCAGCCGCGCCATCTGCGCGGGCAGGCCCGGCAGGTCCGGGTACACCTGGATCATCGAGAGGGCGTTGGCCGCGGCCTTCTTCTCGCAGTGGGCATGGTCCACCAGCACCTCGTCGAAGCGCTCGAGCGCGAGGGGCAGCCAGCGTGGATCACTGGGCGCCCGGAGGATGACGGGGCCCTCACCCGAGAGGGGACGGCGGTCAGGCGTGGGACGGGACATGGGCGCGGACTCTACCGCCCGCCGGACGCGGGGTTCCACCGTCACGAACGTGTCGCGCCGCCGGGAGTCCTGACGCGGGAACGTTGCTTGTCCCTTGGGCCCCGGGGCTTTAGGGACACTCCCGCCATGTCTTCCCACCAGATGCCCCTGATGTTCGTCCGCCACGCCGAGGCCGAGGGTGACCACCGCCTGGGTGACGAGAGCCGTCCCCTGACGCTCGAGGGCAGGGCCACCTTCCGTGCCCACGCACGCAAGCTCGCACGCCTCACGCCCATGGTGGGCATCGCCACGAGTCCCCTGGTGCGCGCCATCCAGACCGCGGAGATCCTCGCCGAGGCCTTCGGGCTCGCGCACGTGGAACTCCTCCCCGAGCTGCGGCCCCGTCCCCAGGCGCCCAAGCGCATCCTCCACATGGCTCGCGAGCTGGGCCCGGGCTGGATGCTCGTGGGGCACAATCCCTCGCTCGCCGTCGCGGGCGCGCGCGCCCTGGAGCAGGAGGAACTGCCCGGCAAGCTGCGCAAGGGGGCCGTGCTGGCGCTCCACCCCCAGGGCAAGCACTTCTCGCTGGCGTGGATGGCGACCCCGGGCCGCTCCCTCTTCAAGCCCGACGCCCCCTCACGCGGTCGCTCCTCGGAGGGACAGGATTGACCGCGCGCGGGGGAGACCGGGCCTCGACGCACGTCAGATGGTGAGGTGCCACAGCTCGCGCAGGTCGGAGGGCAGCTGGCCGATGACGTCGTCGATCTCCCCCTCGGAGACCTGATCCCTCAAGGCGGTGAAGACGGCGCGGATCCTCCGCTCCGCCAAGAGGGGTTCCACTTCCAGGTCCTGCGCCACCATCTGGATGAAGTCCTCCTTGCCGAACTTGCTCGCGGGCTTGCCCGTGTGCCGCTCGCAGCGGATCAGCAGATCCTGAAGCTTGCCGGGGAGCTGGGCTTCCAGGTGGGCCGGCTCCCCGCCGAAGAGCCGCTGTTCCAGGACGCAGAGCACCGAGATCGCGGCACGCTCCGCGTCTTGCTCGTTCATCGAGCCGATGGCCATGAGGTTGCGCAGGAAGGCCTTGTAGGTCTGGTTGCGCCTGGTTTCTCGGCGCTGCTCGCGCCGGGCTTGTAGGTCGACTCCCGAGGCGCGCCGTGTTGCATCTGGCTCCTCCGTGCGCTGCGATTGTGGGTTGATGTCCATCTCACCCTGATTGGTGTCCGCCATATGCGCCTCCCTCGAGTTGAAGGGTTCCCTTCGACCTTGACCATGCGTTGGTCTGGAGGACAGCGGGGGTGGCGCGACGGGAGGCCCACCCTGGTTCCTGTGCGGGCCGACCTCCAGGCGCGCTCCGGGTCATCTCCTTTGGGTGGGGATGTCGGCTGTTTCGCTGTGCTCCCGATGAGCCAGCACTGGAGCAAGTGTGTGGGGGCGGGTGCATTCCCGCACTCCGTTGGAGCGGGCGAGCGGGTGGATGCAGCCCGCGTTCGCCTGGACGTCCGCCCAGGGCAGACACGCCTGCGATGCTATTCAGCCACTACATGAAGCGTCATGCCTCGGCGGTTCGAGCACCCGCTTGGTGGCTTTTGAGTCGTGCCTGCCACGCCTGTGAAAGAGCCTCTGCCTGCGCCAGTGCATGTTGCCGCTGTGCTTCGAGTGGGTTCGGTATGACGACTCGATGCGGAAGCTCATCATGAGTCAGTCCATCGAGTAGACGGCCCGTCTTGCTCTTGCGCACGCCGCCCCACTGCTTGAAAAAGAACGCCACGCCCGCCTCGGCGCATTGATCCCGGAGGGATGCGACCCACTCCCTGTGCAGAGGCCTCGCCCCTGCGCCGCTTTCCCCACCCACGATGACCCAGTGGATGCCGGACAGGTCCACCCGGCCCAGGTCATCGAGCAGTGGCTCTACCGAGAGGAACCGGACCCGAGCAGGTGCTTCACGCAAGTGCTCGATGCGCGGTACCCCGTAGCGGCGATCCTCTACGCTGACGCCCCACCAGATATGTGGCAACTGGGCAGCGAACGCCAATTCGCCCCTCAGGAGTTCCCTCATCCGTTCTGAGCGCTTCGTCAGCACCTGGTAGGTGTGCCAGTTCGCCAGCGCCATCACTCGCGCCACCGCGACGATGTAGTCAACAGGAACGTCCGCGTGGAAGAGGTCGCTCATCGAATTGACAAAGATGCACTTCGGGGACCTCCAGCGAAGGGGCTCCGCTAGTTTTTCGGGCACCAACCGCAAGTCGAAGCCCTGCTCATAGGGGTGCCCGGGCACTCCTCGGAAACGCTCGGCGAACGTCTCCGCGTAACAGTGTTTGCAGCCCGGACTGATCTTCGTGCAGCCCCTCACCGGGTTCCACGTCGCATCCGTCCACTCGATCTTGGAATGGTCGCTCACGTCCTCACCTGGCTCGCCAGCATGTCATGCCGCACTGACGCTGCAGTAGCGCCCCGCCTTCGCGGCCTCCACCAAATGGAGGCGAGCCTGCCTGGCGGGCATGCTCACCGGCCGCAACGTAGTCCAGTATAGGTATCAGGGATCTCGACCGCTGGACGGTAAGTCCCACCGCCCACCTTCAGGGGACGTGGACCCTTCCATTGAGCGTGTCCAGGAAGGCCGACTCGAACTTCTGGCGGTCCGCCGAGACTCCGGCTGACACCGTGTGCCCGGTCTCCGCTTCCTGCGTCCGCCCGCTGCTCTCGCCTTCCTCCACGACGACCCGCACCTTCTTCGGCTCGAAGGTGACGATTCCCTCCACCGCCAGCGACGCGGCCGCGAGCGGATCCCAGAAGAAGTACGTGCCGCTGCGGACGTAGTCCGGATCGCTGGCCAGGAGCCGGTAGACGAAGTCGGCCTCCGCTGTCTGGCGGTCCTTCTCGAAGCGCTGGAGGAACTCCTCCGTCACCTGCACGTGGTCATCTCCTCGCGTTCCGCTGGGGAGGGGCGAGCAGGTGAATGAGCCCTGTTCGCCCTGGTGTGCGCCCGAGGCGGACAAGCGTCACACCTCGACGAACCGTGTGCCGGTGATGCCCTCCGCCTCCATGGCCTGCTTGAGATCTCCGGAGACGATGAGGGCGACCGGCCAGCCCCAGGGCCGGAAGATGTGGGCCCCTCCTACTTTTCCGGGGTCGATGCGCAGGCCCGAAACAACACGGTACTCCCCCACTTTTTCTGGCTGTTCATCCTCGGGCGTCCAGTACGCCACCCGTCTGCACCGGGCGTCGTCGATACACCGGATGAAGCGAAGCGCGTTGAGGATGAAGTAGGGTGAATCATGGCCCTCGACGCGCACGGGAAGGAACTGCACTTCTTGGACATCCAGCCGCTCGAAGAGCTGGACGACCCGTTCATGGACGACAGGAATGGAAAACGCCGCCCAGCAATAGTCCAGAGGACGCCCTGGCGCATCGAGTGGAAACCGAGGAACGCAGCCGAGTTCGAGCGATTTCCCATCCTTGAATTGCCAGGGGTCTAGTTCCTTCCCTTGCTCATCCATGGGGCTTCCCAGATGCCACCGTGACTCGGATCGCCTGTCGTCCATCAGTTCGAAATACCGGGCCATGTGCCTCATTCTCGGCTCCCTAGGTCTTCGTCACCCATTGGTGGAGCGAGGCTCCGGGAGAGCATACCTCATCCGCCACTTTTTGGAGTGCTCGCACCAGATTGCTTTTGCATTGTGCAACGGTCTGGCATTTCCTGAGTGCTGTTTCAAGTCGCTGATAGACTTCCGAATGGTACTCCTCGGGATGGGGGCCTTTATGTCCCTTGAGATAGACGAGGTTTTCCGCCGCATCCAGACTCATCCCAGCCTTTGTGAAGAGCTTTTCGAACAAGGGCGTCCATGGGCCGCCATATCGCGATGAAATCTCATTCTTGTTCGTGGCGAGGTGGTGCCAGTGGTAGTCATTCTGGCTCTCGGTTCCATCCGTGCAGGCTTTGCCCGCCGCTGAAGTCGCCGTGCCCGCTGCTATGCCCGTTACGACAATGGTGCCGTCGGCCACCATCTGCACCGTTGCCGCTCCCTCTACAGTCATTCCCCCGGTCAACGCGTGCCGTGGCGCCTGTAGCAGCGCTCCAATGCCTCCTTGGGGCACCTCCGGCAATCCCCTGGCCACTCCCATGCTGGCTGCCAGCATCAGCACTCGCAGCCCCGTTCCTCCCACCGTTTTGCCGAAGCGCTCCGCGACCACCTCCAATTCCTCCACCGATCTCGCCGCCTCGGCCTCCTGGTACAACCTCGCGCATGCCCTCGCGAATCGGTTGAGTTCCAGCACGCCCACCAGCAAAGCCAGCCTCAGCGTCAGCGCCGTCACAAAGGCTTTGGTGAACAAGGGCTCCGGTGCCAGCCAGGCGGAGAAATACACCAGCACCGACAACGCGACGCTAGAGAGGAACACGGGTGAGCGGAACAGTTCCCGTGCCGCATCCCGGGCACCTTCACCCATATGGGGAGGTGACAATTTCAATGCCATGAAGACGGGGCTCGTCTCTAGTGCTCCGGGCAGTGGCACCTCGGGAACTCCATAGCGGGACACGAACTCCTCTCTCAGCCGTCGTTCCCACTCCTCGGGCTCTGGCTCCGTCGAGGTTCGCACGAGCCGGAAACGACGCCCTTGTTCCCTCGGGAAGGACGCATGGAAGGTCGCGAGTACTTCCCGCGCCTCCTGCGGCCGTACTTGCTCCAGTGCCAGGTCTGGCGCCACCGGCTTGAAGGCAAGCCTCAGTTTGCCTCCGGGCAGTTCGCTCACCCGCACCGCCATGGGTTCCTGCTTCGGGTGAGCTTCGTTCACCTCCGAGCCTCGGGTCGTCATGCACGATGTGAGCAGCACCAAGCTCAAGGCCATGCCCAGGCGCAGCAACAAGAAAGTCTTGCTCATTCCACACTCTAACTGTTCACGGAGTCAGGTGGCCGGCAGAGATGTCAGAACTCTCGATCCGCCGCCCACCTTCAGGGGACGTGGACCCTTCCATTGAGCGTGTCCAGGAAGGCCGACTCGAACTTCTGGCGGTCCGCCGAGACTCCGGCTCGCACCGTGTGCCCGGTCTCCGCTTCCTGCGTCCGCCCGCTGCTCTCGCCTTCCTCCACGACGACCCGCACCTTCTTCGGCTCGAAGGTGACGATTCCCTCCACCGCCAGCGACGCGGCCGCGAGCGGATCCCAGAAGAAGTACGTGCCGCTGCGGACGTAGTCCGGATCGCTGGCCAGGAGCCGGTAGACGAAGTCGGCCTCCGCTGTCTGGCGGTCCTTCTCGAAGCGCTGGAGGAACTCCTCCGTCACCTGCACGTGGTTGGTCGCGTCGAGCGGCACGAGCATGGCCGGCACGGTCTCGAACACTCGCGCCGCCGCCTCGGGGTCCACGTAGATGTTCCACTCCGCATACGGATTGGGAGGATTGACGCCCGGACTGTCACCGACGTTGCCGGGCACCGTCACGGCTCCGCCCATCACGTAGAGCTGCTCCACGCGCTCGGCGAGGGAGGGCCTCGCCTGGAGGGCCTCCGCCAGGTTGGTGAGGTTGCCCAGCGCGAGCACCGTCACCTTCCGCTCGGAGCCTTCCAGGGCGGAGGTCAGCACCTGCACGGCCGTCGACGCGGAGGCGGAGAATCTCGGCTCGGGCAGTGGGACGCCGTTGAGGATGTCCGCCTGTTGGCGCCAGTCATCCGGATAGGCATGGCTGCCCTGGAGGGGCGTCGTGCGGCCACAGGCCACGGGAATGTCCGGGTGGTTCGCGAGCGCCAGCAGCCGCAGCGCGTTGCGCACACCGGGCTCGCAGTGCGCCAGCCCCGCGCCGGTGACGGTGATGGCCTTCACCTCCACGTCGGGCCGACGCAGCAGGAACGCGATGGCCATGGCGTCATCCGATCCCATGTCGGTGTCGATCACCACGGGAGTGCGTCGGTCCACGGGCGCTCCGGAGGGCCGGCACGCGGCCAGGGAGAGGGACAGCAATACGGCACTCCATCGGAACAGGGGCGAGGGGGGCGTCATCGGTGTTTCTCCAGGAAGGGCGGGGTGCTCGTCCTCATGCGACAGGTCGCGCGCCGAGCGGAGGCCTACCAGGATCAAGGCCCGCCATGGGCTGCTCTTCTCATCCACCCATCGTCAGGACGCTCAACCCTACAGGTACGTCCAATCAGTTGACTCGAAAGGTCAAATCGATTTTGACTGGGGGGCGAAGTCCGGACTCCTGGAGGGCGAGCACGTGGCCGACGAAGAGAACGAGAACGGGGGGCGGCTGGGAGAGTTGCGGTTCGGGCGTAGCTGGGAGCAGCTGGGACCGGGGCTCGGCCGACTCCAGGAGGCCCGGCATGTTCGCACCGGACGACCCGTGCTGCTCCTTCGGCCCGACAAGCGCGTGGACTGGCAGCTCGAAGCGGGCTGGCGGGTGAGCCTCTCCACCCACCGGAGGCCGCCCTTCGTGAAGCTGGTGGTGCACCGTGCGCCCACTCGTGGTCGGACGACGAAATTGACGGACCTCTTCGTGCTCTTCGCCGCTGCCTTTCAGCGGGTGGAGGATGATGCGCTCATGGACACGCACCTGAGGAGCGGTCGGAAAAGCGAGCTGAAGCCGGTGAGCGGACGCGTGAGGACCTCGAGCCCGGGGTGGGGTCTGGCAGTGACGGCCCTGGCTCTGCTCTCGCTCGGCGCGGGCTTCTGGCTGCGTGGACTCCGCGATACCTCGGGTCTGGAGGCCCAGACGTCCCTGAACCAATGGACGAATAGTGCCGGGCAGGGAAGCTCTCCCATCGCCTATCCCATGCCCAAGAAGCCTTGGCCGGACCAGGCCACGGCGCCCTGTGGTCCCGTTGAGGTGGAAATCAATGGAGGCTGCTGGTTGACGCTCGAACATCGGCCCCCCTGTGTTCGAGAGTCCCACGCCGAGTATCAGGGCAGGTGCTACTTCCCCGTTGGAAAGAAGAAGGCCACGCGGCCGCCGCAATCGGTCGAGCCGTGAGGAAGAACGCCCCGCGCTAATCCACCAGCACCACGCGCTGGGGGCGGCCGGCGAGGTAGCCCACCCGGCGGGCGACGGGCACCTCAAGACGGAAGGAGCCGAACTGGTAGAGTTGGAGGTATCGGTTGTTGCTGGCTGGGCCGGGTAACCAGCATTGAAATCATTGTTTTTTACGGAAAAAGAGTGACACCTGTCGAGAAACTTTGATGATGTCTGTTTTCTCGATGCTGTCGCCCTTCCTTCGTTGCCCGCCCTCTTTGCTAGTAACGGAGATATCCTTATCAATGAGTAACTCACCTAGTACCTCTCGGTAAATATCGCTACTTGCCGGAGTCGTATTGCATGTTTCTTCGAGAAGCTTTTGGAATTCAATTCCGTCCGTCCGGCGGATCATGAACTCTGGCAGATCTTCTCTTAGACTTCGAATGCTTCGTTCTCGCGAGCTTTTGTCGAAGTTGAAGTCAGGCTGACTAGTGAAGGATTCATCCTTCTTTGGATCATATCCGAGCATATTCAAGCCTGAGCCACCGTTGTGACGGAAGTGGTTCTTGAGTTCCCAATGCAGTTTTGCCATCTCATCGCGAGCGCGGGCGTGCATGGAGAGGTGTACAAGCCAGTAGTCTCTATTGCTCTCACGTGAGGTGATGAAAAATGGAGTGTAGAATCGAGCACCACTTTCTTCATTAAAGATAGGGCCAAATGCTGCTTGAATGAAGAATCTGCGATCTCTAGCGCCTTTGGCCTGCGCGATCTGAGTCAAATCAAAACGATTCTCAATGCCCATCTTGGAGAGAATTATCCGAGATTCTGGGCTATCGGTCAAAAAGTCACCGAAAGCGTCCACGGCGAAGGTCAGGATGACTTCTGCGGAGGGCAGTTCCGAGAAGATCTTTCGAAGAAGTGGGAACGGTACGTCCAGGTAGCCATACTGATCGAGCAAGAAGATCGTTCTTCCAGTACGGCCCTTCTGTCGAATGAACTCGATAAGTTCACTCGCTCTGGCTGCGAAATCCCCTTGCATCAATCTGATTCGCTCATCCTGTAAGAGAGCGCCATAACCGCGCTCCAGGAGCGTTTTGCGCAAATATTCAAGTGTCGTCTTGCTCTTCTCTATAAAGAAGTAGTGAGCGTCAAGCGTGAATTGCTTTGTCTTCCGTGCATTGATCTCTGCGGCTGCTTCTCTCGTTGCTTCAAGAAAGATCAATGGTGAGCCACTAATTTCCTTCCGATTGACCTCATGAAGGTAAACGCCTCCACCGGAGAAACCGTCCACGAGAGTCAACCGGAAGCGATCAATCTTCGGATTGCTGGTTAAGACGTTCAGGTATCGGGAGAGATACGCCCGAAGTACATCGTGCTTGGCAAGGCTATGGACATTGAGTTCGGGCGGTGGCTGACCGATCTCCCAGTGGTACTCCTTTTTCGACATGGACGTCCCCCTAATCGGCCAATGACTACAAGCTACCTACCGGAAACTCGTTCCATTCTTTGTCTCCAAGCATACGACCATTTTCTTTCTTGGAACGACGGATTCCATCAGGTCCGTAGGCGCCCCACTGTTTGAAGAAGAAGGGAATGCTCATTGCTTGGCACTGTCTCAAGACATCCTCTGCCCAAGCAGGATCCATTGGCCTTGCTCCGGGACCTGACTCTCCTCCGACAATGACCCAATGAATACCGTCAAGTTGGAGTTCGCCTAGGGGTCCAAGCAATGGCTCGACAGACAAAAATCGGACCTTTGCATCGATTCTACGAAGAACAGCGATACGCGGAACACCATACTTCCGATCTTCGACCGAGACACCAAGCCACGCATTGGCAGGCACGTTGCGCTGCTCGAAGTACCGCGCCATGAGTTCCGCTCGTTTGGTCAGGATTTGAAAGATGTGCTGCGGCGACCGGCTTATGACGTCGAAGACCCGATCAAGAAATGAGTAGGGTACCTCTCGATGGAAGAGGTCGCTCATCGAATTGACGAAGTACATGGTCGGCTTCTTCCTCTTCAGGGGCTCATCCAGTCGCTCGGGGATGAGTCGGAGCTTGAAGCCATTTTCGTATTCGGGGACGCCCATGGCCTGAAGACGGTATGCCATCGTCTCGGCATAGCAGTGCTTACAACCCGGCGAGATCTTGGTGCAACCCACCGTCGGGTTCCAAGTGTGCTCCGTCCACTCGATCGAGGACTTTGTACTCATCGCGCTGTCCTTGGCTCGTGGCGCTGGCGTTTAGTGCGGCTACGAACGGAATAAGAAAAAGTAGAGCTGCTCGGATGTTCAGTCAAGCGGTATGAGATGGTGATTGAGCGAACCTCGATAGGTGTGCCAAGTCACGCAAAATCTCCGGATTTGTGTGCCCGCTAGGTCGAGAGGACGACCTCCAGCCTTGCCAGCCCTCCTCCTAGCAAGCGGCCCACGCCTAGGTGCCTGTCGGAATATCTCAACGACCCACTACATATCGGGTAGTGCGATTTGAACGCACCGCTACGGTTGGTATGTAGGAGTCGTTTTTTTGGCGGTACTTCGACAAGCTCCTAGTGCTCTCCTCGTGAAAGCAGGTGGGATGGCTAGGCAAGGGGGAGGTATGGTGACCACTGCGGTTGACCTGTGAGTCAGAACACCTCGTGCCCCTCGCCCCGCGCTAATCCACCAGCACCACGCGCTGGGTGCGGCCGGCGAGGTAGCCCACCCGGCGGGCGATGCGCGCCAGGGACTCGTCCTTCTCCTCCACGCGCAGGGTCAGGCGCGGCAGCGACGAGAGGAGGAAGCGCGAAATCTGCCCCAGGCACAGCGTGGCGTGGCCCTTCTTGCGCTGCGCCGGCAGCGTGTAGAGGTTCTCCAACTCCGCGCCGTATTGCGAGCGGCTGCCGATGTCCACCTTGAACACCAGCTCGCCGTTCTCCTCCAGCACGTAGGTGCGCCGCGCCCGCACGCGCTGTGCCACCCGCGCCTCGAAGTGGGGATCCTCCGCGAGCGCGTCCCGATCGTGCAGCTCCTGGATGGCCCCCGCCGCCAGCGGCAACAGGCGCGGGAGATCCTCCTCGCGCGCCGGCCTCAAGAGCGGGTTGGTGAAGGGGCCCAGGTCATCCGCCGAGACGGAGAAGAGCCGGTAGGTGCGCGACAGCTTCGGCCGGCCCACGCACAGGCTGCGCACCAGCGCGTCCACCGCGGGTTTCTCTCCCACCGCCCCCCGGAGCCGCACGCGATCGGCCAGCGCGTCCGCGATCATCCCCGTGGCCGTGCCGTCACTCGCCGAGGGCACCAGCAGCCCTCCCGCGCCGCCCACGAACACGGCCGCGGTGAGCGTCTGCCCATCGAAGCGCCCCCAATAGGAGAAGCCGCCCTGCCCCTCGGGCGAGGTGAGGCCGAACTCCTCCAGCAGTCCCAGCAGGTAGAGGTTGTGGGCCGGATCCCGGGCGAGCAGCGCCCGCAGCGCTTCGGCGTCCCGGGCAGCTAGCTGTTGAACGGTGACGGACATGTGGCGTGCGTGCGAGGTGCTACACCATAGCGCCCCGCCCGGGTTTTCAAGAGCCTCCCGCTTCACGGGATCCCGCGCGGAGTGTAGCAGGTGGAATTTTTCAGCCCAACCCCAGGGCCTCCTTCAAGAGCGTTTCGTGCGCCACCACCGGGCTCCGGGGCAGCGACTCGGGGCGGAAGCGGTGGATGAGCTCCTCGCGCGTCACTGGCGAGCCATCTCCCAGTCCGCTCCAGGCCGCGAGCAGCCCCAGGACCCGCTCGACGGCGATGCCGCGCTCGCGCAGCTCGGCCACCGCGAAGGCGCCTTCCCGCTTGGCCAGCCGCTTGCCGTCCTCGCCCAGCACCAGGGGCACGTGCCAGAAGCGGGGAGGTGTCTCCCCCAGTGCGTCGTAGAGCTGGAGCTGCCGGGGCGTGGAGGACAGCAGATCATCGCCGCGCAGCACGTCGGTGATGCCGCTGGCCGCGTCGTCCACCACCACGGCGAGCTGGTAGCTCGCCACGCCGTCATTGCGGCGCACCACGAAGTCCCCCACCGCCGCGGCCACGTCCTGGCAGGAGCGGCCGTGCAGTCCGTCCTCGAAGCACCACTCCCCGGGGACGGCCTGGAAGCGCCATGCTGGAGGTCGCGTGGCGGCCCGGGCCGCGCGGGCCTCGGGCGTCAGGGCCGCGCACGTGCCCGGATAGCGGGGCCCCTCCTCTCCCAGGCCATGGGGGGCGCTCGCCGCGCGGGCGATCTCCGCGCGCGTGCAGAAGCACGGGTAGACCCGGCCCGCCCGTTCCAGCGTCTCCAGGGCCGCCTGGTACATCTCCCCGCGCTCGCTCTGCACCAGGGGCGGCTCGTCCCAGTCCAGGCCCAGCCACGTCAGATCCCGATACAGGTCGTCCAGGAAGGCGGGCCGGCAGCGCGCCCGGTCCAGGTCCTCGATGCGCAAGAGGAAGCGGCCTCCCGCCGCGCGGGCCTGGAGCCAGCCGAGCAGCGCGCTGCGGGCATTGCCGAGGTGGATGCGTCCGGTGGGGCTGGGCGCGAAGCGTCCGCGAAGGCTCATGACGTGGTGGCGGCCAGACTAGCTTGGCCTCCCCGGGAGGCGTGCGCAGTTTTCACCCGCCGTGCCCCTCGGATGGGGGAGCATGCGTCTTCAGGCGGGCGAGCATGCGTGCCCGTGCCACCCGGTGTGCCCTGGATGGAACCCGATGCGCTTTCTTCACTGCTCCGATGTCCACATGACGGCGGACTACCCGTCGCTGCCCATGCGCCCCCTGGGCTGGAGGCGGTGGCTCGCCATGTTCGAGCAGACCGTGGGAGGGCGCCGCAAGGCCTACGCGCGGGCGCCCGCGACGCTCGCCACCATCGCGCAGGACGCGCGGCGCTGGGGCGTGGATCACTTCATCCTCTCCGGTGACGTCACCCAGTACGCGCTGGAGCCCGAGTTCGTGCTCGCCCGTCAGGCCCTGGGCGAGCTGGCCGAGGACCCGGGCCGGTGCACCATCATCCCCGGCAACCACGATGTCTTCACGCCGGGCAGCCACCGCTCGGGCCGCTTCGCGCGGCACTTCGGCCAGCTCTTGCACAGCGATCTGCCCGAGCACCAACGCGAGGGGGCCTTCCCCTTCGTGCGCCTGGTGGGGCGGGATGCCGCGGTGGTGGGTCTGCTGTCCGCTCGGGTCCCGGTGGTTCCTGGCATCGCCTCCGGCTTCATTGGCGCGGAGCAATTGGAGGGGCTCGCGGCGGTGGTGGCGGATCCCCGGCTGGAGGGCCGGGCCCTGCTGGTGGTGGTGCACCACGCGCCCTTCACGCCTGGAGGCGGGGCGGATCATCCCCTGCATCGGCTGCGGGACGCGAAGGCGCTCATCCGTCTGCTGCGGGGCCCGCGCTTCGCGGTGCTGCACGGCCACATCCATCACCGCTACCACCTGCCGGCCACGGCCGAGCGGCCGCATGTCTTCTGCGCGGGCTCGTCCACCCAGGCTGGGCGCGAGGGCTATTGGATCATCGAGGTGAAGGAGGGCCTGGTGGTGGGCGGGCGCCAGCACGTCCCCGGAGGGCCGCACACGCCCGCTGCCGCCGAGGCTCACGCCTGAAGACGAGGCGAGGCGTAGCGCCGCACGAAGTGGATCCACCGGCGCTCGTCCACCTCCACCTGCCACTCGGTGTTGGGCGTGAGCGGCAGGCGCCGCTTGAGGAAGGACTCCAGGTGGTCCGCGGCCTTCACCGGCGTGAGGCCCGGCGCGCGGAAGGCGACGCGCAGGAAGACCTCCAGTGAGGGCGTCACCTCGATGACGGCGTAGACGCGCAGCGGCCCGACGCGCCGCTGGTTCTGCACGTCCTGCGCGGGCACCACCGTCGCCCCAGTTGCCAGGGCCGCCGTCCAGTTGGATGGATCCAGGGCGAACTCCAACAGCTCGACGCTCGCCTCTTCCAGACTCGCATGCTCATGGATGGAAAGCATTCCCCACCTCCTGTCGTGGCCGATCGCGATCGAGGATGTGCCCAGCTCCCAGGGGGTGCAAGGGGGCGGGGAGCGCTTCTCGCGGTGAGTTCTCCCGCGCGTCCTCCACACGTCAACCACTCGTCAGTAACGCGGTGCGCGGTGTAGCGGCGCTCGGGGGAAGGACTCACAGTGCGTCCCGGGCCTCAACGTCCGAGTGCCACCGACGCGATGAAGCGCCACGAGAGCCGGGTGGCCTCGCCGCTGAGCACGTCGATGAGTTCGTCGCGGGTGCGCTCGTCGCGGCACGCCGTGCGGAAGACGCGATCCAACAGCCGTGGCCGCTCGAAGGCCCACATGAGTCGGCGGTTGAGCCGGAACGCGGTGCGGAAGCGCGTGCGCCAGCGCCGCGCGTAGCCGCCGAGCCCCCGGGCCGACAGGTCTC